>DDXI01000169.1 GCA_002347475.1 Peptococcaceae bacterium UBA2264
AATTTGGCTAGCAAGCCCTATTTAGTGATGTATGGCAACTCAGTCTATCCTGGCAAGTGGGGCGATGTAGCAAATAATACTGTTTGGAAACTCGGATATATAGTTGAATACGAAACAAACGATAACTTTTCTCCAACCATCGTTGCACCAGCAAATATTACAACAGAAGCAGCTAATGCAGACGGAGCAGTGGTAACCTTTGAAGCCACTGCCTCTGATGATGTGGGACCTGTAACAATAACTTATACTCAAGATCCCGGGACAGTATTCCCTCTTGGTACGACGACTGTGACCTGCACTGCTACTGATGGGGCAGGTAACGCCGCCGCAGCGGTCTTTACTGTAACCGTTGTGGATACTACGCCACCGGTCATCACTACACCAGCTAATATTACAGCAGAAGCAACCGGTGCAAATGGCGCAGTGGTAACCTTCCCAGAAGCAACAGCAATCGATGCGGTAGGACCAGTTACCTTGAGCTACTCTCACGTTTCTGGCTCTAATTTCCCCTTAGGCACGACGATTGTCAATTGCACAGCCACAGACGCTTATGGGAATAAATCTTCAGGGAGTTTTATCATAAGGGTCAATTATGATTTTAATGGCTTCTTCAAGCCTATTGATATGGACGGTATTGTTAATGTAGTAAAAGCAGGCAGTGACATTCCGATCAAATTTACTTTGGGTGGAGATATGGGGCTTGACATTTTTGCAGGAGGATACCCCAAATCGTTCCGGGTTGCAGGTTTTGAAGCGGGCTCTGAGTTTGACAACATTGAAGAAATCGTGACAACCGGAAACAGTGGGTTGTCCTATGATCCTGTCACAGGCCAGTATACCTACGTATGGAAGACTGATAAATCCTGGGCCGGTACCTGCAGGCAGTTAAGTGTTAAATTTGCTGACGGGACAGAGGCACCATTGGCCAATTTTAAATTCAGCAAGTAACACCTGGCTAATTTAAGATTCTGTAAACAAAGTTGGGGCGAGGCATAATTGCTTTGCTCCAACTGTTGTGTGCCCATCATGGGAGTGGATGCCCATTTCCTCCACATAGCATCTGATCAGACGTTCGCCCAACCCTATGTATATTTACGCGCCATCCATGGCGCGTTCTGAGTCTGGGGGCAGGGAAAGTCAACAAAACAGGTATTGCCGACAATTTTTTCACCTGCCCAATACATTAGTAATCATGATTATCTTCCCGCAGAATTTGGATAGAGTTATTCCATTTCTTCCGATGCAGGCTCAGTTGACAGCACCTTCTCGATGAATAATTCGGCAATCTGAGGATCGAACTGGGTTCCTGCATTACGGCGAATCTCCGCAATGGCCTCTTCCTTGCTGAATATTTTTCGATAGAGGCCCTGGCCAGTCATAGTGTCATAACTGTCGGCAAGGGCAATGATTCTTGCACTGACAGGAATTTTGTCCCGGAGGATTCCTCTGGGATAGCCTTTGCCGTCCGGGCGTTCGTGGTGAGCCAGAATGGCGTTTCCAATGTCAGCCATCTCCAGTAACGAGTCGACGACCCTGTAGCCTATCTCCGCATGCTTCTTGACCTCTTCCCATTCGTCTTCAGTCAACTGACTCGGTTTTTTCAGAATCTGGACGCTGACTGCCACTTTGCCGATATCGTGCATTAAACCCGCCAGCGCCAGTTTTTTGACTTCTTCTTCATTGTAGCCCAGAATCCGGGCTGTTTTTTTACACAAAGCACTTACTCGTTTGGCATGCTTTTCTTCGTAAGGCTCTTTTTGATAAAGGGCATTGATCACAGCATTAATAATGTCGTTTCTGCTTCTCTCGCTTTTCATGTTTTTCGCTTTATACATATTGTTTTCTGCTTCACGAATGATACCAGACATGACTTCGTCCGGGGATGTTTTCGTAGCAATACCTAAAGAAACACTAACCGTAATGGAATTAACCTGCTTGTCGGCGCAGTTGGCCTGGATCCTGTACGCAATTTTCTCCGCATCCGAGGCATTGGTTTCAGGCAGAAAAATAATAAACTCGTCCCCGCCCCAGCGGGCGACCAGATCTTCCAGACGGCAGCTTGTTTTGATGGCCTCAGCGGCCAGGATAATAAATTCATCGCCCTTGTCATGACCAAAGGCGTCATTGACCAGTTTCAGACGGTTAATATCCCCCATGATGATGGAAATCGGCAGATTTCTGTCTGTATCCAGGCGTTTTATTTCTTCCTCCAAAAAACGCCGGTTGTACAGGCCAGTGAGGACATCGTGGTAGCTCAGATATTCGATCTGATTCTCCCACTCTATTCTTTCCGTAATATCCCTGGCTATCGCGTAGATTTTTTGGCCATCGCTATTGGCATCCCATTCGAGGTAAAGATAGGAGCCATCCTTGTGCCGGAACCGGTTGATGAAGTGGATATTATTAATTTGGTTTTCCGCAAATTGTTTCTTGATTGTTACAGTCTCTTTGTAGTTCTCGGGATGAACAAACTCCAGGATGTCCACATTGACAACATCTTCTTGGGCATAACCCAGCAACATTTGCCAGGAGTGATTGACTTTGATAAAGCGTCCGTCCATTTTGAGGATACTGAGTAGATTCGGACTGATATTGAAAAAAACATCCGAGTCGGATAATTGTTTCATGGACAGACTGATGTCAGAGAAAAAGGCAATAATAGAATCCTTTTCAGGAGTGAAGATGGAGACCTTGAACCAGGCTTTGAGTTGGTTGACATATTGGGTGAACATTTCCGTTCCGCCGGCCAAGGCAATCCTGGTAAGGGCATCGACCAGATCAGCCTGAAATTCTGCGGAGCCGGGATCAACCTCTTTTAATCTCTTCCCGATTACCTGCTGGGGGTCCAGTCCGAGGATCTGTGCTAAAGCGGTGTTGGCGTTAAGAACTTCAAAATCCACAGGCTTTCCTTCGTTATCTTTAATAACTCGAAATTGAGTAAAGCTGAAGGGTGTTTGATCCAGGTTATTTTGATCAAGATGGTCTGACATTAAGCTCACATCCTCGTCCAAGCATGTAAATATTCAGGTGACAATTCTCTAATCCAGCCTCTGGCTGCTTGCAGGGCAAATTGACTCTGTGTAGGCTCCTTGACAATCCGCTACAACTGTTTCAATCTTTTGAGCCGGTGCAGAGCATCAATTTTCCTTTCTTCCTGTTCGGCAGTTTCTATGATTAGCGGGGGGATGGGGATTGGCCGTCCTTTCTTATCCACAGCTACCATAAACCAATAACCCTCTGCCGCAGGTTTTGTTTCTCTGGTAATAATCTTTTCCACGACAGCTGTCACATGTAAGGCTATTGATGAGGTTCCGGTATAAATTACTTCTGCATCACAAAGTACCAGATTAGCTGCCCGAATAGATTCCTTGAAAACCAGACTATCCACGCTGGCGGTGAGAATGTTCGGAGAGGAGCAGTGTCGTGTGGCAACTACTCCTGCTGCATTATCCATGATTTTAAATAATTCGCCGCCGTGCATGATTCCGGAAGGATTGGTATGCTCAGGCATAATGACCTGGGCCATTGTGAGTCTGGAAAGTGAAGCTGGCCTTGGTTCCATATTTAATCCCCCAATGTTTTTCTGTTTGCGTTCAAGCTATTCTTTTAGAATATTATAACAAAGATTACGGAGGGAACTAAGAGATACTGAGGGATATCCTGATAAAAAGTAAATATATTTGAAAAAAAATCGCGATTGTCTTGTTCGAAAATTTTGTGTAGGATATTAGGAGATATGCTTTGGTCAGCTTCAGTATTTCAGGGACTGGTATCAGGAAAGGAAGCTAATCCTGAACGCAGATAGTGGGGAGTAAACAGTGTGAAGAATTACCTGCCAGTGATATATGCGCTTTTAGCAGCTTTGCTCTTTGGGATAAACGTTCCATTTTCCAAGCTTCTGGTTAAAGAAATAAATCCCTTGTTTCTGGCGGCATTACTTTATCTTGGCGCCGGCCTGGGTATGTTCATTATTGATTCCCGGAGAAAATATCAGAAGCATCCGCTCACAGAAGCCCGACTTACAAGAAAAGAAATGCCCTCTGTCATCATGATGATATTGCTGGATACAGCAGCTCCGATATTTTTAATAACAGGTATAAGCATGACGAATTCAAGCACGGCTGCCCTCCTGGGTAATTTTGAAATTGCGGCAACTTCGCTTATTGCCATGATATTTTTCCGGGAGGCGGTTGGGAAAAGGTTATGGCTGGCAATTGGTCTGATTTCCCTGGCCAGTATCATGCTCACAATCGGAGATACAGCCTCGCTCAATATATCTGCAGGAGCCTTATTTGTCCTGCTTTCCTGCCTTTGCTGGGGATTTGAGAATAATTGTACCAGAAACCTCTCCCATAAAGATCCCCTGCAGGTTGTTATTATCAAGGGTTGGGGATCAGGACTCGCTTCCTTAATCATCGCCTGCACCTGGGGGGATTTAGCGGCAAAATTTCTTTACATTGTATTAGCCCTTGTCCTGGGTTTTGTAGCTTATGGATTAAGCATCTTTTTTTATGTCAGCGCGCAAAGAGAATTAGGGGCGGCCAGAACAAGTGCTTATTATGCGGCAGCGCCGTTCGTGGGGGTAGTGTTATCCTGGATCCTTTTAAAGGAATCGATCTCAACCTCTTTTTTGATAGCTTTGGCAATCATGCTTCTGGGTGCTTACTTTGCACTCACGGAAAAACATGAACATGAGCATGTCCACCTGAGGGAGACTCATGAGCATAGGCATAACCATAATGATGTTCACCATAATCATAGCCACTATCCGGAAATAGCCGGAGAACACAGTCATGAGCATGCCCATGAAGAGATGGAGCATAAGCATACTCACATGCCGGAGCTGCATCACAGGCATCTGCATTAGAACAGAGCAATACCTGGTAATGCCGATAACAGGAAGTAAAGTCAAGGCCGCCATTTAAACGAAAAGCTGGATTATCTGATTAATCAGCAATGGAAAAATTGGTTGAAGTACAACAAATGCAAATGGAAATGCTCGATGAACTAATGAACAGGAATAAAGTCTAAAGAGTAGTCAGAATTGTTTACTGGTCAGGGAAAGATAATGTATTACCAAAATATCATATGTTGAAAGAAGGGATATAATTTGCCTAAGATATGTATTCTTGATGCCAAAACTTTGGGTGAGGATGCTGATCTGAGTGCTTTTCAAAAGTTTGGGGAAGTCATAGTCTATGAAACTACAGCTCCCGAAAAGACAGCGGAGAGAGTTAGGGATTGCGAGATTATTATCACCAACAAAGTGGTTCTTGGTCCTGCCAACCTGCCTTATGCCCCCCAGGTTAAGTTGATTTGTGTAGCTGCTACCGGTACCAATAATATTGACCTGGCGTATGCCCAAAGCAAAGGGATAACGGTAACCAACGTCGCCGGCTATTCTACCAACAGCGTAGTCCAGCATACCTTTACGCTGCTCTTTTATCTGCTGGGATCGCCGGCTTATTATGATTCGTATGTTAAATCAGGACAGTACGCACAAAGCGAGATTTTCACCCACCTGGGCCGGCCCTTTGCGGAGGTTTACGGAAAGACCTGGGGGATTATCGGTCTGGGGACGATTGGCCAGGCTGTGGCTGGTGTGGCCCGGCAGTTTGGCTGCCAGATTATTTACTATTCCACTTCCGGAGAGAACATCAACACTGACTATACCAGAGTTGACCTGGCGGAGTTGCTGCAGAGGGCCGATGTAGTCTCAATTCATGCCCCGTTAAATGAGCGGACCTTAAATCTTCTGCATTACGAACGCCTGCGATTGATGAAGCCCCAGGCAATTCTTCTCAATCTGGGGCGGGGCGGTATTGTGAACGAAGCCGATCTGGCCAGAATCCTTGATGAGGGTCTGCTGGGGGGCGCTGCTCTGGATGTCCTGGAACGGGAACCCATGGATAGGGAAAATCCTCTGCTGAAAATCAAACAGCAGGACAAGCTTTTCATTACTCCCCATATAGCCTGGGCCAGCGTGGAGGCACGCAAGACCCTGGTGAAGAAGATTGCTGAGAATATCGAAAGCTTCTATAAAGGAATACCCCGGAATACGGTTACTGTAAAATAGAATTACTGGATTTCACAGTTGCCGGAACTGCATCACAGACATGCGCACCAGGGAACTAATACATCAGTCAGCCCAAAAAAGGGGCCGTACCGAACAAAAGTTTCGGCGCGGCTCCTTTAAAATTTTCATAATGTTTCAGATACTCCAGTCAAAACTGCCTGCTATCGGCATAATCTACCTGAGCCTTGGCTTAGTGGGCGAGCAGGTCCTGCAGGTCTTTTTCCAGATTGGCGGAGATCGCAGTTTTATTGCCAATGACCAGCGCTGTGGAAATATAGCCTTTGTTAAACAAGAGGAAGGTCGAAATTGAGGCAGGCAGATTATCCGGCGGGACAATTACGACGAATCCTCCGGTTTTAGCAGCCAGGGCTGCGCTGACCAGCGCATCCCCATAGGGAATGCTGCTGCTGAGATCCTCCGGTTTGACCAGGGCTGAAGCGAAGTAGAGAGGGGCTTGTCCCTTGAATAAATTCTGAAAGATCACCTTTTCGGTACCATAACGGTCCCCGCCGCCCCATCTTTCCAGAGCGTATTGCGTCTTCAGCAGGCTTTCGATTTCCGGAGCGATGACTCCGGTATCTCCCAGGATAATGATATTATCAGGAGCCAAAGTCTGCAAGGCTGCCAAGGCGGCAGCCGGCAGGCCCGTGCGTTCTGTCAGGAGGATGGGATTTCCTTCTTCGGCCGCAAAAGCCGCCGCGGCCAGGGCATCGGGTTCGCCATAGCCGGCAGCCAGATAAACCGTTCCGTTGGAGCCGACGAAAGCGGCGATGCGGGCTGCTGTTTCGTAGCGGTCCTTGCCGGCGAGACGTATTATCCCATAGCCTTTATCCCGCAAACTATGCTCCAGCTCGGCTGATATTGCTGCCGTTCCTCCGGTGAGATAAATATTATGAGCACCCAAGCGCTCGATTTCCTGCCAAACAGCATAATCCAGTCCGGCAGGAGCGGTCATCAGGATGGGAGCATCCAGTTTTTTGGAGAGGGGCACTGCCGTCAGGGCGTCCGCCAGAATATCATCCCTGGTCAAGATGACATTGTCAGCTGTCTCCCAGCCCTGCCGGGAAACCTTGAGCGAGAGGTCGGTATTGCCGGAAACAGACCCGCCGAGACGTTCCCCGGCTGTGTAGGCAGCCTGGACAGGCTGGGAAC
This sequence comes from Peptococcaceae bacterium UBA2264, assembly GCA_002347475.1. GTDB lineage: Bacteria > Bacillota > Desulfitobacteriia > Desulfitobacteriales > Desulfitobacteriaceae > UBA2264. The sequence continues at coordinate 7,229 of DDXI01000169.1, forward strand.
CGATTACACAGCCGCCGTGCAGGTAATAAATAGTGCCTGTCAGCAGAGGGGTAAGCTGGGCCATGGAAAATTTGATCTCACCGTCAGTATTGGTAGTAAGTTTCAGAGTATTCATGACCCCGACTTCTGTCCCGTCAACCGTTATTTCCTTGCGGGGAAGAACATTGCCCTCAGAGTCTGTCACCGCAGCAGTTATGAAATGAGTGGGACTGCTGTCATTGACCACCATTGTGCCGCTGGTGCTTATGTCCATATCCTCCACATAGATGGCCTGTTTCAGGGTCTCGGCAGCAGTTTCAGTGACAATTGTCACAGGGTCTGTATCTGTTTCAGATTCAAACTCATACCTGATCTTGACTCGCAGATAATAGGTGCCGGGAATATCGAAGAGAATACCGGAGATGGTGAGATTACTTGACCCGGCAGGAGAATAACTGGTTTCGTTCCCGTCAGGATCGGTTAGGGTCACCCAGATTATATTTCCGCTGAAGGGTTCTCCTTCATCATCAACAATGCGCATGTTGATTGAGCCGCTATCTCCGACAATGAAATTATAGTCAGAGTCGGAAACAGGGTCCAGGGAATAAACGGTAGCTGCTGTTGCCACTGTAGGCAGGAGCAGCAGGGTAGCCAGGATGAGGAGCAGCAAAAAAGGGATCTTATGATTTCTGGACACAGGCATTTAGCCACCTCCGCTTACTGTTTTTCAGGGTTGTTTCAGGGTTGATTTTTTCAGGGTTGATTTTCTTGTAATGCTTTTTTGCCCTGAAGCTTTATTCGTAGCGTAAAGCATCGATCGGATTCATTAAGGCCGCTTTCCGGGCTGGGAAAACCCCGAAAATTATGCCGATCAGAGCCGAAAAGCCGAAGGCCAAAGCAATGGAAGGCCCGGAAATACTGGTGTCCATCTTGAGGAGTGAGCCGGCAAGCTCGGATCCGCCGGCCCCCAAGCCTATCCCGATACTTCCTCCCAGGACACTCAGGACAATGGCTTCGATCAGAAACTGCAGGAGAATATCCTTACCCTTGGCTCCCATCGCCTTGCGGATGCCTATCTCCCTGGTTCGCTCAGTTACGGAAACCAGCATAATATTCATGATTCCGATTCCGCCTACCAGCAGGGAAATTCCGGCGATTCCGCCCAGGAGCAGAGTCATCGTTTGAGTCACGGTTTCCATTGTGGATAAGATATCGGCCTGATTGGTAACTGTAAAATCATTTTCCTGACCTGTGCCTAGCTGGTGAGCGCGCCGCAAGGCGGCAGTCACCTGCTCCTGCGCCGTTACCATCAGGTCGGCGGAAGCTGCTTCAATATAAATCTGGTTGAGATTCTTTTTCCCAATCAGTCTGTTTTGGGCTGTGTTAAGAGGCACATAGATAACATCGTCATTATTGAGCATGCCGGAGGAACCCTGGCTGGCAGTTACACCCACAACCAGGAAAGGCACATTGTTCAGTTTGATCACCTTGCCCAGAATATCCGCCTGACTACTGCCCAACAGATTTTCGACCACTGACGGTCCCAGGATGGCGACCCGCACTGAGCCGTCGTCGATATCCGCTTGGGTCAGAAAACGGCCCTGTTCCAGACTGACATTCCGGATCTGGGCATATTCAGCCGTCGTTCCGGTGACACTGGTGGAGGTATTGCCTGAGGCGTAGACCACCTGCACCCGCGTACTTACTGCCGGGGCCAGGGCCTTTACCGCTGAGGCCGCGGTTTTGATTTTTGCAACATCTGACAGGAGCAAAGTACTGGCGCTGCCTGAGCCGCCCATCACCCCGCCGGTATTGGACTGACCCGGAGTAACAACCAATAAATTGGATCCCAAACCCTGGATCTGGGAAGTAATCGAAGCTGAAGCCCCGTTCCCGATCCCCACCATTGCCACTACTGCTCCGACTCCGATTATGATGCCCAGCATTGTCAGTATGGAACGCATTTTATTGGCCCGCAAAGCGCGCAGGGAAACCCGGATCGATTCCCAGAGGTTCATGAAGCTGCTCCTTTCTCTCCCACAACATGGGCCCGGGCTATGTGAGGAGCTATGATCTGTTCATCACCGGATATCTGCCCATCCAGGAAACGGATGATGCGCCGGGTATAGAGAGCGATATCTGTTTCGTGGGTTACCAGCAGAATCGTACTCCCTGCCTCATGCAGGGACTGGAGAATGGCCATGATCTCCTCACTGGTCTGGCTGTCCAGATTGCCTGTTGGTTCGTCAGCCAGAATTATCTTGGGCTTATTGACCAAAGCCCGGGCTATGGCCACTCTTTGCTGCTGCCCTCCGGAAAGTTCTTTGAGCCTATGATTGACCCTGGAACTCAATCCTACCAATTCCAAAGCTTCCAGAGCCCGCTGCCGCCGCTCCCTGGTTTTAACCCCGGCATAGAGCAGGGGCAGTTCGACATTTTCCAAAGCAGTTGTTCGGGGCAGAAGGTTAAAGCCCTGAAAAACAAAGCCGATTTTGCGGTTGCGTAATTCAGCCAATTCGTTAGAGGTCAGGACGGAGACATTGACTCCGTCGAGCAGATATTCTCCTTCACTGGGTTTATCCAGACAGCCTAAAATATTCATCATTGTTGATTTTCCGGAACCGGAGGGCCCCATGATGGAAACAAAGTCTGCTTCCCCGACCTCCAGATTGATCTTTCGCAAGGCATAAAATTCACTGTCTCCCACCTTATAGATCTTGCTGATCCCTTGAAGTCTTAGCAAGTTATCCCTCCTGACCTGTTATTTTCTTAAACCTAATTCCCGGGAGGTCCTCCGTTGCCGGTAATACCCCTCAGAGCTCCCATCCCGCTGCTGTTACTGCCTTGACTGCTGCCGGTGCCGGCGGAAGAGGACGAAGCGGCAGTTGTTGAAGCGGAAGAGATAATAATTTCCTGTCCCTCGCTCAGACCACTCTTGATTTCGGTATTGGTACCGTCATCAAGACCGGTTTCCACAGTGACAGGCTGAACGGCTGCACCTGCTGTTCCTGGAACCATAACCACCTTGCGGCCGCCCATAGTCCTTACTGCTTCAGAAGGAACAGTCAGGACATCTTTGGCTTCTTCCAGAATAATGCTGACATTGGTGCTCATGCTGGCATAGAGCAGGGAACTGGGAATATCCAGCAGGATGGTAACGCTGAAGGTTGTGACATTATTGACTATTGTCCCGATGGGGGCAATCTGACTGATGGTGCCGCTGATATGCTCCTCAGGTGCCGAATCCAGGCTAATGTCGGCCTTTTGCCCAACCTTAATCTGCGTAATATCGGCCTGGTCCACGGAAGTATCGATCTGCAGCTGGTCCTGGCCGGCGGCCATAGTCATAATTACAGATTCAGTGGTGACATTTTGGTTTTCCTGGGCTGAGACTTTGGTAATTATGCCGTCAATAGGGGCAACCAAAGTAGCTTCTGTCAGATCTTTATTGGCTGAATCCAGGGCTGTCCGGGCCTGACTGATATTAGCCTGGGCCAGCTGCAGGTCAGCGCTCTTCGGACCCTGGATTTGCAGGTCAACAGCATATTGGGCAGCATCTGCTTCTGTCTGGGCCGCCAGCAGGGCCTGGGCCGCACCCTTGTTTTGCAGATTCTGAGCGGCAGTCAGTTCGCTCTGAGCCTGATTGAGCGCGGCCTGGGCTGACTGAATACTTGCAGTAAGACCACTGAGCTGTGCCTTAGCCAAAGAATTGCTGCTGTTCTGAACTTTTTGCTCGGCCAGATAAACCTGATTGGCCAGATAATCAGGATCGGCGTTTTGTTGGGCAGAGGTTAACTGAACCTTGGCTTTTTCCAACTGGGACTGAGCCTGTTTCAAGGTCAGGTTGCTATAGTCATCATAAAGCTGCTCCAGTTTTAACTGGGCCTGCAGGAGGGCCACCTCGCATTGTTCCACCGTTTGTTTGAGCTTGGTCGTATCCAGCTGGCCCAAAACCTGACCTTGAGTGACCTGGTCACCGGCTTCAACATTCAGGACAATCATTTTTCCGTTCGCCTGAAAGTAAAGAGGGACAGGATCAAGGAAGCTGGCTGTTCCGGTAGCTGTGATAACCTTCTGCACATCAGCCAGTTTGGCTTGGGCAGTAACATTGGTTGTTACGGCTGCCGGAGAGCTGAAATATTTGTATGCCCAAACCCCGCCAGCCAGAATTATTACGCCCAGAAGCCCCAGGGTGATCCCCTTTTTCTTGCTCATTTTCATGCTCATTCCGCCTTTTTCTCCTGAAGATTTGATCATCTGATGGAAATATTTGCACCATCTTTAAATTTAGCAGAGAAATCGCCAGAAGATATGATAAAGGTTTTAAGATTTTGTGAAGTCAGCAAAATTAATAATTGCAAAATTCAGAATAGTATTGAAATTCAAATATTTATGATGTATTCTAATGTTGTATTCAAGAATAATTTACCAGAAGGAAGCTATGACTGCGGGGTACATTTGGACGCTTATCCCCGTAATGAGCCAGTAGCGTAACCGACCAAACAGGTCGGTTTTTGTGTTTTAAGGGGGTGATGCTTCGTCTTATTGGGTCTGCGTTCCAAAACATAGCCGAATTTAACAATTGAGGAAAAGGAGGTCTTGACATGAGTAAGCGTTTCAAGAAGAGTTTGAGCGTAATTCTTTCTGTACTTTTCCTGGTGGCGATGGTGAATGTTGGCATTGTCGCAGCTAACGATGTGCCGTATGAAGTAAAGACCTACACTACAAAAGCAGACTTTAGTCAGGGAGAATTTACAAATACAGTGAAAACCTCCACCGGTGAAGTCAAACTGGATGACACAACAGCTCAATTTGACTTCATATGGGTGGCCGTATCCAGCAGGGGGACAATCGTTAAAATCGATACCAGGACAGGTGAGGTGCTGGGTGAATATTGGACATCTCCCAGCGGCCAGCCCAAGAATCCTTCCCGGACTACTGTTGACAATAACGGAAGTGTTTGGGTTGCCAACCGGGATGGGCATTCGGTAACCCGCGTCTGTTTGCCTGAAAGCGGCCTTTGGGTCGACCGGAATGACAACGGCGTCTGCGATACCTCGACTGGTCTCGGGGATATCAAAGCCTGGACTAACGCGGGAGGCGCTGATTCGGCTGGCGGAGTGTCCACCGCTGAGGACGAGTGCATTATCAACTATATTCTCGTGAGTTCCTCAGGCACCAGGCATGTTTCTATCGATGCTGATAACGATGTCTGGGTCAGCGGCATAAACAGCAGGATTTTTAATAAGATTGATGGTGTCACAGGAGCTATTGTTGATACAAGGGGTCCCTTTGACAGTGCCGGCGGCTATGGCGGCCTGATTGACAGCGATGATGTGATTTGGTCAGAAACCTCGGGCAATCTCTTGAGATGGGATACAGCCGGTGATGCCTATACCACCTATCCCGGTTCTGGTTACGGACTGGGGATAGACTCGCAGGGCAATATATGGAACTCCAGTTATGGCGGCACGAATATCAGAAAATTTAGTCCGGCCGGAGTTTTGTTAGGCTCGTACAATCAGGGATACATCTACGCGCAGGGCTGTGTTGCCGGTCTTGACGATGATATCTGGGTGGCTCACTCCCTGAACCAGGGGTCAGGCGCAGGATCTGTCGGACACTTGAATAACGATGGTACTCTGGTTGGGAATGTGACCGGACTCCCTTCGGGACCTACAGGTGTGGCTGTAGATGCTGAAGGGTACATCTGGGCAACCTGTTATAGTGCCGGAAAAGTTGTGAGGATAGATCCCAAAGAGGGCCCGGACGGGTCTGACGGAAGTCCTGTTGGGGCTGTCGATCTCACGGTTAATGTGGGAGGTTACTTGTACAATTACAGCGACATGACCGGCAGTACGCTGCTGGGAACTGCCAACGCCGGAACCTGGTCTATCATATACGACAGCGGAAATGCGGATGCCAAATGGGTATCGATTGATTGGAACGGTATCATCAGCGGCAATGGTGCTCTGGGAGTCAAAGTTGCCAGCAGCACGGATGGAACCAATTTCAGCCCGCTTGTCGATATCGAAGAAGGTCAACCATTCGTAGTTCCGGAAGGGCGATACCTGAAGGTCAGCGTTAACTTTACCCGTTCAACTGAAGGTGATAAGGAAAGCCCGATTTTGGAGGATATCACGGTGGGAGCGGAAGTAGCAATTGCTTTTGATCCCAATGGGAACTCAGATGCGGCCGGTACAGCTGCGACAGCAGTTACGCTGGCAGGCGGTGCCGAGAATTATATGAGTTCGGAATATCAATGGTCAACAAGTCCCGAATTTCCGACAGAAGGGACCTGGACACCATTCAGCAGCGGAGATACAATTGGGCTGAGTGAAGTAACCGGTGACTACTATCTCCATGTCAAAGCGACAGATATTTCTGAAAATACAATTACGGCAACTTCCAATAAATTTGTGCTCGGGGAGGGAGAGGAAGAAGCAATCACTTTTAATCCTAATGGGGACTCTGATGCGGGCAGTACTGCTTCGACCACAGTTACGTTGGCAGGAGGTGCTGAGAATTATACGAGTTCGGAATATCAATGGTCCAAAAAATCCGCCTTTCCGACAGATGGGACTTGGACATCATTTGTCAGCGGAGAGAGAATTAGACTGTCAGGAGTATCCGGTGATTATTATCTCCATGTCAGAGCGACAGATGCATCTGAAGATACAATTACGGCAACTTCCAACAAGTTTGATTTAAGAAGAAGTTCAGATTCAGGCGGAGGAGGAATTGTTGTTCCGCCGGAGGAAGATGTCACTGCTCCGGAAGAATTTATAACGGAGACAGTCAGGTATGCAGGTGCAAACCGCTTTGAAACGGCTGTAGCCATCAGCAAAGCAGGATGGGAACAAGCAGATACCGTCATCTTGGCCAGAAACGATGATTTTGCTGATTCCTTATCAGGAGTTCCCCTGGCCTATAAACTGAATGCTCCCATTCTGTTAACGAATACTGCAGATCTTCCAAATGTTGTTGCTCAGGAGATTCAGAGACTCAAGGCCAGCAAGGCAATTATCCTCGGAGAATGGGGTGCCGTATCAACAAACGTAGCTGATCAGGTTACTGCTCTTGGCTTGAAAGTAGAACGGATTGGCGGTTTGGATCGTTTTGGCACGGCGGCCAAAATTGCCCCACAGGTAATACCGGCCGAAGTGAAAACGGCTGTAATTGTCAATGGCTACAGTTTCGCTGACGCTCTGGCTATGTCTTCTTACGCAGCTGTCAGAGGATACCCCATTCTGCAGGTGAATACTGACAATCTGCCGGCAGATACAGCCGCAGCCTTGACAAACCTGGGTATCACACAGACAGTTGTTGCCGGTTATGCCGGAGTTGTTGCCGAAAATGTTTTTGCCCAGCTGCCTTCGCCCGTGAGATATGGCGACACGAACAGATACGGTACAGCCTTGGCTCTGGCTAAGGAATTTGCACCGGCACCCACAGAGATGTTTATTGCAACAGGGCGTGATTTCCCTGATTCCATTGCCGGGGCAGTATTGGCTGCCAAGCGCAACTCAGGAATCCTCTTTGTGCCGGGGAATCTGGAAGCAGCGCCTTATGTCGATGCCGGTGTATTGCAATATATCATCGACAAGCAAGTCAGGAAACTCAATATTCTCGGCGGTCCGGGTGCTGTTAATGAAGCCACATTAAATAGTTTGGCAAATCCCACCAAATAAAGAACCGGTGAAAATTTTTACACTTTTTAAGTTTTTCAGATATTGCATTATTCTTTAAAAGACACTATAATAAAGGCAAATTAGACAGCAAAACGATAAATGGCAAATCCGTCGAAAGGCGGAGACGCAAAGCCACGGGTCTAAGACCGCTAAGGTTATGACAGCCGGGTTACCGAAGTGCAATGAGCTATTAGGTATGGCTTTAACCCTCTTCAGGTAACCACTTGGAGAGGGTTTTATTTTTTTCTGACTAAAAGGAATAAAAATCCTGAAAGGAATTAAAATCTTAATAGCTTTATTGATTATGGGATATAGAGGATAAACAAAGAACTTTATAGCAAAACGATAAACGGCAAATCCGTCGAAAGGCGGAGACGCAAAGCCACGGGTCTAAGACCATTAAGGTTATGACAGCCGGGTTACCGAAGTGCAAAAGCTATTTACTGTGGCTTTTTGACCCTCTTCAGGTAACCCCCCTGGAGAGGGTTTTATTATTCTGAACAGAAGGAGTGTGTAACCTATGTTTAACAGCAAATTCTCAATGGTATTTTCAACATTATTAACGGCTTTTCTACTGGTAATATTCCTTGCTGCTCCGTCCGAGGCCGCTCAAATTAAAAGATTTAAATCTGATCTAATAAAAATTACTTCCCCAGCCGTGAACAACTCTGAATGCTGCCAATTTATAACAATTGAAGGAACCAGTTCTTTAAATGAGCTCTGGCTTTGCCTGAGAGGCCCACAGGGCGAAATTACAACTTATCCGGTTAATGTCTGTGCAGGGAAGTTTTCAGCAAAAATCTGGCTGCGTTTTGGTGTTGGAAAATATACTGTCTGGGCAGGAGACAACAACAGAAAATTTGATGGCAGAATACGGTTTGATGTTCAGAATACCTCTTCCGAAAATTATCTCGCTCTGACTCCCTCGGGTTTTGTAAACAGTAAAGACCCGAAGATTATTGCCATAGCCTCTTCCATCACGAACGATAAGATGACAATGATGGAAAAATCAAAGGCTGTTCATGACTGGGTAACCGATCATATCACTTATGACACCAATGCCTATTACTCAGGAATCATTGGCATGAATACAGCGTCTGCGGTAATAGAAAGCAGTAAAGGAACATGCCGGGACTATTCCTTTGTCTACGCGGCAATAGCCCGGGCAGCAGGAATACCAACCAAAGTTGTTTATGGAAATGCTTTGAACAGCAGAACCAAAGAGTTTGAGAAACATGCCTGGAATCAATCTCTCATCGACGGAGTCTGGGTTAATGTCGATACAACGTGGGATGCCGGCTATATCAATAACAAGAAATTTATCGCAGCGAACATAAATGCCTACTTTAATGCGGATACGGAAAAATTCAACAAAACCCACTATCTGACCGCGACCACTCTTTATTAGATTACTACCCAGATACATAATATTTTTTAAATAGATTATTATTTGAGGCGGACAAAATATAAATCCCTTAAAGCTGTAATGTCAGGCTTTAAGGGATTTATTATCTAAGAGGATTGGAAAAATGTACAGGTCTCTTTAACTTATTGATTAAGATCCGGACGATTACCGGTTACTGTATAAACTATTTCCTCGGCAATATTTGTGCAGTAGTCGCCCATACGCTCCATGAAGCGGGCGGCAAACAAGAGGTAATTGGCCTGGTTGATTGTTTTGGGATCAGACATCATTAAAACAAGCAGTTCCCGGAAAATCTGGGAATAGAGATGATCGACCTGGTGATCGATTTCCGCCATTTCCTGAGCTATCGCCGGATCTTCTTCAACGTAGGCTTTTAGTCCTCGGGCAATCATATCCTGCACCAGTGTACTCATCCTGGGGATATCGATAAGCGGTTTAATCAGTTTTTCTTTGCCGATGCGGATAGTTACTTTGGCGACATCAACAGATAAATCACCCATCCTTTCCAGATACATGGAAATTTTAAAGCCGGCTACTACCTTGCGCAGATCACGGGCTAAAGGTTGTTGGGTAGCGATTAATAAAATGCATTTTTCCTCAATCAAACTTTGCAACTGATTCAATTGCAGGTCTCCGGCGATGACCGAATTAGCCTTCTCCAGATTTTGACTATATAATGTTTCCACAGCCAGGGCGATGCGTTGTTCAACCAGGGTTCCCAATTCCAGAATCCGCTCGCGCAATTCTTCCAAAGCATTGTCAAATTGTTGGCGGGTAGCCAATTATATCAACTCCTTGTTTGATAAAGTCCTAATATAGTGATGAGGATAAGGACAGATCAGCCGAAACGGCCTGTAATGTAGTCTTCGGTTTCTTTTTTGGCCGGTCTGGTAAATATCACGCCAGTATTATTTTCTTCAATAAGTTCCCCGTTTAAGAAGAAAGCTGTGCGGTCGGAAACCCGGGAAGCCTGGTGCATGTTATGGGTGACAATAATAATGGTATAATGACTTTTTAACTGAGCAATCAGTTCTTCAATTTTCATTGTCGAGATAGGGTCAAGAGCCGAGGTCGGTTCATCCATCAGCAAGATCTCCGGTTCAACTGCCAGCAGGCGGGCGATACAGAGTCTCTGCTGCTGCCCGCCGGAAAGTCCCAGAGCAGATTCATGTAATCTGTCTTTGACCTCATTCCAGAGGACCGCCTTATGGAGACTGCTTTCGACAATTTCGCTTAACTTTTTCTTGTTTTTTTCCCCGTGAATGTGCGGTCCGTAAGCAACATTTTCAAAAACAGACTTGGGAAAGGGATTAGGCCTTTGAAAAACCATGCCTACTTTTTTGCGCAGGAGGTCAACATCAGTGTCATGGTGATAAATATCCTGGCCGTCTATGAAAATTTTGCCGTGGATATGTACATTTGGCAGCAGGTCGTGCATCCGGTTCAAGGCGCGGATAAATGTGGATTTACCGCAGCCGGAGGGACCAATCAAAGCAGTCACACTATTCTCGGCTATCGTCAGATTGATCTTGTTCAGGGCTTGTTGATCACCGTAATACAAATCGAGATTATCAACACTAATTTTATCCATTGCATTTCTCCTAAATTATTTTCCCAGCAAACGCTTTTGGTAAAAGCGAATGGGCAAGGATAAACACAGATTAAATATCAAAACCACGATAATCAGCAGAGCGGCCGTGCCGTCGGCAATCTGATCGGCATTGGTTCCGGGCAGGGGATTGGACTTAACCGCGAATAAATGAACGGCCAGGGTTTCTCCGGCAGCCAGCGGATTAACATCAAAGAGCTGGCGGGAGACATTCATTCCGGCTGTAAATATCAGAATGGCGGTTTCTCCCAGAGCCCGGCCGGCAACCAGAGTAATGCCGGTCATCAACCCCGGCAGGGCTGTCGGCAAAATTACCTTGCGCAAGGTTTGCCACATATTGGCTCCCAGAGCCAGACTGGCTTCCTTGTAGTTTTCTGGCACTGAGCGTACCGATTCTTCAGTTACCCGGACCAGAATCGGCAGGTTAAGCAAAGCCAGGGTAGCGGCTCCGCCAAGAATTGTGAATCCCAAACCGAATACCTGGACAAAGATAATCATACCGAAAAGGCCAAAGACAATGGACGGGACGGTGGCTAAACTCTCCGTACTCAGGCGTATCAGGTCTGTATACTTATTGGCAGGGGCATATTCTGCCAGATAAATCCCCGCCCCGATCCCCACTGGTAAAGAGAAAACCAGGGATAATAATAAAATGTAAAAAGAGTTGAAAAGCTGGGAGCTCACACCATCCCGGCCGGTAAAAAACTCCAGACTAAAACAGGGCAGACCCCGGCCGAGAATAAAGACCAAAAACCAGCCTAACAAAATAATAATTGAGGAGGCTGCCAGCCATAGCAGGGAAGTAGCCAAACGATCGGCCTGTCTTGGTTTCAATAGGAAGCCCCCCTTCTGACCGAGATGCGTACCAGGATAATTAAAATCAGGGAGATCAAGAGTAGGATCAGCGACATCATAAACAAGGCATTATTCCAGGTCGAACCAAAGGGGGTATTGCCCATTTCCATTACAATGTTGCTGGTTAAGGTTGAGGTGGGAGCTACCAGAGACTGAGGGAAGCGCGAGGAGTTACCGATGACCATTTGGACAGCCATTGTTTCTCCGATTGCTCTGGCCATGGCTAAAATGACAGCAGTCATAACGCCGGGCATTGCGGCAGGGAGAAGAATCTTCCGGATCGTTTGCCAGCGGGTTGCGCCCAATGCCAGGGAAGCCTCTTTATAGGTAGCGGGCAGGGAACGCAGGGAATCTTCGGAAATACTGATAACTGTAGGTAAAATCATTATGGCCAGCACAATTCCGCCGGCCAGCAGGCCATAACCTGTCGGCGCCTGGGTTGTTTTCCGGATGAGATCGACAAAGACTATGATTCCCACATAGCCGTAGACGACCGACGGTATTCCGGCAAAAAGTTCGGTGGCCGGTCTCATAAGGGAGCGTACTTTGGGAGGGGCAATTTCAGCCATAAAAACCGCTGCGGCCAAACCCAGCGGTCCGCCCAGAATAATGGCAATTGCTGTCGTAGCCAGGGAACCGGTAATAAAAGTCAAGGCACCATAGTGGTTTGTTTCAGGATTCCAGTAGCTGCTGGTAAAAAACTCCAGAATACTGGCTTGTCGAAAAGTTGATAAGCCCTGGATACCGACAAACCAGATAATAGAAATGATTATCAGGGAAACCAAGACAGCACTGCTGATAAATAAATATCTGGCCATGTGATTATATAACTGCACAGCTGATTTCCGGTGGGCCAAAATTGCACCTCCGAACATATAGAGTTTTCTTTTCTTCCTGATCAGTTTTTTTGATTTAATTATGTAACTGTACATGTTTATTCGCTGAAGCACAAAGATATTCCTGCCTGTATACTGTACTTTGCATTCTGCGAAACGAACAGGAAAAGGAAAGATTGTTCGGCAATATTTTGTAATTCAGGCAGGAATCAGAACATATTTGCCGAAGAAAGTGCTATAGCTTTTCTCCAATAAAGATTTAAGGGATAGAAAGGAGAGAATGAATATGTCAAACGGAGTATACAGGGATCACGGTATGGGGACAATAGTTATTGCTGCATTAGTCGGAGGAATAGCCGGGGCAGCGGTGGGCTTGATGCTGGCACCAAAAAGCGGACGGGAACTGCGGCATGATATCGGCTTCAAAGCGCGCCAAACTATACAGGAGATAGAGGATGTTGCTGAAGCAAAAGTCGATAAGATCCATGATGTCGGTGATGATTTGGTTCGCGAAGGAAAACGTCTGGCTGATGACCTGAAGAAAATTTTCAGTGAGTTCAGACAGGCACTTTCCAAAAGCGAAATTGAAATTGGTTTGGAATCGGAAAAGACCTGAGAATAGGCCTTATCAGAGGCAATAACTTGTCAATATAGCTAAACTGAGTTACAATTACCTTAGTGCATATAATGCAAACAAGGGTGTCGCGGGAATGGCGGAACTGGCAGACGCACTGGATTTAGGTTCCAGCGGGTAACTCCGTGCAGGTTCAAGTCCTGTTTCCCGCACCAATGAAAAAGTCCAAGTACGCTGAGGAAAAACCACAGCGTACTTTTTCATGCTTGCCTGTAGACCTGAACCAGTATGGAATAAACAACAAGGAGGGACTTGCTTTATGAAAGTTGGTTATCTGGGACCGAGGGGAACATTCAGCGAAGAAGCCGCTTCCCGTTGTTTTAAGCGGCAGGATGTGCAGCTGGTGGCTTTTCCGACTATTATAGATGTTTTGGAAGAAGTGCAATCAGGCCTGATTGACAAAGCAGTTGTACCAATAGAAAATACTTACGAAGGATCGATCACAATGGCGGTGGACAGTTTAGCAGCCAGCCCGGATTTGTTTGTGCAGGGGGAAATTACCATGGCTATTTCCCAGAATCTGCTGGGGGTGGAAGAAGCCGAACTGGCTGATATCAAAGAGGTATGGTCCATACCTGCGGCTCTTGCCCAGTGCCGCAAATTTATCAGGGAACGCCGTCTGCTGACCAGGAGTTTCGACAGTACGGTTTCGGCAGCTACAGAAGTGAAAAAACAAGATCGGAGAGATGTGGGGGCAATTGCCTCAGAATGGGCAGCCAAACAGCTGGGCTTGCGAATTCTGGCAGGCAACATTCAGGATTCATCTGAAAACCATACCCGCTTTGTAGTTGTGACCAAGGGACAGCAATTCCTGGCTGCCCCTAAGAAAACCATGCTGCAGGTCGTGCCTAGTCAGGAGCATATTGGTGTGCTGTCTAATATAGCCCACGTCTTTGCCTCTCTGAACCTCAATCTCTCCTGGATTGAATCCCGCCCCACAAAGACCAAACTGGGAACTTACCAGTTCTATCTTGATGTTGAAGCCGGTCTGGAAGATAAGCGGATGGCTAAAGCCCTTTCAATCCTGCGTATTTTGGATAATAAGGTAAGAGTTCTGGGAAGTTATGTGACAATAGACGACCCTGACTGGACGGAAAATGATGAAAATCTGGAGTGACAACAGAGCAGTTGCAGGACTGTCTGAAATTGCGAGGGGGAAATTTAATGTTTAGAATGAAAGCCCAAATAGCTCTCTTAGGTACTGCTTTATTACTGCTTATGGCCTTGGCAGGATGCGGATATAATAATGCCCCGAAAACTGAACCGAATGGAGCGGACTCTTCACAACTTGTCATTGACAAAAAAATTATTTCTGCTGCCGGGGCCACTTCCCTCCAGCCGCTGGCCAAAATTGCGGCTGAGGAATTCATGGATAAATACCCTGAGGTACAGATAAATGTCAGCGGCGGTGGTTCCCTGACAGGTCTGAATAACGTAGCCAGCGGCGCTATCGATATCGGCAACTCCGATGTGCCTGTGACAGCAGAACTGCAGGATAAGGGACTGGTTGATCATCTGGTCTGTATCGCACCTTTTCTGATCATTGTGAACAAAAATGTGACGGTAGACAGTCTGAGTAAAGCACAGCTTACTGCTATATTCAGCGGCAGAATCAGAAACTGGCAAGAAGTCGGCGGCAGTGACCAGAGGATTTCAATCTTCGGGCGGGCAGCATCTTCCGGTACTCGTCTGACCATAAAAAATATAGTTATGGATGGAGCTGAGTTTACAAATGATGCCGTAGCCGTAGATTCTACCGGAAATCTGCTTACCGGGATTGCCCAAACTCCAGGTTCTATCGGGTATATTGACGCAGCTTATCTGAATGATTCTGTCAAAGCCCTCAAATACAATGGAGTGTCTTACAGTGTAGAAACTGTTGCGAACGGCCAGTACCCGATTTATTCCTTCGAACACATGTACACCAGGGGAGAGGCTGTCGGCACAGTCAAAGCCTTTATAGAATATATCCTGAGTGACGAGTTCCAGGATAATTTTGTTGAAAAGGCCGGCTTTATTCCGCTAAGTAAAGTGCAGCACTAAAGACATGAGACGGTTGTACAACCCGGGATATTTTGCTAAAGTAGAAACTAGCAAATAATTGTATTAGCCAGGATAATTTAAACAAGGCGATATTGGCGATATTAATGTAGAAAAGATTAAAGGATGGTTGTAAATGTTTAAGCTTGAGAAAGAAGAATTTAAGGGCCGGGATTTCATTAGTCTGAAGGATTTTGCTCCGGAGCAAATTGGTTATATGTTGGACGTGGCGGCACATCTGAAAGATGAACACAGGGCCGGGATTGCTCATCCCATCCTGCAGGGCAAATCCCTGGCTATGATATTTACCAAGTCATCAACCCGGACCCGAGTGGCTTTTGAGGCCGGTATTTATCAGCTGGGCGGACAGGCCTTGTTCTTAAGCAACCGTGATATCCAATTGGGACGGGGAGAACCTATAGCAGATACTGCCAGGGTGCTTTCGCGCATGGTTGACGGCATCATGATCAGGACTTTCAGCCATCAGGAGGTTTTGGATCTGGCCGAACATGCCACCATACCGGTGATCAATGGTCTGACTGATTTACTGCACCCGACCCAGGTTATGGCTGATTTGCTTACTATTCAGGAACATAAAGGAAGGCTGGCCGGTTTGAAAATGGCTTACATCGGGGACGGGAATAATATGGCTCATTCCCTGATGTTTGCTGCCAAAATGGGTCTTCATGTTGTTGTGGCATCTCCCGAGGGCTATAAACCTGATTCGGAAATCGTCGCTGCAGCCCAAACTGCTGCCCGTAGCAACGGGGGGGAGGTAGACGTTATGGATGATCCTCTGGCTGCTGCCAGGGAGGCTGATGTTCTCTATACTGATGTCTGGACCAGTATGGGTCAGGAAGAAGAGACGGCTATTCGGCTCAAAGCTTTTAAGGGTTATCAGATAAATTCCCGGGTTCTGAAACTTGCCCATAAAGATGCCATTGTTTTGCACTGTCTGCCGGCCCATCGCGGCGAGGAAATAAGTGCGGAGGTTTTCGAAGGACCACAATCGCTGGTCTTCGAGGAAGCTGAAAACAGGCTGCATGCCCACAAAGCAATAATGGCATTGGTAATGTAGGGCAGGCATAACCTGCCAATCAAGTTGAGATAGTTGAAATATGAAGCGAATAGCTGCTTTAAGGGAGAATCAGTGATGAGAGGAGGGCTTGCTTGGTGAAGAAATTACGTGTGCTTATTTTTTCAGCTACTTTTGGGGCTGGGCATGTCCGGGCTGCTGAAGCAATATTTGAAGCTATCCGGGCGCAGGAACCCAGCACGGAAATTATTCACTTGGATTTTGGAGAATTTCTGAATAAAACAATCAATAAAGTAATCAAGAACACTTATATTGAACTAATAAAGTATACTCCCAAACTGTGGGGCAAGTTTTATTACCGGACTTCCAAGATTTCTCCTGATTCCGTTTTCCAGCGTCTTCTTAATCGCTTGGGCAGACGCGACTTTTTGGAGTATATTCTCTCCTTGCAGCCGGATCTGATTATTTGCACATATCCGACAGTAGCCGGAGTTCTGGCGCAATTACGCTCAGTACAGGCTTTGTCTATCCCTGTAGTGACAGTTGTTACCGATTATGCCATACATAGTCAGTGGATACATGCCGGGGTGGATTTATATATTGTCGGTTGTCAGGATGTCTGCGATGGTCTGATTTCCAGGGGTATCGAAAAGAATCGTATCAAAGTTACCGGGATCCCGGTCAGTCCCAGATTCGAAATTCCCCTGGAACGGCACAGTCTTTATCAGAAATTCGACCTGGAAGCCGAACGCTTTACAGTGCTGGTTATGGGCGGAGCCTACGGAGTTTTGGGCGGGGCAAAATTGATAAGCAAAATAATTGCCGAATCCCAGGCTCGGATACAGGCTGTCATTGTCTGCGGCCGGGATGAGAAATTATTCAAATCCCTGGATCCTGTTATTGCAGAAGCTCGTATTCCTATCCGGCGTTTGGGCTATGTTCGTAATGTGGAGGAATTGATGACTGTGGCTGATGTGATAATCACCAAGGCTGGCGGCCTTACCGTCAGCGAAGCTCTGACCAAGAGGCTGCCTATGGTGATTTACAAGCCTATCCCCGGACAGGAGGAAGCCAATGCTTTTTTTGTCCAGAAAATCGGGGCCGGATTAGTTGCAGACAATAGTGATAATTTGGAGGAAATTATAACAAGGTTGATCAGTCAGCCCCAAGAGTTGAAAAGCATGTGCTTAGCAGCGGAGAAATCTTTTGCCGGACATTCTGCTGAACAGGCTGCAGATAATATTTTAAAGCTAATTGAGGAGCAAAAGATTGTGCAAAAGATTGGGTGAGAAAATATGGATGGGGTATTATTGATATTCATTTTGCTTGTCCTGGGAGCAGCTGCCTATACTGTTATTCCTGATCTGTTTTTGCATCGTTTAGGGATCGGCAGTTGGAAAAAACACTACAACGCCGGTGTTGCTTTGACCTTCGATGATGGTCCGGACTGGGAAATTACTCCGAAAATTCTGGATGTTTTAGCTCAGAATAACGTTCAAGCCACATTTTTTGTAGTCGGAGCCCAGGCTGTAAAATTTCCTGAGCTGACCAAAGAAATTCTGGCCCGGGGTCATCAGATTGGCCTGCATTCCCAGAATCATCGCCATGCCTGGTTTTCATCTCCCAGGGTAACCTGGCGTGAATGGGAGGAAGCAAGTGCTGTTCTCGAAAAAATAACCGGCCGGCCTGTTGAATGGGTACGTCCTCCCTGGGGGACTTTTAATCTGGCAACCTGGTGGTGGATAAAAAAACACCGCAAACGGATTGTCTTATGGAATATTGAAGGTCATGATTGGCAGGCTAAACTGTCAGCTGCCGAGATTACCAGGCGTATTATCAGCAAAGCCAGAAACGGTGGAATCGTTGTTCTCCATGACAGCGGCGGTGAAGCAGGAGCTCCGCTGCATACTTTGCAGGCTTTGGAAAATATTTGTCAGGGTCTGGCGGCAAAAAAAAAGCTTGCTTTGGTTCCTTTGGAATTCCCTGAGTGGAGCGGCTTACGGAGATTGATTTTCAGTCTTTGGCAAAAATGGGAGCAACTTTTTGCCAAGGTTAATCATCTGGAAATAATCGATGCTGCCAACATATATCGCCTGGCCAGGGCCAGATATAAAGGGCCTGAATTATATAGTGGCGACGGGCGGATATTAGCCAAAGAAGGAGATGTGGTCGGAGAATTACATATGGACAGTCTGCGTTTAAGCGGAAAGGGGACAGATATCCATACTATTGGCATCAAAGTCCTTAGGCAAGTACGAGAGTCTTTGCCCGATTTGGCTGCTTATATTAACGATAATCCTGCTTTTGCGGATATTCAGGTTTTTATGGGGACTTCCCTGTTAAACCGCGGGGTTAAAGGTTTGGGCTTTAACGTTCAGGAGGTTTCTCCGAGCTGGTTTAATCGGGGAATCGAGGCTCTGCAAAAGTTGAATTTGAGGATTTATCATCCCTCTGGAAAGGGAAACAATCGTAAACTTAAGGAAGGGCGGCTCAAGATAGTTTGGATAAGCAGAGAAGAACTCCTGGGGCGCTGGCTGAAGGAAACTTGATTTAAGGTACTGATTCTGGTAAAATAGTTCAGATTAATTGCCTGCAAAGCAAGGCTGTTTTTAATGTCTGTTATGTTTAGGTTCATATACTCAAGTGCTCGGTACAGTGCAGCGAATGTCGCTTGTTGGGACCAGATAAGAATCTGCCTGCAGCCTTGCAAAATATAAGTGAAGTTTAAGGGGGAGCATGTATGTCGGTTAATGTAGAGCAAATAGATAAAAATGTGATCCAGATGGAAGTAACTGTTGAAGCGGATAAAGTAGCGATGGCGCTCGAACAGGCAGCTAAAACAATGGCTAACCAAGTTGATATTCCGGGATTCCGGAAGGGAAAAGCTCCGCGCAAGATGGTTGAAGCACACGTGGGAATCCAGGCTCTCTTGAATGAGGCTGTGGAGAAGTTATTGGGGCCGTCCTATACGCAGGCAGTTGACGACAGCGGTATAGATCCTGTCGATCGCCCGGATATTGATATAGTTCAGCTGGAAGAAGGGAAAGACCTGATCTACAAGGCTAAGGTTACGGTTAAGCCGGAAGTTGTTTTAGGTGAATACAGAGGGATAACGGTCGAGAAGGAAGCGGCTGTAGTTGAAGATGCTGAAGTTGAGGAGGATCTCAAGAGCAAACAGGGTCAGCATGCTCTTCTGATTAACGTTGAGGAAGGCCCGGTAGCAGATGGAGATACGGTAACGATTGATTTTGAAGGTTTTGTGGACGGGGTAGCATTCGCCGGCGGTCAAGCAGAGGATCATGATCTGGTTATCGGATCCGGAAGTTTTATTCCCGGTTTTGAAGAACAGCTGATCGGTACTGAAATCGGGCAGGATGCTGAAGTTAAGGTTCAGTTCCCGACGGAATATCACAGTGAAGATCTTGCCGGCAAAGATACCGTCTTTAAAGTAAAAGTCAAAAAGATCCAGCGTAAAGAACTTGCTGCCCTGGATGATGAATTTGCCAAGGATATCAGTGAGTTTGAAACACTGGACGAATTAAAGCAAGACATCCGCAGCAAACTGTTGGCAGCTGCAGAAGAACGTGCAGAAACTAAATATCGCAATGCTGTTATAGCCAAGATCGTGGATAATGCCAGTGTGGAAATTCCGTCTGTTATGATTGACACCCGTTTGAATTCCATGGTGCAGGATTTCAGCCGTAATTTGTCTTACCAGGGCATATCCCTGGAGCAGTATTTCCAGTACACAAATTCCTGTGAAGAGGATATGAAAGAACATTTCCGGACTCAGGCTGCCGAAGGAGTAAAGACAGAACTTGTTGTGGAAGCTATTGCAAAAGCGGAAGGTATTTCGGCCACTGATGAAGAATTAGATAAAGAGCTGGAGAAAATGGCTCAGACTTACAATCAGAGACTGGAGGTCATGAAGAAAAGCCTGGAGTCACGGGGAGAACTGGAGTTTATGAGAAATGGTTTGGCTCACAAGAAAACAGTCGATTATCTGCTGGAACAAAACATCTGAGGAATGTTGTGCGGGAAATTCTGAGATAAAGGGGTGAGAGAATGGCAAAGCATAACGATGAAAAAAATCAGCTTAAGTGCTCTTTTTGCGGTAAAACTCAGGAACAAGTCAAAAAACTTGTAGCTGGTCCAGGAGTTTATATCTGTGATGAATGCATCGAGTTGTGTAACGAAATTATTGAGGAAGAGCTTAGTGAAGATTTGGGAATTGAATTTGGCGATATTCCCAAACCTAAGGAAATAAGAACTATACTGGATCAGTATGTCATAGGCCAGGAACAAGCTAAAAAGACATTATCTGTGGCAGTATACAATCATTACAAACGGATTAACCTGGGAATGAAAATAGATGATGTTGAATTACAGAAATCAAACATCATTATGTTGGGCCCGACAGGATCGGGAAAAACACTGCTTGCCTCTACTTTAGCCAAAGTTCTCAATGTTCCTTTTGCCATTGCTGATGCTACTTCCTTGACTGAAGCGGGTTATGTCGGCGAAGATGTGGAAAATATTCTCCTGAAGCTGATTCAGGCGGCAGACTATGATGTGGAAAAAGCTGAAAAAGGCATTGTCTATATCGATGAAATTGACAAGATTGCCCGCAAATCTGAAAATCCTTCCATCACCCGGGACGTCTCCGGAGAAGGTGTGCAGCAGGCTTTACTGAAGATTCTGGAAGGTACGGTTGCCAGTGTTCCTCCTCAGGGAGGACGTAAACACCCCCATCAGGAATTCATTCAGCTTGATACTACCAATATTCTGTTCATTGTCGGCGGGGCTTTTGACGGTATAGAAAAAATCATCCAAAACCGCACCGGTAAAAAGGTTATGGGTTTTGGGGCCGAAATCCAAAAGAAAAGTGATACTGATATCGGTCAGATCCTCAAGGAAATTTTGCCAGGTGATCTTCTCAAATTTGGTTTGATTCCGGAGTTTGTGGGCAGATTGCCGGTAATTGTCACTTTAGATGCTCTGGATGAAGACGCCCTGATTCGTATTTTGACTGAACCCAAGAATGCCTTGGTGAAACAATACCAAAAACTCTTTGAATTAGATGGCATAAATTTGGAATTTAAGGAAGATGCCCTGGCGGCAATCGCCAAGGAAGCTATCCGGCGCAATACAGGGGCTCGCGGTCTGCGTTCTATTGTAGAAGATATCCTGCTCAATGTCATGTATGATCTGCCTTCCCGGACGGATGTTACCAAATGTTATATTACGCAGGATGTTGTCATGAAGAAAGAAGAACCTTTGCTGATGACCGCTGAAAAGGTCAAAAAAAGTAAAAAAGAAGAATCAGCCTAAAACCGGATGCCCGGAGATGTCCCGAAAGTATGAACTGGAAACAGTTGAGGGACATCTCTTTTTTTGTTGAGATAGAAGAAGAAGGACCCGGCTGGCAGGAAGACTGGGGAATTTGCTTGAGCAGGGTGAAACATGGTAAAATAACTGTTGTATTCTTCAGTTGCCGGATCAGCAATCAGAACAGCCAATGAAATAGTATTCAGCGGACAAAGGCACACTGATCTGGTGTGTTTTTGTATCTGGTATGGATTGTAACCAAGTATCAGGTATTAGGTATTAATGCTGAAGAACGAATATTGAGGAGGTATTTTCCGTGGACAAAGACCTTAACTTGCCGCTGCTGCCATTACGGGGCATTCTTGTTTTCCCGCATATGGTGAGCCATTTGGATGTGGGACGGGAACGTTCCATGGCTGCTATTGAGGAAGCCATGTTGGGGGACAGGAAAGTTCTTTTGGCTTCCCAGGTAGAGACGGAAATCGATTCTCCGACCCAGGAAGATATTTACTCAATTGGGACTGTTGCCGTAATTAAACAACTACTGAAACTCCCTGGTGGCACTATGCGGGTCTTGATAGAGGGCCTATACCGGGGGACTATACTGGGATATATAAGTGAGGATCCCTTTTTTACCGTGGCAGTTGAGGAACACCAGGATGCTGACAAAGAACGGACGCTTGATCTGGAAGCATTGACACGCGGTGTAATGCATCAGTTTGAGGAATATGCCAAATTAAGCAAGAAGATCCCGAGTGAAACTCTGGCCACAGTATTAGCAATCGAAGAGCCAGGGCGTCTGGCTGATATTGTGGCCTCCCACCTGAACCTGAAGATCCATGAAAAACAGCTTATCCTTGAAGCAATTGATATTGAACAGCGTTTGGAACAACTCACCGAGTTTATTATGCGGGAGATCGAGATTCAGGAATTGGAACGGCGCATTGGTTTACGTGTGCGCAAACAAATGGAAAAGGCCCAGAAAGAATACTATTTACGGGAACAAATAAAAGCTATCCAAAAAGAATTGGGAGAAAAAAATGAACAACAGACCGAGGCCGACGAATATAGGGATAAGTTAGCTAAAATAAAATTATCCAAGGAAATAGAACAAAAGGTCATAAAAGAAATTGAACGTCTGGAAAAGATGCCCCCCTCCTCGGCGGAAGGAACTGTTGTCCGGACTTATCTGGATTGGCTGCTGGCTTTGCCCTGGGGTAAGACGACCCGGGACAAGCTCGATCTGAATAAAGCAGAAGAGATATTAAATGCCGATCATTATGGTCTTGATAAGGTCAAAGAGCGGATTTTGGAGTTTCTGGCTATCCGCAAGCTTAATCCAAAGATGAAAAGTCCTATCCTTTGTTTTGTAGGCCCGCCGGGAGTTGGGAAAACCTCTCTGGCAAAATCTATTGCCAGAGCTTTGGACCGAAAATTTGTACGCATGTCTTTGGGCGGAGTGCGGGATGAAGCCGAGATTCGCGGCCATCGGCGGACCTATATAGGGGCCTTGCCCGGGCGGGTAATTCAGGGAATGCGTACAGCTGGAAGCCGCAACCCGGTGTTCCTGTTTGATGAAATTGATAAAATCACCTCTGACTTCCGGGGTGATCCGGCGTCGGCTTTATTGGAGGTCCTCGACCCGGAACAGAACAACACTTTTACAGATCATTATCTGGAAGTTCCTTTTGATTTATCCCAAACCTTGTTTATTATGACTGCCAATTCCCTGCATACGGTAGCAAGGCCCTTGCTGGATCGTATGGAGGTTATCACCTTAAGCGGTTATACTGAGGATGAAAAGGTCAATATCGCTAAACGTTTTCTGGTTCCCAAACAACTCAAGGCTCATGGCCTGAGCGAGGAAGTCCTGACAATTGAGGAAGATATTTTGCTTAAATTGGTACAGGGCTATACCAGGGAATCCGGTGTGCGCAATCTGGAAAGGGAAGTAGCAGCTATCTGTCGTAAAGTAGCTACCCGCTGGATCAAAAAAGCCTGGACACCTCATCAGCTTAATGAGGAAGATCTGGAGTCCCTCCTGGGGGCGGTGCGCTATCGTATCAAAACAGCGGAGAAGAGTCCGGAGATCGGAGCTGTCAATGGTTTAGCCTATACTGAGGTAGGCGGAGATATTTTGACTATTGAAGTGACGCCCTTGCCTGGTAAGGGAAATTTGATTCTGACAGGCAAATTAGGTGAGGTCATGAAAGAATCAGCTCAAGCGGGGCTGACCTTTGTCCGGGCTCACGCCTTTGAACTGGGAATAACTGAGGATTTCTACGATAAAACAGATCTTCATATCCATGTACCCGAAGGGGCAATTCCCAAAGACGGACCTTCGGCGGGAATCACCATGGCGACAGCGATTGCCTCGGCTTTAGCAAAACGGGCGGTGCGGACTGATTTGGCGATGACCGGTGAGATTACCCTGCGGGGCAATGTTTTGCCTATTGGCGGCTTGAAGGAGAAGGTTCTGGCAGCTCACCGGGCCGGCATCAAGGTTGTTATCCTGCCCGAGAAAAACCGCAAGGATCTGGAAGAAATCCCGCTGCCGATACGCCAGGTTATGGAATTTCACCTGGTCAACAGGATGGAAGAAGTCCTGGAGTTGGCTCTCTTGCCGGTAGCTGCGGCGGCGGACGGCCGGGAAAAAGTAGTCATTCAGAATGTTCTGTCTTCGAAGGGTATGCCGTTGAATGAACCACGCCCCGAAGAACATCCCATATCCAGTCCGATGGTCTGATTTATCAGGAACAGGAGGCTCGTTGCTGCTCGGCAGCGGGCCTCCTGCACCAGTTTAAGTGAGGAGAAGGGGAATAATGATCATCAAGACGGCCGAATATATCGCTTCCGCAGTTAAACCGGCCCAGTATCCGTTGGATAACAGTCCGGAGATAGCTATGGCCGGGCGCTCAAATGTGGGGAAGTCCTCCCTGATTAACCGTTTTTTGGGCCGCCGCAATCTGGCCCGAACCGGGGGAACTCCCGGCAAGACCCAGACTCTGAATTTTTATTTAATTAATGAGGCCTGGTATTTTGTCGATCTGCCGGGCTATGGTTATGCCAAAGTCGCCAAAGAAGTTAAAAACCAGTGGGGAAAAATGATGCAGGATTATTTGGGTCACCGGGAAAACCTGCTGGCGGTTATCCAAATTGTGGATATGCGGCACCCGCCGAGTACGGAGGACCAGGAAATGCAGGGCTGGCTGCGCCAAAAGGGAATTCCTGTTTTGGTGGTGGCTACCAAAGCTGATAAAGTGCCTCGGGGCAAATGGCCTCAGCATCTGAAGATAATTGCTCAGGCTTTAAATATTGACGATTGGCAGATGATCCTGCCTTTTTCGGCGGAGACAGGGCTGGGCAGGGAAGAACTACATGAAGCAGTCGAGCAAATTTTAGCTGGTTTTTGACATTGTTCCTTCTGCTGGGTATAATACTTTTAATCGGAAACTAAATTCTGAATTTATACGCTAAACCCAATGATCATGAGGAATAGTTGTAAGGCACTGCCCAGAGAGAAAGACTGATGCGCTGAAAGGTCTTTCCGGTTGCCAACTAGGGTCGCAGGGGAGGGGCAGAGGGGAAGAGAGTACTCTCTGACGGCAAAACACGTTACGTTTGTTACAGTGTCGGTGAGCAAGGAATTTTAAGTTTGCATTTACCGAAATAAAGGTGGTACCGCGGAGTCTTTCGCCCTTTGGTGGCGAAAGACTTTTATTGTGTTATCAGGATGAAAAGCAGGAGCAAGGGATGAAAGGAGTATCAGGATATGCAGGAGGGTAAGGCACAGATGGCATCTGTTTATGATTCCAGTCAAGTCGAGGATAAATGGTATAAATACTGGGAAGACAAGAGTTTTTTTCGGGCGGAGCTGACGGAGGGCAAACCGGCCTTTTCCATTGTTATGCCTCCGCCCAATGTAACCGGTCAGCTGCATTTGGGTCATGCTATGGATTGTACCATTCAGGATATTTTAACCAGGTTTAAACGGATGCAGGGATGTGATACTCTTTGGCTGCCCGGGACTGATCATGCCGGCATTGCCACTCAGGCTAAAGTCGAAGAACAATTGAGAAAAGAAGGCTTGAGCAAGGAGGAATTAGGCCGGGAAAAATTCCTGGAAAGAGTCTGGGAATGGAAGGAACAATACGGCGGTTTAATCACCAGCCAATTGCGGCGTCTGGGAGCCTCCTGTGATTGGTCCCGAGAACGTTTCACCATGGATGCCGGTTGTTCACAGGCTGTGCGCGAGGTGTTTGTAGAGTTATTCAGCAAAGGTCTCATTTACCGGGGAAATTATATTATCAACTGGTGTCCGCAATGCCAGACAACGATTTCCGATGTCGAGGTCGAGCATACGGATCAGATGGGTCACCTTTATCATTTGCGTTATCCGGTTAAAGACAGTGAAGAATTTATCATTGTGGCTACAACCCGGCCAGAAACCATGCTGGGGGACACTGCCGTTGCGGTTAATCCCCGGGATGAACGTTACAGAGATATGGTGGGTAAAACCCTGCTTCTTCCCCTGACCGACAAGGAAATTCCGGTGATCGCTGATGAATATGTTGATTTGGAGTTCGGTACCGGAGCAGTGAAAATTACCCCAGCCCATGATCCCAATGATTTTGAAATAGGACAGCGTCACAACCTGGCCCAGGTGGCAGTTTTGGATAAAGAGGCCAGGATGAATGAAAATAGCGGTAAATATCAGGGTATGGACCGCTATGAGGCCCGGAAATTGATTGTTCAGGACCTGGAGGAAATCGGAGCCCTGATCAAGATCGAGGAACATCCTCATGCTGTGGGAGAATGCTACCGCTGTTCCACAGTAATTGAGCCTCTGGTCAGCAAACAATGGTTTGTTAAAATGGGGCCCCTGGCCAAACCAGCTATGGAAGTAGTTAAGGAGGGCAAACTGGAATTTGTTCCTGAGCGTTTCAGCAAGATCTACCTGGGCTGGCTGGAGAACATCAGAGACTGGTGTATTTCCCGGCAACTGTGGTGGGGTCACCGGATTCCCGTCTGGTATTGTCAGGATTGCGGCAGCGAGGTTTGTACTAAAGAGGATCCTGCTGCTTGTCCCAACTGCGGCTCTGGCCGCCTGGAGCAAGATCCTGATGTTTTGGACACCTGGTTCTCTTCTGGGCTGTGGCCTTTTTCAACCTTGGGCTGGCCGCAAAAAACAGCTGATCTGGAGAAGTTTTATCCGACTTCAGTTTTGGTGACCGGCAGAGATATTATCTTTTTCTGGGTAGCCCGCATGATCTTCATGGGTCTGGAGTTTATGAAAGAGGTTCCCTTCCGTCAGGTAATGATCCACGGTTTGGTTTTGGATGCCCAGGGACGCAAGATGAGCAAATCTTTGGGAAACGGGATAGATCCCATTGAAGTCATCGAGGAGTATGGGGCCGATACCTTGAGATTTATGCTCATTACCGGTAATACCCCGGGCAATGACCTGCGTTTCCATATGGAAAAACTGGAAGCAACCCGGAATTTTGCCAATAAAATCTGGAATGCCTCCCGATTTGTGTTACTAAACCTCAGTGATTACCAGAAAACAGATAAAAGGCAGCTGGAACTGGCAGATCAATGGATACTGTCCCGTTATGAAGCACTTATCACAGGAGTGACAGATAATCTGGAACATTACGATTTGGGTGAGGCCGGGCGTCTGCTTTATGAATTTATCTGGAATGAATTCTGTGATTGGTATATTGAACTTTGCAAACCCCGCCTTTATGATAAGGAAAATGTAGTTGCCAGGCAGACTGCCCAGGCGGTGATATTGGAAGTCCTGGACGGAACCCTGCGGCTGCTGCATCCCTTTATGCCCTTCCTGACGGAAGAAATCTGGCAGAATCTGCCCCTGCAGGGGGATAGTATTATGATCCGGAATTGGCCGCAGGTTCAGAAGCGGCGTGATTTGACTGCGGAAAAAACCATGAATCTGCATATGAATATTATCAAGGCGATTCGTAATATCCGGGCTGAAATGAATGTGGCTCCCGGGAAGAAAGCGGAGATCATATTATTCGCGGCCGAGGATGAGATCAGCAGACTGCTCATTTCCGGGGCAGCTGCTATCAAACATCTGGCCGGGGGATCGTCGGTGACTGTCTTGGCAGAAATGCCCACCAAACCGGCTAAGGCAGCCGGAGCCGTTCTGGACGGGGTAGAAATTTACCTGCCTTTAAAGGGACTGCTGGATCTGGATAAAGAAATTGCCCGGGTTGAAAAAGAAATGGCGCAGATTCAGAAGGATCAAAAACTTCTGGAAACCAAACTTGGCAATCCCGGCTTTATCAGCAAAGCCCCGGCCGAGGTAGTAGCCAAGGAAAGAGAAAAATTAGATGGGGTCCTGGCCCGGAAACAGGTTTTGCAGGATCGTTTGCTGGAACTGACCCAGGATTAGGCAGGATAAATCACTCAGCTGCAAGAAAGGATCGGGTATGAATATGCCGGGCGCTGATCAGGAAAAGCTTTATAAGGAGGCACTGGAATACCTGGCCAATTTGACCAGATTCGGTATGAATCTGGGTCTGCAGCGGATCCAGGGTCTGCTGGAGCGTTTGCATAATCCGC
Source organism: Peptococcaceae bacterium UBA2264 (assembly GCA_002347475.1). Classification (GTDB taxonomy): domain Bacteria; phylum Bacillota; class Desulfitobacteriia; order Desulfitobacteriales; family Desulfitobacteriaceae; genus UBA2264. The sequence goes on from DDXI01000169.1 coordinate 35,254, forward strand.
AGCGGCAGTTACGGATTATACATGTTGGCGGAACAAACGGTAAAGGCTCGACCGCAGTCATGATTGCTGAAATCCTGCAGGCAGCAGGATACAAGACAGGAATTTTCACCTCGCCTCATTTGCATGATTACCGGGAAAGGTTTGTAATTAACGAAGAAATGATCTCCCGGGTGGAAGTCATCAAGTTGGTGGCCCAATTAAAACCGCATTTGCAGGAATTGGTTGCCGCCGGCCTGGAGCATCCCACGGAGTTTGAAGTTCATACTGCTATGGCTTTATGTTATTTTGCCCAGGAAGAGGTCGATTTTGCTGTTATAGAAGTCGGGTTGGGCGGTAAAATTGATTCTACCAATGTAGTATCTCCCCTGGTCAGCGTAATCACCAATGTTGGCCGGGACCATATGGATTATCTGGGGGAAGATCTGACGGCTATAAGCAAGGTTAAAGCAGGGATTATCAAGCCAGGTTCGGCAGCGGTGACAGCTGCCGAAAGCCCTGAAGTATTGGCTGTTCTGGCTGAAGAAGCCCGGCGGTGCGGAGTGCGGCTTTGGCAGGTAGGGAAAGACGTATACTGGAAAAAACGCTGGAACACAGAGGTGGAGCAAGAGTTTGATCTGTTCGGCCTGCTGGCTGATTATCCCCGCTTGCGTCTTAACCTCATGGGAGAACATCAGCTGCGTAATGCGGCAACTGCTGTGACAGTTTGTGAAATCCTCAGTTCTGAATATGGAGCGGTCATATCCCGGGCGGCTATTTACAGGGCTCTAAGCCGGGTCCGATGGCCTGGACGTCTGGAACTTTTATCGGACAGTCCCAAGGTTTTGCTGGATGGCGCCCACAATGTCGATGGCGCGGAAATGCTAGCCCGGGCGCTGCCGCAGTATGCCAGAGAGCGCCTAATCCTTTGTATAGGTATTCTGGCAGACAAGGAAAGGGAAAAAATCATGAATCTCCTCCTGCCCTTGGCTGATGAGGTGATTATTACGAAACCGGAATCAGCACGGGCTGGCGATTGGAGGGAATTGGCCAAGCTGGCAGAAAGCCAGGGCAAGCCGGTAATCTGCCTGGAAAATCCCCGGGAAGCAGCCAGCACAGCCTATCATCGTCTTCGGCCCGGGGACATGCTTTGTGTTACCGGTTCCTTATATATGCTGGCAGCAGCCAGAGAAGAACTTCTGAAAATTCTGAATAAAAGCTGACATAGGCTTAATGTTGAAATTTTAAAATCATCTTAACATTTCCACTTAACAACTTTGTTACAATACAGTTTGGACAAGTAATAAATTAAGTAAGGGGTTTTGGGATGTTTAGTTTAGCTAGTAATAGAAGCGAAAAGTTCACTCATCTTTTCCAGCAGCATACAGAAGTGATCTGCCAGGTAGCGAACAAACTGGAGTCTATTATCCAAAATAGCAGTGTTTCAGCTGAGGATAATGAAGCTATGAATCATCTGGAACATAAGGCAGATGATATTACTATCCAAATCATAGAACGGCTTAACTCAACTTTCATAACACCATTTGATCGGGAGGATATCTATGCCCTGGCCCAGGTGCTGGATGATATAGTGGATTTTGCTCAGGGAACAGTAGAAAGGATGCTGCTTTACCGCACCGGAAAACCTTCCTCTGGTGCCCAGGAACTTGTCCGTCTGGTTTGTATGGCCGCTGCGCAGATCAGTACGGCCTTCAGCGGCCTGAACAATGTGCATGCCAAAAAAGCATTAATGCTGGCAGCAACCGAGGAAATCTACCGTCTGGAAGTTGTTGGGGATAAGGTTTATCGTCAGGAAGTAGCCCGTTTGTTTGAATATGAGAAAGATCCCATTGAAATAATCAAATGGAAAGAAATCCTTGAACATATTGAAACAATATTGGATCATTGTGAAAAAGTTGCCGATCTGCTCAAGGGAGTTGTTTATAAATATGACTGAGTCAGGGGTTTTATTGGCAGTTGTTGTGATTTGTGCCCTGGCTTTTGACTATATCAATGGTTTTCATGATACTGCCAACGCCATAGCAACTTGTGTTTCGACGCGGGCTATAACACCTAAGTTGGCCATAACAATGGCGGCAGCTTTCAATTTGATAGGAGCCCTGTACAGTACAGGCGTAGCTCAGACTATAGCCAAAGATATTGTCTCAGCGGTAATCCTGACTCCGCAGGTTCTTATTGCTGCTTTACTGGGGGCAATAACCTGGAATTTGATTACCTGGTATTATGGAATTCCCAGCAGCTCTTCCCATGCGATTATCGGTGGCCTTGTCGGCTCAGCGGCAGTAAAGGCAGGTTTTTCTGTCTTGCATTGGCAGGGTTTGGCTAAAATTATTGCAGCCCTGATATTTTCGCCAATCATAGGTATTATCCTGGGTCTGATTATCATGAAAACCATCCTATTTATTTTCGGCCGTTTCTCACCTACCAAGGTTAACAGTGGTTTTCGTAAAATGCAGATCCTTTCAGCAGCTTTACTGTCTTTTAACCATGGTTCCAATGATGCCCAGAAAACCATGGGAATCATTACGATGGCTCTGATCGCTGGGGGCGTACAAGCTTCCACGAACCTGACGCCGCAGTTATGGGTCAAAGTGACTTGCGCGGTTGCTATGGCTGCCGGAACAGCGGCAGGTGGCTGGAAGATTATCCGGACAATGGGTGGTAAAATATTTAAACTGGAGCCTATCAATGGTTTTGCTGCCGATCTCAGTTCTTCAATTGTAATATGGGTGGCTACCGCCTTCCCTGGTCTCCATCTGCCGGTTTCCACAACTCATGTGGTTTCCGGGTCTATCATGGGTGTAGGCTGTGCCAAACGGATTTCCGCAGTTCGCTGGGGTGTAGCGCAGCAAATGCTGATAACCTGGCTTGTGACAATACCCACGACTGCGCTGGTTGCTGCAGCTATTTACCTGATAATCACCTGGTTCAGCAGGTTACTATCTTTGTTGTAGAAATTTATGTATAATATAAAAATATTACTTGGAATTAACCAAAAGAGATATTTCAGGAAAAAGGCAGAAATAACTGGCAGACTGGCCATAACAGCTTGTTCCCAAAATAAATAGGAAATTTGATGTATAATAAATTGTTTTTTATGTACATAATGATATAATAAATTAAAATAAGGGCTATTTTCTGATGACTAGGTAGGAAATGAGGGGTTTTGTTGAAGACGCTGAAGATTCCCGAAGCAACAATTATCCGCTTATCTGTTTATTCACGTTATTTAACCGAAGTAGAACGCAAAGGGATTATTACAATCTCTTCGGGAGAGATTGCTGAAGGAGTTGGCGTCAGCCCGGCTCAGGTTCGCAAGGACCTGGCTTATTTTGGGGAATTTGGTACCAGAGGGGTAGGCTACAATGTTAAAGATCTGGGCAGAGATGTCCTGAAAATTCTGGGGCTTGGCGAGGATTGGAATGTAACCCTGGTAGGCCTTGGTAATTTGGGCTTAGCCTTGAGCATGTATAAGGGTTTCAAGGAGCGCGGATTTAATATAACAAGTATCTTTGATAACGATCCCGCCAAAATTGGTACTATAGTTAACGGAATTGAAGTTATGTCGGTTGAACGTCTGGAAGAGGTTGTCCGGAAAAATAATACCCAGATAGGGATTATTTCCGTTTCCTCTGAAGTGGCTCAGGAAATAGTAAATTTGCTGGTAAAAGCAGGGGTGCAGGCGATTTTAAATTTTGCGCCGGTTGTCTTGAATGTACCGCCTGAAGTAGAACTGCGTAATGTTGATTTAACTGTAAGCCTGGAGGTCTTAACCTTTAATCTTAAATCTGGCAAGTAAGAGAGGGAAATATTATCTTGTTTCAGATCCGGCGCCGGCAAAATAACGAAAAAAAGTCCTGAGAATTGAATATCAGGGTTTTGCCGGGTGGGTCATGCCGGAGAAAATTCCAGGATGTGCCTTGTCATAAGGGGGAGGCCCGTGGAAGTCCTTGAGAGGACAGCCAACGGGTTTTTTTAGTACTATATATTGTGTTTTATCAGCAAGATAATTATGGACAGAAAAGAGGGTAATGTGAGAATGGAGACAGTTAACCGCAAAAAGAAGATTATTGTCTATGACACCACCCTGCGTGATGGAGCCCAGGGGGAAGGAGTTCATTTTTCGGTTAAAGATAAATTGCTGTATGTTCAGAAAATGGCGGAAATCAAGATGCCTTATATTGAAGCAGGCTGGCCGGGAGCAAACCCCCGTGATGAAGAGTTTTTCAGGCTGGCAGCTCAATTGCCGCTTAAAGATACTAAAATCGCTGCTTTCGGCAGCACCTGCCGAGTCAATGAATCGCCGGAACAGAGTGATATCCTGGCTAAGCTGCTGGCTTCAACAGCTCCGACGATAACCATCTTCGGGAAGACCTGGAATTTGCATGTCAATGAGGTCTTAAGGACAACTTTGGGAGAGAATATCCGGATGATCAAAGAATCTATTGAGTTTTTGGTGCGCGCAGGCCGGCAGGTATTTTTTGATGCCGAGCATTTCTTTGACGGCTGGCTGGAAAATCCCGCCTATGCCCTGAGCTGTGTGGAGGCTGCTATCGAAGGCGGAGCCTCGGTGATGATTCTCTGTGATACTAATGGAGGAGTTGTTCCTACGGATATAACCAGAGGAGTCCGGGATGTTGCCAGGCACCTTTCTCCCCTAGAAATGGGTATACATGCCCATAATGACAGCGGGTTGGCGGTGGCTAACAGTTTGGCTGCCATTGAGGCCGGTGTCAGCCAGGTTCAGGGAGCCTGGAATGGCTTCGGTGAACGCTGCGGCAATGCCAACCTGAGTACTCTGATACCTTTGCTGCAGCTTAAATTGGGATACCAGGTTATGGATGGTTCGGTTATTTCCCAGCTCACTTATTTATCACATTATGTAGCGGAATTGTCAAATTATCCTTTTGATGAGAAACAACCGTTTGTGGGCAAGAGCGCTTTTGCCCATAAGGCTGGCATGCATGTTGACGGCATTCTTAAAACCAGAAGATCGTTTGAACACATAGCCCCCAGCCAGGTTGGCAATGAAGGCCGGATCCTGATTTCGGACCAGGCTGGAAAAGCTAATATCTGGGAGCGTATGCGTCGATTTCAGCCTCAGATCCTTAAGGATGATCTGAGGGTCGAAGAGGCTATGGTTCAGATCAAAAGCCTGGAAAATCAAGGTTTTCAGTTTGAAACAGCTGAAGGCAGTCTGGATTTGCTTCTGCAAAAGGTTCTGGGGCTTTTTAAGCCGCCATTTCAACTCCTGGATTACCATGTCTGGAGTGATCCCATGCGGGGCGACCTTGATTCTGTCGCTGTAGTAAAACTGCAGGTCGACAAGGAAACTGTTCATATTGCTTCCGAAGGCTGCGGACCGGTAAATGCCTTGGACCAGGCTCTGCGGCAGGCCTTGGGGGCCTTTTTCCCGGCGATTGAAAAAAGTGAGCTGGTAGACTATAAGGTCAGGGTTCTTGATGAGTCCAGCGGTACCGAGGCTGTGGTGCGGGTTCTTGTGGAAACCAGTTTGGAAAACGAAGAGTGGGGGACTATCGGGGTTTCTTCAAATATTTTGAAAGCGAGTGCCCAGGCCTTGTTGGATTCCCTCTATGTAACTATCGGCAGGGATCAGCTGAAGAAGAAATAAAGGAGAGCTGATAGTCCAACTTGCATGACGATGGTCAAACTTGCTTATTGACTTGGATGGTGCTAAACTTTAAATGCTTAACTCAGCCAGCAGCATCAGGCTCTGGCTGCATTTGTGTATAGGTAGGGGGGTCTAAAATTGGATTTGGGCCGAAATTCTTCCGGAACTGGCAGAACAATCCTGTTAATATTGACAGGTGCGGCCTTGGGAACACTGATAGGATTTGGTTTGGAAAAATACGGAATCCTTGCTCCTTTTTTACGACCAGCGGTAATAGATGTGCCTTCCCACACTTATCTGGATTTCTTTTTTTTATCCCTTTCTTTCGGGTTTCGCTTGAATCTGACAGCAGCTACTTTATTGGGAGCTCTGGCCGGATATTATTTATCTAGGAAGTGGTAGAAATGCTCCTGCTGGCTTCTTCATCCGCGCGCCGGCTCATATTGCTGCGGAACTGGGGTTTTCAGCCGCAAGTTATCGAAGTATCTGTAACGGAAATATTGGATCCGAATACCGACCCCAGGGAATGGGTTAAAATACTGGCTGAACGTAAAGCTTTGGCAGGATTGGCTGCCTGGCAGAAAATCGGCAGTCGGCCGGAGGATATTGTTCTGGGTGCTGATACCATCGTGGTATGGGAACAGCAGATTTTAGGCAAACCGAAAACAGAGGCCGAGGCCAGGAAAATGCTGCAGATGCTCAGCGGCCAACAGCATGTGGTTCTGACAGGTGTAGCCCTGCTTAGGCTAACCGGCGAAAAAGAAGTTGCTGTAGTTGAGACAAAAGTGAAATTTCGCCGGCTTTCCCCGGCTCAGATCAAGGACTATGTTGCCAGCGGCGAACCTATGGATAAGGCTGGAGCCTATGCTATTCAGGGCGGGGCCAGGGAGTTTGTGGAATCATACTCAGGATCCTTAACCAATGTTATCGGCTTGCCAATGGAATATGTGTCAGCAAAACTCAAGACCTGGGGCACAACAGATGAATGTACAAAGATTAAGGTATAAGGTAAAATAATAGGTGTTTGTTTGTGCCTTAAACAGCCGTGTTTGACTATCAATTATGAACTGCGAATTATTAGGGTGGAGGTTGAAAAATGTTCTTCAGTAAGGATTTAGGTATTGATTTGGGAACGGCAAATACTCTAGTTTTTGTCAGAAGCAAGGGGATTACTGTTCGGGAACCTTCTGTTGTGGCTATCGAAGTTGGCAAAAACAACGTCTTGGCTGTGGGTGATAAAGCCAAAGAGATGATTGGACGTACTCCCAGTAATATTGTAGCCATCCGTCCTTTGAAAGATGGGGTAATTTCTGATTTTAATGTGACGCAAAAAATGCTGAAATATTTTATTTCCCGGGCTTTGGGTTCAGAGTCTCCTTTTGCCAGGCCGCGGGTAGTAATTAGTGTGCCTTCCGGTGTTACACCTGTTGAGGAACGGGCAGTTAAGGAAGCAGCCATGGCAGCCGGGGCTAAGGATCCGATTATTATGGAGGAACCCATGGCAGCAGCTATTGGGGCGGGATTGCCGGTAAGTGAACCGACGGGCAATATGATAGTGGATATTGGCGGAGGCACAACTGAGGTGGCTGTGATTTCCCTGGGAGGTATCGTCACGAGCCGTTCGATCAGGGTGGCAGGAGATGAGATGGATGATGCAATTGTCGCCCATATTAAACGCACTTATAATTTGATGATCGGTTATCGGACAGCTGAAGAGATCAAGGAAAATATAGGTGCCGCTTATCAGACACCTAAAATGGTAACCTCTCAGGTCAGAGGCCGGGATTTGCTTACAGGTTTGCCTAAAACAATCGAAATTACTGCAGAAGAAATTCAGGAGGCTTTGCAGGAACCGGTCATGGCGATCGTCGAGGCCGTAAAATACTGTCTGGAAAAGACTCCTCCCGAACTGGCAGCCGATATTATGGATCGCGGTGTTATGATGGCCGGCGGCGGTTCCCTGCTGCGTAATTTGGATAGACTTATTGCCGATCAGACCGGAATTTCAGTCCATCTGGCAGAAGATCCCCTCTCTTGTGTGGCTCTGGGAACAGGTGCTGTAATTGAAAATACAGAAGTTTTGCGAAAAATTGCTGCGCTTCAGAAGAACTAGAGGGCAGGGAGGAAATTTAGGTGGGGAGAAGGATGAATAAAACGGGAATTACTGTTCTCGTTTTCTTTCTGTTGCTGGCTGTTTTGGTTAGCATGCACCTGACAGAACTGGGCAAAAATTTCCCCAACCCGGTAGGTGAAACGATGCAGCTTGTCCTTAGTCCGGTAGAAAAAGCCTTGCTGAATTTCGGCAGTATCGTGAAAAAAAATACCAGGGCTTTATGGAACTTCTATACAGTAGAACAGGAAAATACCAGTTTACGGCAACAGGTTGATCAGTTAACCGGTGACAATCTGAAATTGAAGGAACAGGTTCTGGCCGGCATCCGTTTTGAAGAACTGGATCAGGGAATATTTCGCAGTCCCACACTCAACAGGTATGCCAAAGTGGGAGCAAGTGTTGTTAACCGCAATCCTACTGCCTGGTATCAGACATTAACTGTAAACAGAGGCAGCCGGGATGGTGTAGCTGTCGGGGATCCGGTTATTGCCCAATTAGGCCTGGTAGGAAAAGTTATAACTACCTATGCAGCAACAGCAGAGATATTGTTGATTGCCGACAGTGAAGCTCAGGTTGGGGCTTTGGTCCGCAATGATTTGGGGGCGGCGACTTATGGTATTGTCCAGGGTACCTACAAGCACAGTTCGCGTCTGGCTGCTGAAGGAACATTTCAAATGTTATTTCGGCGGGAAGATGATGTCAATATCTCTGATTTGGTTTTGACTTCCGGCCTGGGTGGAGTATATCCCAAGGATATTCCCATAGGCAAAATAAAGCAGATTTCCTTGGATAGCTCCGGACTTCTCAAAACAGCTTACATTGAACCGCTTGTTGATTTTGATTCCCTGGAAGAAGTCTTTATTGTCAAAGCCAATGGGGGATTATGATGCGTTATTTGCTTACTCTGATGATGCTGATAGCAAGCTTCATCTTGTCGGGTACAGTTTTTTATTATTGGGCCTGGTCCGGCATCAAACCGGATTTAGTCATGCTGCTGGTTATCTACATAGCCTTGCACAGTCGCCAGTTGTCTGCCGTGCTGTGGGGTTTGGGTGCCGGTATTCTGGAGGATTTATATTTGGGTCATTTTATCGGAATGTACACCTTCACTTTAGTCGCAGCAGCATTATTGACTTACTGGCTGGCGCAGCGCTGGTACAGGGAGAATTTTCTTTTTATCATCCTTCTGGTTTTTGTTGTTTCTTTTACCGGTCAGCTGATTGTGGCCTTTTTAAGTCTGGGAGTGGGTCTGCATTGGTATTTGGGTAATATATTTGGGGTTGCGGCCGGGATTGCCATATACAATGTGATTCTGGTTCCGGCCACTTATCCTTTCATTCACCGTTCTTTTCTGCATGGCTGGCTGCGCTATCGGCCTAAATATGAGAGATAAACAGATACAGGGCACTCACTGATAAATCGAAATGGAGGAAGAGCGTCTGAACGCCGTGAAGATAAATGGATGAGAAAGAACGAAAACCTTTTATCAAACGAATCTGGATCTTGCGTATCACTATAAT
>DDXI01000178.1 GCA_002347475.1 Peptococcaceae bacterium UBA2264
GGTGACCAGGTTGATCCAGAGGATATGGATAGGGGCGAAAAGGCGGACATTGAAAATGGTGGCGATAAAAATAGCCACAACCTCACTCAGATTGGAGGCCAGCAGAAACTGGATTGCCTTGCGGATGTTTTCATAGATCCTTCTTCCTTCCCTGACGGCGTAGACTATGGTGGCAAAATTATCGTCGGCCAAAACCATGTCAGCCACATTTTTGGTGACATCGGTGCCGGTAATACCCATGCCGATACCGATGTCCGCTGCTTTTATAGAGGGGGCATCGTTAACGCCATCTCCGGTCATGGCCGTAATCCGGCCTTTCTTTTTCCAGGCCTTCACAATCCGGACCTTGTGTTCAGGCTGGACCCGGGCATAGACGGTATAATTGGTAATATCTTGTTCGAAGATTTCTTCCGGAAGCAGGGAAAGGTCTGCTCCGGTGATGGCCTGGCTCTCCTCACTCAGGATTCCTAATTCCCGGGCGATAGCCACGGCTGTATCCTTATGGTCTCCGGTGATCATGATCGGCCGGATGCCGGCTTGACGGCACTCTTCGATAGCTGCTTTGACTTCCGGTCTCACCGGATCGATCATTCCGGCCAGACCGATGAAGGTCATATCCCTTTCCAGTGTTTCCGGGGCCAGATCAGGAATAGCGGTATGGCTCCGGCAGGCTGAACCCAGGACACGCAGGGCTTTTCCGGCCATCTTTTTATTCTCGGCCTGGATCTTTTGGATATGGCCGGCGGTGAGTTTTTCCAACCCCTTTGCAGTCATAATAGAAGTGCAGTTCTTTAATATTTCATCCGGGGCACCTTTGGTATATTGGATATAATTGCCGTTTTCTGTGCTATGGATGGTAGACATCATTTTGCGTTCGGAATCAAAAGGAGCTTCTCCCACTCGCGGCATATCTTTTTCCAGAGTATTCTTATTCTTGTTCTGCTGCAGGGCAAAGCTGACCAGGGCTGTTTCAGTGGGATCCCCCAGAAGGCTGCCGTCTGCGGAGAGCAGGGCATCACTGCACAGGGTCACGGCTTCCGCCAGCTTCTCCGGCGGGCCGAAGGTGGCCACGACAGTCATTTTGTTCTGGGTGAGGGTGCCGGTTTTGTCAGAGCAGATTACCTGGGTGCAGCCCAGGGTCTCCACAGCCGTCAGTTTACGGATGATGGCATTGCGCCGGGACATTTTGGTCACCCCGATGGAAAGAACTACGGTGACCACGGTCATCAGGCCCTCAGGAATAGCTGCCACAGCCAGACTCACAGCGGTCATAAACATTTCCAGAACGTATCCGCCGGCAAAACCGCCGTTTTTAAGGACGCTGAAGATGAAGATGAAAATGGAGATCCCCAGAACGAAAATGCTGAGTATTTTGCTGAGTTCAGCCAGTTTTTTCTGGAGGGGGGTCTTATCTGCTTCCGTGCTGCCGATGATATCGGCGATTTTACCCATTTCGGTCTTCATCCCGGTTCCGATGATGACACCTTCCCCACGGCCATAGACGACAGTAGTTCCCAAATAGGCCATATTCACCCGGTCTCCCAACGGAATCTCAGTCTCGCCTGCCTGCAGGACTTCGGAATGTTTTTCCACAGGAACTGATTCTCCTGTCAGGGAGGATTCCTCAATTTTCAGACTGGCTGTTTCAATCAGTCTCATATCGGCAGGAACAGCATCCCCGGCTTCCAGGAGGACAATATCCCCGGGGACGATTTCCTCTGATTTGATCTTGCATACCTGGCCGTCCCGACTGACCTTTGAGTAGGGAGAGGACATCATTTGCAGGGCTTCGATAGCTTTTTCGGCCTTGCCTTCCTGGACTACTCCCAAGACAGCGTTCAGGACTACGACCATCAAGATAATGAGCATATCCGGGATTTCCCCGAAAACCCCCGAAATGATGGCGGCGGCTATGAGGATAATGATCATGGGATCCTTCATTTGCTGCAGGAATTTTTCCGCCAGGGATTTTTTCCTGGCTGCGGCCAGAGTGTTTTTACCGGTCTGCTTCAGGCGCACCGAGGCCTCTGCACTACTCAGGCCGTCTAAGGATGTACCTTGTTGGCGCAGGACGTCTGCGGCATTTTCCAGATAATGTTTCATCAAATTCCTCCTTCGTTTGTCCGCTGACAAGCCGGTTTTTGATATAAAAAGAGTAAGGCCTGTCTGGACTTGATTGTCAGACAAAGGTCTTACCCCTGTTGCAGATTGCTGCCGGATGCCAAGGCATCGAACTGACGACAACAATAACCATTTCAAACGGTCGGTTACTCCCCTTTGTTATGCCTGTTAATTTAGAAACAGTTTACTAATACTTGGGCTCCTTGTCAATAACCAAAAGAAAAATTAGTCAATTCATCAGGCGCGGGAGGCGAGACTTATCGAAAAAGAAAACCCCCTTTATCTTTTGGCGAAATCTGGATAAAAAAATTTTGCATAACGCTTTTATCGGATTATAATTTAAGAAGCAGATTTTCTTATGATGACCGCAAGCCGTGCTGTCGAGTAAAATTTATTAGTAATATTTGTTTCATTTATCTCCATAGAAGAAGACATCCTGTCAGATATTCTGTTTTTTATTATATGAATATGAGGAAAAGCTTATGCCTGATTATTATGTGCTTTTGTACCCGGAAAAAAACAGCAAAAAGAAGATGAGCGGTTGACTAAATCCCCGGCAGGAAGGAAGTCGTTGTGTGCGCAAGACTGGGCCGATTGGAAAACATCTGAAATTTCTCCTGAAGTTATTTTTATCTTTGGCGGCAATAGCACTTGCGGCTGTTCTGCTGGTCAACTCCTATGTGGTCTGGAGCGGAGGGAAATATATTCTGGCTGCTGAGGATTTGCCGGTTGCTGACGCTATCTTGGTCCTGGGGGCTTATGTTCATCCGGATGGGCAGACCTCCTCCATGCTGACCGATCGTTTAACTGTGGGCTATGAACTATATGAGCAAGGCAAAGCCCCCAAAATATTGGTGAGCGGGGATCACGGGCAGAAAGATTACGATGAAGTCAATGTCATGAAAAACTTCCTGAAAAAGAAAGGGGTTCCCGCTGAGGATATCTTCATGGATCATGCCGGGTTCAGCACTTACGAGAGTGTCTATCGGGCCAGGGATATTTTTCAGGTTAAAAAGGTGATCATAGTCACCCAGGACTATCACCTCAAACGGGCGGTTTTTACAGCCCGGGCTCTGAGTCTGGAAGCCTACGGGATGCCCTCGGACCACCATGACTATGGCCAGGCTATGACAATCTATAAACTCAGGGAAATTGCTGCCCGGAACAAGGATTTTCTCTGGGCCGGGATTCTTAAGCCTGAGCCGACCTTTTTGGGGGATGTAATTCCCATCACCGGTGACGGCGGGGCCACTGATGATTAAAAAACGAAAAATAATTATTGACATATGTCGATAAAGGTGTATAATGATAATATAAGTGACATATGTCATAAACAACACGGAGGTGAATCATATGCCAGGAAGAGATAGAACTGGACCAATGGGACGTGGCGCAATGACCGGAAGAGGTTTTGGAGCATGTGCCGGAACCGGAGCCCTTCTAGCCGGAATGGGCCTGGGCTTGGGTTTAGGCTACCGGCGCGGTTTGGGCCGGGGTTTGGGGAGAAATTTTGATGCGAATCAAACCTCTGCCAAAACTCCAAAAGAATTGCTCCAGGAGCAAAAGGAACTTCTGCAAAAGCGTCTGGAGTCCATTGATCAGCAAATGGAGAATATGTAACACTCAAGAGAAGTAACCGGAGGAAACTCTGGTTATTTCTGCTGTCAACACTATCAGACTGATTGATCTGGATGGGTTTACTCAGGAGGAGTGTACCGGCCAGATGAATATTGCCCGCACAACTGTGCAGAGAATTTATATTGAAGCCTGCAGAAAACTGGCCGAATCACTGGTCAACGGCAAGGTCTTGCACATTGAGGGCGGTGAATATCAGCTATGCGACGGTTCCGGAAAAGCCTGTGGCCGCGGCAGCTGTCGCCGGCACCGCTGTGGCCAGGGTTTCATGTATGACGAACAAAGCTGATCAGGTAAAATACTGACTGTCGGCAGGAGGCGGTCAGTTCAAAGAGCATTTGCCTTTTAAAAAGGGAAAGTTAATGGTTTGATGGTTCACTAAAATTTTGCATAGACGCCTTAATATAGTCGCAATATGATATAATATGACTATATAATGTATCGAAAGAGGTGATATTATGGAACCGGTAATCAGACCATCCGCTGATTTGAGAAATCATTATAATGAAATTTCCAAGCAATGCAAGGAATCAAGACAGGCAGTAATTATTACTGTGAATGGAAGAGGTGATACTGCTGTTCTTGGCTTGCAGGACTACTATCAAATGAAATCCGAACTGGAACTGCTCAGAATACTTTCGGAAGCAGAGGATGATGTGAAAAATGGACGAATAGCACCGATGCAGGATTCCTTTGATGATCTTCGTGCGTCTTTACTTGAAAGGGAGAACGGATGAAGTATAAAATCTTACGAACGGATAAAGCAGAAGAACAGCTCCGTGAGATCATCTTCTATATTGCAGGCGATTCCGGTGATGTTGATATTGCCATCGGGTATTTAGATAAGATTGAAACTGCAATCAATCGTCTGCAGGAATTTCCGATGTCGGGCAGTATTCCAAAGTATTCGATTTTGAAAAAGCAAGGATATAGAGTAATCATTGTTGAAAGACATCTTGTCTTTTATAAGATCAATGAGGCGCATAAGTTGGTTATAATATATGCTATTGTGGATGGAAGGCGTGAATATCTGAATTTAATTTAGTAGTTCCGCCAAGACCCCACCTTGCTTTCGCGACATCATTTTTGTCTGCGCAAGGCATGTCGAGACGGTCTGTCTGCTTTACAAGGTAAAATAAATATTGAATAGGAAATAAGAAAACCGCACTCGTTTTAATAAATGGGTGCGTTTTTCTTATATAATAGATTTCGATAAAAAGAAAACAAATTAAAAAACAGCATTAAGATTTCGGTGCAAATAGCATTTCCTGATGATATACTATTATTGAAAGGAAATGAGGAGTAATGATTAAACGAGAGATATATATGTCAAAGATACGTCCATTTATGAATCAGGATGTTGTTAAAGTACTGACAGGTATAAGACGTTCCGGAAAATCTGTAATGCTTGAACTCATACAAGAAGAATTACTCTTGCAGGGAGTATCGGACAGGCAGATTTTAACTATCAATCTTGAAAGTAAAAAAAATGCTTATGTTTCTTCAGTAGATGGTATTTATGCATATATCAATAAATTTGCCTCCACAGTCGCTAATAAAATATATCTGTTCTTTGATGAAATACAGGAACTTGATGGTTGGGAAACCATGATTAATTCTTGCATGATAGATTTTGATGCGGATATCTATATCACTGGCTCAAATGCGAAGTTATTATCAGGCGAGCTTGCAACATACCTTGGAGGACGGTATATTGAGATAAAAATCTATCCATTTTCATATAAAGAAATATTGGATATTAGGCCTGACATAAATAAAGCTGAAGCATTTCAAATATACCTTACCAGGGGGGGGATGCCCTTCCTGTATCAGTTTCCGATTGATGAAAAAAGTGCAATGCAGTATCTGAGTGATATTTATGATTCAATCATATTAAAAGATATAGCAACAAGAAATAAAATACGTGATATAGAACTTCTCAGGAGGGTTATTCTATTCTTTATAGCTAATATCGGAAATACATTTTCTGCGACTAATATTTCAAAATACCTGAAAAGTGAGCTGCGGGGCGTTTCCACTGAAACAATCTACAATTACATTGATTATTGTAAAACAGCTTGTTTTCTTCATTTGGTTCCACGCGAAGACATAATCGGAAAAAAACTTTTACAATTTCAGGAGAAAATATATATTGCGGATCATGGAATTCGCGAGGCTATTTACGGAAATAACACACGTGACATAAATCAGACACTTGAAAATATTGTCTATATGGAATTACTTCGCAGGGGATACCAGGTCAGAGTTGGAAAGAATAATAACAAGGAAATTGATTTTGTATCAGTGCTTGGTAAGGAAAGAATATATGTTCAGGTGACATATATTCTTGCTGCAGAAGATACTGTTGAAAGAGAATTCACAGTTCTTGAAGCCATTCCTGATAATTATCCCAAATATGTTGTTTCAATGGATGAGATCGATCGAGGAAGAAATGGGATCAAAAATGTTAATATTCGCGATTTTCTATTAATGGATCATTTTTAAATATGGATATTTAAAATTCATCTTTACGCAAGGCAATCCCCGGAGCCAGGCTGATCATACATCCGGTTGCCGGGCACGTCTTGTATTGGGAGATACCGCAGCTGATAGCCTCAGACATAACAGCCTTCATAAGGGAAACAGTTCTGCCAAAATAAAATTAAAAATTATTGGCAGTAAAGAATAGCTGTAAAACAGATTGACAGAATCTCAGGGCAATGATATACGTTAATCAGGAAACATGTGCCAAAAAGTCTGCAGGTCGAAAAGCAACAGCCCACAGGATAATGAGGAGGGAAAACTATGGATAAGTTTACCTTGCACTCAGAAGAAGCGGCCCTGCTGATTATCGATATCCAGGAAAAGATGATGCCGGTTATGGATCATGGCGAGCAGGTGGTGGCCAAAACTATCAGCCTGATCAAGATTGCCGAAAAGCTGGAAATGCCCATTATTCTGATTGAGATGTACCCCAAGGGCCTGGGCAAGACAGTGCCGGCTGTCATGGAGCATCTTCAGCAAATGCCGCGTTTCGAAAAAATCTACTTCTCCGCTTGTTGTGAACCGCCTTTAACGGAATATCTGCAAAAACTGGGCCGCCGCAAGCTCATCGTTACCGGTATGGAGACCCATGTCTGTGTCCTGCAGACGGTGCGCAGCTTATTGGAACTGGGCTATCAGGTCTTTTTGGTCGGGGATGCCGTGTCTTCGCGCACCAAGCACAATTACCGCAATGCCTTGGCCCTGATGCATGATATGGGAGCGGTGATCACCAATGCGGAGACGGTCTTTTTTGATTTGATGAAAAAAGCCGGGACCCCGGTCTTCAAGGAACTGTCCGCCAAATATATCAAATAAGCGGATGGCACCCTGGCCAATAGCAGCAAAAGGAGGGATCTCAATGCTGGAAATTCCCGAGGCTTATGTCCTGGCGGCGCAGTTGAGTCAAACAGTCAGCGGCAAAAGGATCAGGGAGGTTATAGCTGACGGCACACCTCATAAGATGGCCTTTTATTACGAAGATCCCCAGGCCTATCCCGACCTGCTGCGCGGGGAGCAGATCGACAAGGCCGTGGCTTACGGCGGCCTGGTGGAAATCTGGGCCGGGAAGAAAATTATCCTGATCGGCGACGGTATCGATCTTCGTTATCATGAAAAGGCTGCCCAGCGCCCGCCCAAACATCAGCTCCTGCTGGAATTCAGCGATGGCTCGGCTCTCAGCGCCAAGGTGCAGATGTACGGGGGGATCTGGTGTTTCCCGGAAGGCAGGTTCGATAACTTCTATTATAAAGTTGCCCAGGAGAAGCCCTCCCCGCTGACAGCGGCATTTGACCGGGACTATTTCGCAGGGCTGCTTACCTCGCCGGAGGTGCCGAAACTTAGTCTCAAGGCTTTTCTGGCCACCGAGCAGCGCATCCCGGGTCTGGGCAACGGGGTGCTGCAGGACATTCTCTGGCAGGTCAAAATCCACCCCAGGCGCAAGGTGCAGACCCTGACGCCGGCCGAGAGAGACGAGCTCTTCGCGGCAGTCAAAAAGACCCTGCGGCTGATGGCGGAGAGGGGCGGCCGGGATACGGAAAAGGATTTGTTCGGCCGAGCCGGCGGTTACCGGACAGCCATGAGCAAAAATCACACCGGTGAGCCTTGCCCGGTTTGCGGAACAGAAATTGTCAAACAGGCTTATATGGGGGGCAGCATTTATTTCTGCCCAACTTGCCAGAAAGTCTGATGAGCAATAAAAATAAAATCCTCTAATAAAATAAAAGCCTCCTTATTAAGGGAGACGGCAATAATTTTTCTAAGTAAAAGGGTAATAACAAAGAATCGCATGGTGTAATAGTGAGGGCAGAGAAATGTCAGACCAAAGAATGAGAGATTTGGGTTTTACGGAAAAATATATCCAGGAAGCTTCTCGTTATGAGGGTTTGTATCTGGGCAGAGTAATCGCCCAGTACAAGGATCTGTACAAGGTGGCCACTGCCGAAACTGAGCTGCTGGCCGAGATATCCGGCAAACTGCGCTATGCTTCCGAGGAAATTTCGGATTATCCGGCGGTGGGGGATTTTGTCCTGCTGGACCGGGAAGACAGCCAGGCGGGGAATGCCATCATCCACAGAATCCTGCCCCGGAAAAGCGCCTTTGTACGCAAAGCGGCGGGAACTGCTCACGAGGTCCAGGTAGTGGCGGCCAATATCGACACCGTCTTTATCTGCATGTCTTTAAACCGGGATTTTAATCTGCGCCGGCTGGAACGCTACCTCTCTATTGCCTGGGACAGCGGGGCCCTGCCGGTAATCGTGCTGACCAAAGCCGATATAGGCGGGGATCTGGCCGCTAAACTGGCGGAGATCCGGGAGACGGCTGCAGGAGTAGATATTCTGGTTACCTCCAGCCTGACAGCAGACGGCTGTCAGGCTGTTCTCCCATACATCAGACCGGGCCAAACGGTAGCTTTTCTGGGTTCCTCCGGAGTAGGAAAGTCGACCCTGATCAACCGCCTGCTGGGAGAAGAGATCATGGCCACCAGGGAGATCCGCCAGGACGATAAGGGCAGACATGCCACGACCAGACGGGAACTGTTCCTGATCCCCGCGGGCGGAGCGGTCATCGACACACCGGGGATGCGGGAACTGGGAGTGGAGAGTGCCGATCTGGGCAGGACTTTTACGGACATCGAGGAACTGGCCGGCCGCTGCCGCTTCCAGGACTGCCGGCATGCCCAGGAACCGGGTTGCGCCGTCCGGAAGGCTGTCGCTGAGGGCTTAATCAGCGAGGAACGCCTGCTCAGCTATCAGAAGCTCAAGAAGGAAGCCAGATATGAGGGCCTTAACTCCCGGCAAATCGAAAAAGAGAAGATCACGGAGATGTTCGCCGGCTTCGGCGGCGTCAAAAATGCCCGGGATTTCGCCAAAGCCAAGAACAAGAAGAGATGACGATTTATAAAATTGAGGAGTGTATCACACTCCTCAATAATTTTCTCCAGCAGAAGGATTGAGACATTCTCATTTAATGATTTCAGTAGTGAAGTTAGTTTACTAGTGTATTACTTTGCCCTTTCTGTGATATTCTGTGATATAATAATGTTTAAACTGGAAAAAAATTAGAAATTTAGTTTGTGAAATAAATCTCAAACAGCAGAAATCTATCCAATCAGATGTTATTTATTCGTAAAAAAAGCTTTTTAATTTCGGAAATTTATCCAAATAAAGCTTTTGAAGTCTCCAGGGAGTTTAAACAAGTAAGGATTATCAGGAAAGGAGGACAAAATAATGGTCGAGGAAATGCGTCTGGTATTACGTAATTACGGGAAGATTGATCCCCGGAAAATTGACGATTATCTTGCCGCCGGTGGTTACAATTCGCTCAAAAAAGCCCGCAGGATGAGCAGCCCGGACCTTATAAGTGAGGTTAAGGCCTCCAATCTCAGAGGCAGGGGCGGAGCCGGTTTTAACTGCGGCATGAAGTGGAATTTTGCCTATCAGATTCAGGCCGGACAAAAATATGTTATCTGCAATGCTGATGAAGGTGAACCAGGTACATATAAAGATCGCCTGATTATGGAAAATGACCCCCATACCCTTCTGGAAGGCATGGCGATATGCGGCTGCGCTATCGGAGCTGACCAGGGATATATCTATTGTCGGGGAGAGTATCCCTCAGTGGCCGAAACACTGAAGCTGGCCATAACTCAGGCCAGGGAAAAAGGGGTTTTAGGAGATTTTAATATTGAGGTTCGTCTGGGAGCTGGAGCTTATGTCTGTGGTGAAGAAACTGCCCTGATAGAATCTATAGAGGGCAAGCGGGGTGAACCCCGTGTTAAGCCGCCTTTTCCGCCGGTCAGCGGGTTGTGGGGCAAACCCACTATAATCAATAATGTGGAAACTTTTGCCAACATACCGGTAATCCTGGAAAAGGGTTCCGCCTGGTATGCGGCGATTGGGGCGCCGTCCTATCCGGGTACCAAAGTCCTTACTCTCTCAGGTGATGTTGCCAATAAGACTTTTGCTGAAGTCCCCACCAACACTACTATCAGAGAAGTTATTTACCAATTGGGCGGCGGGATTGCCGGCGGTAAGAAATTCAAAGCGGTACAGATCGGCGGCACCTCCGGGGCATTTATCCCCTCTTCCCAACTGGATACGCCAATAGATTTTGATTCTATGACTGCTATCAGCGCAGTATTGGGCTCCGGTGCGGTTTTTGTCATGGATGAAGGCCGCGACCTGGTAGATATTACGGCCCGGATCAGTAAATTCTTTGCTCATGAATCTTGCGGCAAATGTACACCTTGCCGGGAGGGGACCAAGCGTATGCAGGAAATAATGGATAGGATTAATGGTTATAATGGTATACCGGCAGATCTTGACCTGCTTAACAATCTGGGTCAGGTAATGTCCTTAACCTGCCTGTGTGGTCTGGGCCAGGCTGCTCCTTCCCCTGTTTTAAGTACTATCCGGCATTTTGCAGCCGACTATAACGCTAAACTGCTGGGGAAAAAGAGCAAAAACGCAGTTTAAAGGCAGTTGCTCAGGAGTCAGAATACCTAATATAGTAACGTTTCACTGTTATATCAGGATTAAACCGAAAGGAGTTTAGCGAGTGGAATGGTTTACTTTAAAGATTGATGGTCAGGAAGTCAGCGCGCCCAAAGGGTCTACAGTTCTTGAAGCATGTCGCCTGAATAATATTCCAATCCCTACTTTATGTCACGACCCGGAATTGACAGATGAAGGCGCTTGCCGTTTGTGTGTCGTTCAGATCGAGGGTATGCGCAATCTGCAGGCTTCTTGTGTAACACAGATTAATCAGGGCATGGTCGTTGAAACCCAAAATCCAACGGTTAGAAATGCCCGTAAAACGATATTGGAGCTGTTGGTGGCTAATCATCCCCTGGATTGTATGACCTGTGAAAAAATGGGTGCTTGCTCCCTGGCGGAATATGCTTACGAATATGGTGTCAAAGGGAATGTTTTCAGGGGTGAACGCCGGGAGCTTCCTCTGGATGACAACAATCCTTTTATCCTGCGTGATCCCAATAAATGTATTCTATGCCGCAGATGTGTCCGGGCCTGCATAGAAAGAGAAGGACGCAGTATTTTGAGTGTTTCTAACCGCGGGTTTGATTCCCAGGTTGGCCCGGCCTTTAATGTTCCCTATAATGAGTCTGAGTGTTCTTTCTGTGGTTCCTGTCTTTCCGTCTGTCCTGTGGGGGCCCTTACCGAGAAAGAAATGCTGGGTAAGGGACGGCGCTGGGAAATGGAAAAAGTCACGACCACCTGCCCTTATTGCGGCACAGGCTGCAGCCTTGACCTGAATGTCAAGGATGGCAAAGTTGTGGGAGTTACCTCCACTTACGGTGAAGTGAACGGTAAGGCCCTGTGCGTAAAAGGCCGCTTTGGTTATGGCTTTATCCACCACCCAGACCGGCTGCAAACCCCCTTGATCAAAAAGGACGGCAAGTTTGTGGAAGCCTCCTGGGAGGAAGCGCTCAGTCTGGTGGCCGAAAAACTGGGTGCCATCAAGGAAAAATACAGCCCGGATGCCCTGGGGGTCCTTTCCTCAGCCCGCTGCACTAACGAAGAAAACTATTTAATCAATAAACTGGCCCGCGCTGTGTTCGGTACCAATAACATCGACCACTGTGCCCGGCTCTGTCACGCTCCCACAGTCGCCGGTATGGCGACAGCATTTGGCAGCGGGGCCATGACGAATACCATTGAAGAAGTTGCCGGAGCGGACTTTATTCTGGCCATAGGCACCAACACCACCGAGACGCATCCCATTATCGGTATGCAAATGAAAAAGGCCGTGCGGGAGGGGGCCACCCTTGCCGTAGTAGATCCCCGCAAGACAGAACTGGCTGAACTGGCCCGCTACCATCTCCAGATCAATTCGGGTTCAGACATTGCTCTCCTGAACGGCATGGCCAATGTGATCATTGCGGAAGAGATCTGGAACAAGGAGTTTGTCAGGGAACGCACTGAGGACTTCGAACTGCTGAAGGAAATGGTGGCCAAATACACGCCGGAGCATGTGGAGAGTATCACCGGCATCCCGGTGGAAACCATTAAAGCGGCAGCCCGGGGCTATGCCCAGGCTAAGAATGCCAGCATTTTATTTACGATGGGCATTACCCAGCACATCTGCGGGACCCATAACGTCTTTGCCGTTGCCAACCTGTCCATGCTCTGCGGCCAGATCGGCAAGGAGTCCAGCGGCGTCAACCCCCTGCGGGGTCAGAATAACGTCCAGGGGGCCTGCGACATGNNCGCGCTGCCCACCGTATTTTCCGGTTATCAGGCTGTGACCTCGGAGGAGAACCGGGCCAAGTTTGCTGCGGCCTGGGGTGTCCGGGAAATCCCGGCAAAGCCGGGCCTCACCGTAGGTGAGCTGCTTGAGGCAGCCGGCACGGGCCAGGTCAGGGGCATGTACATCATGGGGGAAAACCCGATCTTGTCCGACCCCGACGCCAATCACGTGGCCCAGGCCCTTGAAAAGCTGGACTTTTTGGTTGTCCAGGATATTTTCCTGACGGAGACAGCAGCCCTGGCTAATGTGGTTCTGCCCGCGGCCAGCTTTGCGGAGAAGGACGGGACCTTTACCAATACCGAACGCCGGGTTCAGCGGGTGCGCAAGGCCATCGAACCGGTGGGGAACTCTAAGGCTGATTGGGAAATCATCTGCCTGCTAGCTACGGTCATGGGCTATCCCCTGCAATACCAATCAGTCGGAGAGATCATGGAGGAAGCAGCCCGGGTTACCCCCTCCTATGGCGGGATTTCCTTTGCCCGCCTGGATCAGGGAAGTCTCCAGTGGCCCTGTCCAACCCCCGACCATCCCGGCACCAGGTATTTGCACAAGGATAAATTCACCAGGGGCTTAGGCAAATTCCATCCCGTGGAGCACATTCCGCCTGACGAACTGCCCGATGCTGAATACCCAATGGTGCTGAGCACCGGCCGGCGCCTCTACCACTACCATACCGGGACCATGACCCAGCGTACCGGAGCCCTGGAAGTCGCCTATCCGGAGGAATACCTGGAA
>DDXI01000088.1 GCA_002347475.1 Peptococcaceae bacterium UBA2264
TTTCCTCCTTCAATATACTATCCGCAGCCACAAGTTTTTGCACCAACTTCTCTTCCTCAGAAGCTGAGGCAATTTCTCCTTCTAACCAGGCCTGACGAATCCTGTTTAAAATTTGCCCAATCTGTGGCCCTGGGCGGAGACCGAAAGCTAATAATCTTCGGCCATCGGTAACCATTTTGATTTTCTTCAAAGCTGCCTGATAAGTGTGCAGTAACTCTCCCAATTCCGGCTCCCTGGCCAACAAGGTCACCAGCCAGGCCGGAGTATGAACCAACAAGAGATCAGTCTGCCGCAAAGTCCGGGAACTGTTTTTCAGAGCGCTGCGCAGGCGCCTGTATTCCCGTGTATTTTCTCTCAGCCAGCGAGTCAGCCGCAATCTTTCCAGAACCAGGTCGACTTCCTCATCCTTCATCCTGGAGAGAGATAGCAGCCAGCGGCCAGCTAAGGACCAGCTTTGGCTTTCGTTTTCGTCAGATTCGTTATAATACCAGTTCAGATCCCTGCCGAACCATTCTTTATAGACACCCAAATCCACCAGGAGGCAACCCATTTTCAAATAATTTTCCTCCTGATAAATGAGCATAAGTTCGTCGGTAAAACGTTCCAGACTCAGGTTCTTGATAAGACCGGTTGCCAAAGCGGTTTTTAGGGCTTTTAAAGTCTCTTTGACCAGTTGGTAATTATAACGACAGGCGAAACGAATTGCCCGGATAATCCTGGTCGGATCATCAATAAAGCTGAGATTATGCAGAAAACGAATCTCGCCCTGCTGTAAATCTCTCATACCTCCGTAATAATCCACCAGTTCCCCGTAGCGGTCAGTATTGACACAAATCGCCATAGAATTGATCGTAAAATCCCGCCGGGAGAGATCTTCCTTCAGGGAGGATTCTTCAACTTGAGGCAATGCTCCGGGAAAAGCGTAGTATTCCCAGCGCGTACTGGCAATATCGATGTGGATATTATCAGGAAGAGAGATGTGGGCAGTGCCGAAATGGGAATGGAGAGTTAACTCCCCTTCCCCCAAGCGGGTCAGAAGAGCTGAAGCAAACTTCAGACCGCTGCCTTCAACCACCAAATCCAGATCCTGGGTAGGTGCCAGCAAAAGCAAATCGCGGACAAAACCTCCAACCAGATAGACAGAACATTGTTCTTCCCCGGCGACTTCCTGGACTGTTTCTATTAATTGCCGGAACTTCTCCGGCAAACGCTGCAACAGCTCCAGGATTTCCTGCCGCATGGCCAAGCTTCGGGCCCGGACCAAAGCCTCTTCATTAGGTACGGCACCCCCATGAATAAAACGCAGTACGTCAGAACGGGATATGATACCAACTACTTCCCCGTTTTCTATCACCGGCAGCCGGCCAATATCGTAGTGGATCATCAGCCGCTGCACTTCATCCAGACTGGCACCGCCCTCGACCGTGACGACATTGGTCGTCATAAACCCTTTGACCGGAGCATGTTCCAGACCATGTTTAATGGACTTTTCCACATCGCGGCGGGAGATAATACCGATAAGTTTCTTGTCATTTATCACCGGAACCCCGGTATGACCATAACGCAGAAGGATCTGCTGAACCTCGGACAGTTTGGTTTCGGGGCTTACTGTTTTAACCCGGTAACTCATTATATCCCGGGCATACAAAGGGCGTTGGATATGTCTTTCGATCTCCAAGCGCAGTTTGCTCAGAACATCGGCACTTTCAGTATTTTTCAAGGTAACAGAAGCTGCTTTGGCATGGCCGGAGCCCCCAAAAGCTTTGACAATCTTATTAACTGCAAAACCGTTTCCTCGTGACCGGCCAATAACATAGAGGCGATTTTCCATTTTGACAAGTAAAAACCAGATATCAGCGCCTACTAATTCTCCGACCCGATGGGCCAGCATGGCTAAGCCGCCGATGTATTCCTTAACCTCAGTACAGGAAAAGTAGACCGGAACACCCTGGATATGTTCGGTCTGCCCATGATTCAGAATATCCTGTAAAAGTACCTTCTGCTCCTCTGTTAAAGGCTTACGCAGATATTCAGACACAATACCAAGCTGAGCTCCCTGCTCCAATAAATGAGCAACAGCACGCACATCACGAACTGTTGTGTTTTCAAACAAAAGACTGCCGGTGTCTTCATAAATCCCCAAAGCAAAGAGGGTTGCCTCAAAGCTGCTCAAAGGCAAACCCAGTTTTGCTGCTTTCTCAACCAGCAGAGTAGTACAGGCTCCCACCTGTTCGATAAAAATACCAGGGCCTTGCGGACCTGTATAAGGATGGTGATCATAGATTACTACTTCCAGATTGGAAATCTTGCTTAACTTTTCACCCAGAGTCCCAGTCCGGCGCAAATCATAAGTATCTACCAAAATAACCCGGGCAATTGACCCGATTTCAAGATCCTGCGGCTTTCTGAGAGAAAGCCTGTCCTTATATAAGGCTAAGAACTCCTGGATATAGTGATTAGATTTACTGTCTATAACCGGGACACTGTCCGGGTAAAGTTTTTGGGCCGCAACCATAGCAGCCAAGGCATCAAAATCAAGCTGCTTGTGGGCAAGTATGACATCCATTTAAATTCCTCATATGCTTTACGCAAAAATCTGAATTGAATCTGCTTTGATCCAACTTTAAATTTTATTATAACACTTTGCTCAACTTGCCAGCAAGTACCAGTACCCAGGGCTGTTGCATAACAAACAAAGAAAACCGCCAACTTTAGTCGACGGTATGCTAACCCCATTATTTCATAAAAAGAAAGCTCCAACGAACCTTTATCAACATATCCCCTATCATTACCTTCAACTACTGTTTCCCATTTCAATCCGCTCCGAAGACCTTCGTCTACCAGGGTGTTCATTTACTCATTATCCACCGCCACTTAACTTCATTTCTGTTCTAACTTTACCTGAATCCTTTCAGATTCCTGTTTTCAAGACTTCCATGTCGTCAGACCTGCGATAAATATTTTTCTTTGAACCCTTTAAGATATAGTGAATCTTTAGTTCACCGGCCCTAAGATTAGTTGTAATGTCCCGTTTCCGTTTTCCGGCTCTGTAGGTTTTCCGTCTTAGGAATTCCTTGGAGCTTGTTTATAATTTACTACACTTAGCGGTTAGAGTCAAAGCTCAAAAAGCGGCACATTTCAAGATTTTAATCTTATTTTCTAAATTATTTGAATTTTCTCTCTTCTTTCCTTGTTATTTCATTATCGCCAATTGATATTACTCAGGTATTTCGCCAGCGATACCTTCAACGAGCCAGTCCATACCAAGCTGGTCAGCAACCGACAGCGAGTGGCCGGCAGCAGCCTTTTCTCTTTTCTGCGCCCTTCTGGTCCTTGACCGGTCTCTCTGTGTCTTTATTTGCTTAGGCTCAAGTTTGACGTCTTGCCCATCGACTTATCCATAACGCTAATATTTAAAGCGAACCGAAAATGTGGTTTTTCCATTCGTTGATTCTACCGATATTTTGGCATTTTGTCTGGCAGCAATACTATAACACATCGCTAACCCCAATCCGGTTCCCTTTTCTTTCGTTGTGAAAAAGGGAATCCCAATTTCATCAATTATTTCAGGACTTATACCCACTCCCTCATCTTGTACCTCTAAGACCACCTCATCACTTTGTGTATAAGTTTTGATAGTTAAGCAACCTCTCGATGTCATTGCTTCAATGCCATTTTTCATAAGATTGAGTATTAGTTGTCTTATTTCCTTTTCATCTAAAAACAAATCTGGTATTTCTCCCAAATCTAAATTTAAGTCTTGATCTGATTCACGTACAATAGACTCAATTAGCGGAGTCAATACAGCAATCATAGAGTTAAGGTTTTTCATTTCTAAAGCAATTGTTTTATTCTTAGCCAGTGTAAGATACTCAGTAATTATTGAATTAGCTCTATCAAGTTCTTGTATCATTAATTCAAAAAATTCTATGTCTTTTCGATTATGGTTTCTAGTTCCAAGTAGTTGTAATAATCCACGCACTGTCGTCATTGGATTTCTTACCTCGTGACCTATCCCAGCAGCCATTTGTCCTATTAAATTTAATTGTTCTAAACGATGCATTTCTTTTTCCAGACGTTTTTTCTCGGTAATATCTATATTCAAACTGATAAATTCCCTTTTTCCTTCTGATACATTTATAGGAAATATTGTTGATAAAATACTTTTTTCATTACCGTCTTCATCCTTAAAAATCCATTCCATTGCTTCAATCGGCTTCCCTGTTTTATCAGCAATTTTCAATAGTTCTGAAAATTTATTCATGGCATCTTTATCAAAGTTCAGCTGGTCTATTTTTTTTCCAACTACCTCATCATTTACCCATCCGAAGATAATTTCAGATGCCTTATTGATAAACTGTACTGTTCCATTCTCATCATAACTTTGAATAGCCACATTTGGAGTATTATTAATAATAGTATTCAATCTTTCTTCACTTTTTTGCAAGGCCTTCTCTGCCAGTTTTCGCTCTGTGATGTCTTTGGAAATGCACATAACCATTTCTACATTTCCCAAGACATTCTTGATGGGTTTTACTGTTGTAACGAAATAAATTAAAGAAGTTTCATCCTTATATTCAACCTCCATTACCTTCGTTTCGCCCGTTTCAAATACATTTTTGATTGTACTGAATCTTATGTCGCCTTCCTCACCAGAAAAAATATCCCACACTCTTTTTCCTATAATATCTTCAGGGTGTTTCTTAAATGGAGAAGAGAAAGCTTGATTTACATACAAATATTTACCAGTTCCATCGCAACAGTATATCGGATCACTTGAGTTGTCCACAAGATATTTATAAAATAATATCATACTTCTTTCACCTTAAAATAAATAACATATTTTGTTCAAAAGTTATATGCTTATTTTATCAGATTTTTAAATAAATTCTATATTTTTCCCACCCTCAACCCACTCTTCAAATTGAATACAAAATGCTGTAATTATTTTACCAACTCCTTTTTCCAGAGCTTTCTCATACATTCTTCTGGCTGTTACAATGTTTGAGACCCCCTGCCAACTGTTTTTAAGAAAATTATCTCATCATCATTTTCCCGGGCTGGCACCTATCCATCAAAACCCGAAATGGTCCCTTAGGGCTGACAATATCCTGAACAACGAAGATGCTGCCATAATGCCGGCCGCTATGGCAACAGCAATACCTACCGTATATGATGCATTAGCAGCAAACTCCCCAAGCAGGCCATTGACCGCATAACTCATTGTATAGTACAGGGCTTGTCCAGGAACCAGGGGAATGATAGTTGCTGTCAAAAAAATAGTTGCCGGCGTTTTCTCGATACGGGCGCATATCTCCGAGTAAATAGTGACTATGATAGCCGCTATGAAGTACTGCGTCATTTCACTGCCTAGCCAGAGTCCGCCCAGCAGGTATGTTGCCCAGGACAGCATGCCGCCTGAAGCTGCATACCATATTTTTCTTCCCCTGATGTTGAACAGGATCGAAAAGCCCAGCGATCCCAAAAAAGCTGTTATGATCTGCTGTGCATAAATCATTTGAACATACCTCCAACGAAAACAGATACCAGACCGAATCCGACAGCTATGGACAGAGCTGTGAGAATAGCTTCACAAAGACGGAGCAGTCCCGCTATGATATCTTCGCTGATAATATCCCGTATGGAGTTTGTGAGAACCAGTCCCGGAATGAGCAGCATGACGTTGCCGATTATTATTTTCTCGAGACTGTGACCTATCCCCAACCTTACCAACAGAACCCCCAGCAGGCCCACAACGAACGAGCACAGGATGTTTACGATCACTACGTTCTTATCCACTCTTTGGACAAAAGTAAGCGTGAGCTTCAAAAGCATACCTATAACTGCTGAAACTGCAGCATCGCTTAAGTCGCCGCCAAAGAAAACTGTGAATGCTCCGGCAGTCAGAGCATATCCCAAATACTGAACAAGCGGACTGTACGGGTGTCTGCCGCCGATCTTCTCCATTTCATCTTTTATATATGCCGCCTCAGGTGTGTGAGCGCAAATATAGCGGGAAAGGCTATTGAGTCTGTCCAGTTTGTCCATATTCGTAAAGTATTTGTAAATTCTCCTGGTCTGAGTAAGCGTCTCTCCACTATTGATCTGGAGGCTCACGACGATGCTTGAGGTGATTGTAAAAACATCTACCCGCTTTGCCTCATATGCCGTGCAAATACGGCTGATGGAATCCTCGACGCGGTTGATTTCAGCGCCGCTGACGAGCATCTGTTCTCCGATATCCAATATGCAGCTCAGTAATTCTATGTTAAACATGCCTATTAATCCCCTTTCATATCTCCATTCTAACTTAAAGTGACTACATTTCGGGTTTTAATTTAGGGGTCAATCAAATTGATCCTGAAAAATTGGTCTGGGTTCTGACGGATAAGTGGCGTTAAAATACGCAAAGCAAGAAGTAAGAGTTTTGCTAAAAAGTTTGACCCCCTTCTAATGAGGAGGTCATGGAATCTTTCGTATATCACGCAGATGTTCATAATTTTTTATGCAGGTATATTTCCATATATTTTCAGATATAATCACTATAGAACAATTTATGAATCGAGGTGCCTNNTACCCAAAAACAAACCAGTCGACAAATACATGAAATACCTCCAGATGGCGGTACTCTTAGGACTTAGCCCAATTATTACCCTGGGCGCTTTTTGGGGTACCAGACTGAATGACTTTCGCTATGTTTTTCTGCCAATACTGGGAGTCAGTGCCTTGAGTATCGGAGGCCTGTTGGGCATTACCGCCTCAAAAATTCTACACCACCGGCGAAAGCAGACGGGATCCATGTTTGTTTCATCTTCCTTTACAAATCTAGGCAGTTTTGGCGGTTTGATTTGCTTTATTTTCTTCGGCGAAAAAAGCTATGCCTTTGTTGCCTTGTACAGGCTTTTTGAAGAATTCGTCTATTTTTTAATCGGTTTTCCGATTGCCAAGTTATATGGCAGCAGTGACGGCGGGCATAATAACAAAAATCAACTTGTCAGGATCTTGACCGATCCTTTCATTCTGGTGTATATGATCAGTATTGCAACTGGAATAGCCTTAAATGTCTCCGGCATTAGACGACCTGAGTTCTACACAACGATCAATGAAGTCCTGATACCCCTTACATCCGTCATACTGGTCATTACCGTGGGGTTCAATATGAAAATCAAAGCAATTGGGCAATACCAAAGGGAGTGTTTGGCGGTAGCAACCATTAAGTACCTGTTGATCCCGGTGATCATTACTTCTCTTGCCTACCTGCTGGGCTTAGCTGACATGAGTGACGGACTAGCCTTTAAGGTAGTATTTATCCTGTCAGCCATGCCGCCTGCCTTTTTTTCCCTGATTCCGCCCCAACTCTATGACCTGGACACTGACCTGGCCAATTCGACCTGGCTTTTTTGCACAGGTGCTCTTGTCCTGGTTGTCCCTCTGCTATTTATGATCCAAAGATTGTTTTGACCACAAACCTATCCCTTAATAGGAATAAGCCCTGATTGCTCAAGGCTTAACTTTACGATATATTTTCTTTCGAGCCTAACCCGGCTCTCCATGTGCTCTGGCCCTAAAATAAACTTCTTTGGTTCCAGACTCAGATCGCTGGCTCCACCTGAACTTTAGGCCTTATCAGCTGGATGGAACCGGCAGCACAGGAAATATCCAGATTGACCTTTGTACGGGCTTGGTCATATCCCGGACTCACCCACTCCTCATCGTCCAACAAGAGCCCTGAACCCATAAAATTAGTATTTGTGGCCACTCCGTTTAAATTCACACGCAAACCAACATCCTCCGGTATGACCAGGGTTATTCCGGAGGCTCCGCTGTCAATTTTCCCTTCCGTAGTCAAACCAGTATCCCCAAATTGCAGTTGAAAATTACTGGCTCCGGTTTTTAATAACAGTTTTTCGACTTCTAACCTGTTGAAATCAAGGTCACCAGTAATAGCCCCGGCATTTATATCCAAAGAATACTTGACCTTCTCGGACAATCCCATCTGCAGCCGATTATTCATCCCGCCATGTGCGCCAGAGATAAGGCTGACAATCATGGTCTCACCCTCCTGGCGCGTGCTGAATTCCGGACGATTGCTGCCAAACATCTTTTTCCAGCTATAACTGCCTTTAATTAGCAAATTTTGATTATCGGCGGGAACCAGAGAAGCCAGGTTGACCTGTGCCCCGCCCAAATCCATATCCACTTGAGCCCTGGTTATGCCTGCGGGCAAGGGAACATCTGTGGTCATGCTATTCTCTAAACTGCTCGTCCCGCTGTCCTGGTAAAAGTAATAATTCAGCGGATTCCAGGGAACATGACGTTCACCGAAGATCAGGGAATAACCTGCCAGGGCAATAAGAAACACGAGTAAAATTGTACTCAAAGGCAACTGTTTATTAAAAAGCAGACCAATTCCTAATAAAATCAGGATTAAAGGCCACAGATCTAAAACACTCAGCCAGAAACTCCAGGATAAAATCCCAAAATTGATGAGGAAAAAGATCACACCCAGACAGATAAATAACAAGCCACGACTGATAGTTGCCCAGATAATTTTCATTTACGTCCCCCCCTCAACAGGATCGCCAAGCCGATGAATATCAGGATCAAAGGCCACATCCTGCCTATACTGAAGTACGGGAACCAGGTATCCAGCATAAATAAACAGCCCAATACTATAAGAATCAAGCCACCAATTTTTGTCCTTCTGGTACGCTCATCCTCGGACGCATCAGGCCTTAAAACATCGCTTATGACCTCTTCGATCTTATCCCCGGGATGGGCAAGGTCAGAATAAGAGTCTTGGTGTTCAGGATTAACCGGAATAATGATCCAGGCTACCAGGTAGGCAAAAAAACCCGCCCCACCCAAGAATAAGGCTATCACCGCAATCAGACGGATCAGAGTCACATCAATTTGAAAATATTCGGCCAGACCACCGCACACTCCACCAATCATCTTATCACGTCCGGAACGGTACAATCTTTCAGTCATCATTGTCACCTCCATTTTCTTCAAAAAGTTTGGTTAGATCTAAGTCTGCATTGCAGTTAAGCAATCCAGTTTCCCTTCTAAATTCCGCTTAGAGGCTCACGTGGAATAATAATCATGGCTAAAATATAAGCCAGGATTCCGAATCCATAGGCAAACATTAAAACCAGCACTATCACTCGTACCAGAGTAACGTCAACCTCGAAGTAATCGGCCAAGCCGCCGCACACACCCCCGATTATTTTATCCCGGTTAGAACGATATAATTTTTTTGTCATGATTTTCTCCTCCCTCAGTTTAGTCTCAGTTTAGTATTGAGTTATTACTATTGCTTTTGAATCGACAATTGCTATTATAAATACGATTCTCCCTGGCAAAAAGTTGCAGATCGAAAAATAAAAGTACAAGTGTTCCAAAAAATAATTAGAATACTTGTACTTTATTCAGCCATACTGTCAAACATCATATCTTTCTGCCATTTGATTTAGTTCATTACATCGCCTGGGTTGCTTCATCAATTTCCTGTTGGGACATACCATCTTTAAGCAGGCGGTAATTAATGGCATCCATCCAAAAAGCACATTTTTTGTTCATCTTTTTAAACGCTTTGGCATTAATTTTGGAATTTTTGCTCCTGGACTCGGCATTAGCCTGCACAATCGAACAAATGTAACGGGCTTTCAGACATTCGTCCTGGTCTAAAGCATTGAAACCCTTATTCAGCATATCAAGTAAGTCTTTATAATACCGGGAAAATTCCTCAAAAGAGAGTTCTTCCTCCATCTGCAGATATTCCTGAAGTTTCGTAAATAAGCTGTCCAATATCATGCCTCCAAACACTTTGAAATCTTTAATATTATATAATTGTTTTGAAAAAACAACAAGTTTATTGGTTATTTATTAGCGAAGTATTTTGTTTTATCGCCGCAGCCATTTTTTTCGCCAAAAAATAAGAAAAGCCAAAAAAATAATTAAAATTGAAATGAGAAAGAAAACCATAACCCCATAGGATTTATGCAGCAGCGGCAAATATTGAAAATTCATCCCGAAGAAGCTGGTCAAAATATTGATAGGCAGCAGGATCGTTGCCAGCAGAGTCAGCCATTTCATTATGTCATTGGCCCGGTTATCCACAGCAGCCTGATAAGCCTCCCGCAGGTTTTGTACCAGTTCATGAGTCTGCCGGACATTCTCCAGTTCTCTCTGGGTATCCTGAACAAGTTCCTGCCAAATCCCGGGAAAATCTTTGGGCATAACATTGGCCAGCCTGGTAAAGACCGACTGATGAGCATTCAGGGACTTTTTTAAACTGATTACTTGTCTTTGCAGCACGATAATCCCGGTTTGCTGGGTGGTACGCGGTTCTTTCATAATAACTTCTTCCAGGCTGTCCATCAGATCTTCCAATTGTTCCAACTGACTTTGACGATGCCGCAAAACCCTGGCGCCCATAATCTGAGCCAGGTGAAAGGGGCTTTCTGATATTCCACTCTTAACCCATTTGGTAATTCTCTCCAGATTAATTCCATTCCAGCCGATCATGATGAATTCTGTAGCTGATAAAAGGAAACGAACAGCCACCTCTTCACCCTGGGCATCTGTATCCTCATAGCAGACGTAATGCACTGAGGAGCTCAGTCGTCTGATCTGGGGAAAATCCATAATTCTCAGTGCTGCCAAATCCAGAGGAAGGTTCTCAAAGTGGGAATAATATCGGGGGAGCCGGTCCCACTCCTGCTCAGACAAAATCAGCAGACGAAAATGAGCAGCGGGCAGTGAACCCCCGGCGTTAATACTGCTGAGATCATATTCTGTCTGCTTGATACCGCCAGGAGAAATGATGAAATTTTCCATCCATAGCTCTCCTTTATTTAAATCAGATATATCAATGCCTTTATAACATAATTTATCAGATCAGCCTGCTGCTTTGGCTTTCCTGATAAATTCCTTGATCAGAGCGGCATCTTTTCTGCCGTCCCGTTCAACCCCGGAACTGACATCAACTGCATATGGTTTAACTTTCCTGATTCCTTCATCAACATTAGCGAGTGTCAGACCTCCAGCCAAAATCAGCGGTATACCTGCAGATCTGATTTCGGTAAACAGGATTTGGCTGGCTGTGTCATCCCAAGGCAAGGAAAAGCCGGTACCTCCAAATTGACCGGCGACAACAGAATCAACCAATAAACCCTGAACCAAACCCCTCCAGTCCCCGATATTCTCTGACCCTGATTTTTCCTTGGTACCGGTCTCTGGTACCTCAACAGGAAGCCGCAGAGCCTTAATCAAAGGAAGGGCAATTTGGCGATAATTTTCAGGATTTTCCTCTCCATGCAGCTGGATTCCTGTCAGACCGCACCATTCAGCCACTTCTTTGACCTCAGAGGGAGGGGTATTGACAAACACGCCGATACGGGCGATATAAGGCGGCAGCTGAGCTGTTATTTCCCGAATAAGGCGGGGCTCTATATAACGTTTGCTGGCAGGTACCAGGATAAAGCCCAAGGCATCAGCCCCGGCTTCGGCAGCCCAAAGCGCTGCCTCCAGCGATTTGATCCCACAAATTTTAACATGCATCATCCTTGATCAGCTGCTCCTTTGCCGGTATTGTTTGCGCCCTTGCTCCAGCAGGCCGGCCACATGTTTGGAGGGTTCGGCTTGACGTACACAGGATTCACCCACCAGAACGCCATTAGCCCCGGCAGCTGCCAGACGTCCGGCATCTGCCGGGATTTTTATACCACTCTCGCTGATTACCACACTATCCCTGGGTACTGTTGGCAACAACTCCAGGGTTGTCTCCAGACTGACTGCAAAAGTTCTCAGATTACGATTATTGATTCCGAGAGTGCGGGCTCCGGCCTGAATTGCCCGTTCGATCTCTTGCCGGTCACGGCACTCGACCAAAGTTTCCAGCTCCAGCTCGGCAGCAAATTTAATCAGTCTATTCAATATTTTCTGGTCCAATAAAGCAACGATCAGCAGAACAGCATCAGCCCCAGCCAGCCGGCTTTCGACCAGTTGATATTCGGTCCAGAGAAAATCTTTCCGCAAAACCGGTAAACCCGTTTCCTGGCGGACTTGGGCCAAATCAGCAAGTGAGCCGCAGAAAAAATCCTCTTCTGTCAGTACTGAAACAGCACCTGCGCCGCCCAGTTCATATTGCCGCGCCAGTTCCGGCAAAGTATGCTGCCAGTTAATTGGGCCCAAGCTGGGAGAGGCCCGTTTGATTTCAGCAATTACATCAAAGCGGTCACTGGCCAGCGGCCAGGGCCGCCGCTCAGGCAGTTCGGCATCCAAATGCCGGCATAGTGTTGCAAAAGGGGTCACTCGCTGGAGTGTGTCTAATCTCTCTTGTTTTCTGGCGACTATCTGTTGAAGAATATCGGCAGCCATTTAACACCTCATAAACTTTTTTATTTACCCATATATTCAACCACAGGAATCAGCTGAAATCAACTCCTGCGACAGTTTTGACCTGATTTTTTCCAGATTTAAGATTAACTGCGCTCACTTGCTTTCGCTGCCGACAACAATGATCTTTTTCTGAGATATTTTATCATCTTCACGAGTTCATACCAAAGAACTGCAGCAACAGCTATTCCTGTTGCTGTTAATAAATGTTCTAAGGATAAAGGGGCCAGCTTCACCAGATTACAAAGCGGAGTATATAGTATTAGTAATAAACCCAATATTGTCCCCAAAGCACCTGCCCACATTACTTTATCCCTAAGCAGCCTGGTAAACGATTTTACAGCGAATTCAGAATTGGAACTGTTTACCTGAATAAGCAAGACATTAGCCAACACAATAATGGTAAAGCCCATCGTTCTGGCCAGAGGTGCATTATCGGGATAGTTGTTCAGGAAGACAAAATAGGTGCCAAAGGAGGCTCCAAATATCATTAAACCCTGGAACACACTTTTGAAAATGATGCTGAAGGTCAGGAGTTTTTCCTTGGGATTACGCGGCGCCCTATCCATGATATCCTGCTCTGCCGGCTGGCGTTCCAGAACAATAGAACAGGTGGGATCGATGATGAGCTCCAGTAAGACTACATGCAGAGGAAGCAGTAAGAGACTGGCCGGACTTATTTTTAGTAAAGGAGCAAAGAGAGCCGCAAAGGCAATAGGGATATGAATCGTAAAGACATAGCCGATAGCCTTTCTGATATTATCGTAAATCCTGCGGCCATCCCTGATCGTGTCTACAATAGTGGAAAAATTATCATCCAGCAGAATTAAATCGGCAGCCTCTCTGGAAACCTCCGAACCGCGTTTACCCATGGCAATGCCGATATCAGCATATTTCAAAGCAGGGGCATCATTGACCCCATCCCCGGTCATGGCCACGATTTCACCATTTTCCCTCAAAGCCTGGACTATTCTCATTTTATGTTCAGGTACAACCCGGGAGAAGATGCTGACATCTTTAACCTTAGTACGCAGTTCCGCCTCACTCATGGCATCAAGCTCACTGCCGGTAATGATATTATTACTGTTGGGCATACTTATCTGTCTGGCGATAGAGCTTGCCGTTATCCCGCTGTCACCTGTGATCATAACAACGCGGATTCCGGCTTTTGTACAAGTTTCGATATCCTGTTGCACAGAATCCCGGGGCGGGTCAGCCAGACCGATTATCCCGCAAAGCTGTAAGCAGCATTCTGATAAAGTATCCGGGATATCATTATCAGCGGCAAGAGCCATTTGGCCAACGGCAATAACCCGCAGCCCCTGGCCGGACATTTCCAGGATCTTATTATTGACCGACTCAAGCTCCTCATCCGTCAGTCGGCAGATTTTTAAAATATGTTCAGGTGAGCCTTTAGCCGCAATTACCAAATCAGGACCATTTTTCCAGACATGCCCCATCATTTTTGTTTCATCAGTAAAGGCATATTCTTTAATCAGTTCTCCGCCAAAAAGCCTCTCCCTGCCGAGGCCCTCTTCTTCACAATGAGCCAGCATGGCCTTTTCCATCGGATCATAGGCATCGGACTCACAACCCATTCCCATGATTTGAATCAGATTTTGGGTATCTCCTGCTAAACTCCAGGTATCTCTGACTGTCATTTTATTTTGGGTAATTGTTCCCGTCTTGTCAACGCACAATACGGATACTGCACCCAGGGTCTCTACAGAAGGCAATCTTCGGACCAAGGTTTTTTTTCTGGCCAGCCGCCAGGCACCCATAGATAAGAATACAGTTAAAATAACCGGAAATTCCTCCGGAATCATGGCCATCGCCAGGGTTATTCCCGCTAAAATACTTTCAGTAATCCTCTCGGTAAAAACATGATCAGGAAGGTTAAAATAAGTTATTATGCCAACAAGAACAAAAAAGGCGGCGGCAATTTGGGCACACGTCCTGACCAATTTACCTGTTTGTTTTTCCAAAGGCGTCGGCCTGTCCGGGGCAGACACGACATGTTGCCCTATTTTGCCATATTCCGTATCTGCCCCAATTTTTTCTACCCGGATAATACCCATGCCTTGCGTAACAAGGGTCCCGGCATAACAATAATCCTGACGCCAATATTCAGTGGCACCCGGATCCTTGTCCTCAACAGCAATTTTCCAAACGCCTGCTGACTCCCCGGTCAAGGACGACTCATCAATACAGAGAGTGCTGGCTTTCAGAACCACACCGTCAGCCGGGACCTTAACCCCTTCAGCAATGAACATGATATCGCCCGGGACCAAATCAGAACTGCTGATTATTTTTTCCCGACCGTCCCGCAGGACTTTGACAGTAGGAGCGGATAAATCCTTTAAAGCATTTAAAGTTTTGTCTGTTTTCCATTCCTGGATCACCTCAATACTGATGATGCCCACCACAAAAGCAAGCATTATTATCCCGTCTTTGGGTTCTCCCAGGATAAAATAAATAGCTGCGGTAACTAGCAGCAATAAAAACATGGGTTCACAAATAACGTGAAATATTTTACGAGCAAGACTTTCTTTTTTTTCACTAGCAAGCTCATTTTTGCCGTATTGGGTCTGCAGCCGTTTTGCCTGTGAAGATGTAAGTCCCTGCTGTTCTTCAATTAACTGTTCCATCATAAACTGTCATCTCCTTTTTTGTTGACCACGGGCCTTTCCCGGGCAGTACCTCAATTGGCAATTCCCGGCAATTTTTATTCTGCTGACAACAGTTACTCATTCTTCATGGCATTTATTGGCATCTTCCAAACCTGGTTTCCGCTTAATCAAAGGCCAAACCTAAATATCCGGCATCCTCAGGAGTTATTTTCAAATCAATTCCATTATTGGCCCTGATCATGCCGAAAGGACGTATGGCACCATCTGATTGACGGCCCGAAAATGGGGATGTGCGCAGAACATATTCTTTTGCCGGTATGGATGCGCTTATATAACGCACAACTGCAGGGATATACTTCTCCGGGATAAGGAGTTCCTTGATAAAGACTTTGTCTGATCCCAGTCTTTCCACTGCAGCACAACCCTGCACTCCTTCAATTTCAAGACCGTAAATATCCGCACTGAAGTGCTGGGACAGTTTTTTCTGGTAAGCAATCTCTTCCTCAGCATAAGAGACATAAAGCCTGCCGCAAAGCTGTTCATTTCGCCTCTGGTTATACTCTGCCGGAGAAATGCCAGCCATAGCGCAGCAGCCGGTTTCTGCGCTGGACAACTTTTTGATCATTTTCCTGGTAAACAAAATCTCCCGATTATAAAAGCCCTCCTGGTATCCTTGCCGCTGATAAAAGCCGAAGAGCTCTTTTCCGGCCGGAACAAGGACAGAGAAGACCTTCTTTTTTTTTCTCAGATATTGGCTGGCAAAGGCCATCAACTGAGCCGCATAACCTCTGTTTTGGAATAGAGGGTGTGTTGCTATAGCATAGAACATATTAGAATCAAAGCTTCGCTTATCAGGGACTGCAACCTTGACAGGCAACATGGTCAGCATGGCTGCGATCTCACCCTTCTCAAGCAGCAGCATTGTTTCATCTTCCCTGTAGCGATGGTCGTAGTAGAAATCAATATACTGATCACTATCTCCGAAACAAAGTTTCCAGATTTCTTTTTGCTGTCCGACCTCACCTTTGTGGGCCAGTCTGACTTCGCTCATCTTGAGTTTCCTTTCCCCCTTTTGCCAAGCCTTTTATTTAGACTGATAAGGCGCCTGTAAATTTGCCCAGGTATTTTTCCTCCATTCTTACCGGGTGATAAGACAGTTTAGCCTTTCTTAACCCCTCGTTACCCATATCCTCCTCCCGATTGACAAAAATGATTTCGGGATGGTTATTGTGGATAAAGGCAGCAAATTCCCGGTTGATCATTTGATAAGCGCCCTGGATTTCTCCCATAGCTTTTTCGATGTGGATATCAAAAGTATCCGAATTCAGTTTATCTCCCATCGTATAAGCAATTACTCTTCCGGCCACCCGAAGCAGTCCGCCCTCCAGACCAAGAGCGCGGTAATTTTCAAAACAGCGGCGGACCGCACAGTTCTCATTCAGAAGTGTCTCATCGTTTTTACAGCCGTGTTCCAGACACCATGCCACATTCATTTGCCAGCATTCATCTAGATTTTCAGAGTTTATTTCTTCATAGCTCCAGAGATAACTTTTTTTGAAACGGTTGATATGGTTACGTTTGGCCTGGTATTCCTTGCCCGTCAGATTAACCAGTTTGTCCAAAAGATATACATAATCAAAACTGTCCCGCATTTCCCTGTACTCGAAATTGCCCGGGAACAGGCTGTTGAGCACAATTATATTCTCCGGCGACAGCCCGATTAAAACAAAGTCAGAGCCTCTGCCAGCCGCATCCCGGCCCATTGCTTCCAGGACTGTCCGGAGATTGCCCTGGCCGGCCGGATAAAAATAACCTTGGTCTTCCCCGTATTCTCCTTTTACCAGCAAATAGTCCTCCAGACAGGCTGCCTGGTAGTTATAGATAGCAGACCAGGCAAAGAGATTAACAAAATTATGATGACAGCCGCGCATGTCGGCAGCTGTCAGGAGCGGATCAATCCACTTCTTATCCTTTAGCTCTATTTGTTTGAAATTAATCATTTTGGTCCCGCCTAACATCTCCAGATACCTGCCAGGCCTTGTTCGCATATTTTATAAACCAAGACTGTCCAGGTTTGCCCTGTTTGTTGCAACATATCTGAACAGCACAGCTGAGGCTGCCCAGACAAACATTGATATCAGCCAAATAACCCCAGCGTTGCAGTAGTTGCAGCAGGTGAGGCGAATATCATTAATTCCTTTTTATTCTTCTTTTCCGCATACATCAAAATGTCGATATTATTGATGAATTGTTGTATTTTTATCCCCGCTTTGTTATCAAAAATGTCATAGCCTATACTTAGATCAATATTAAAGGGAATCACTCTCTGCAGATTAAATTGCTCAATATTTTTTTTAATCCTATTGACAGCATTCATCAGATCTGTCCGGTTTGTAACCTCGATGAAGATAACAAACTCATCGCCGCCATACCTGGAAACAAAGTCTTCACTCCTCAGGCTTTTTCTAAGGATTTCTCCTGTGTATCTCAAGGTCTGGTCTCCGACATCATGACCGTAAAGATCATTAATCTCTTTAAAAAAATTTATATCGATCATGATACCAGCCAACAATTTTTCTTTTTCGTTATTTCTTGTTTTTTCCTGCAAATAATAATCAAGCTGTCGACGATTGAAAAGACCTGTCAAGTGATCAGTATAGAGCTGCTTATTTTGAATACTGATAAAAATAATTAATACCGAGATACTCATGCATACCCAAACAAGGGGGATCCCATAAAAAAGACTTTGAATAAGACCGCCAAGAAAAGGAGGAAAGGCAAACAAGAATATTGAAACAAAGGTTTTTCTGTCAATTTTCTTCCGTTGGACGATTACATAAATAAAGGTATATACAAGATAGAAATAACATATCAGAACAGTCAAATAAAAGAAATTCCCTCTGTGATAAACATTATTCTCATCAAAGAAAAAGAAATATCCTTTGCTGTAACTCAGCAGGGAAATAACCGTGTGAATTAAGACAGGTATTGAAAAGGGGATAATAAACCTTTTAGTCTGTTCTTCATCCCCGAAAATCAGGTAATTGGCATAAAGGCTCCACAACAGGCATGGTATCGGATTTAAGATGTAATATAAAGTGGTTAATAACAGATTTACTTCTCTGACAGACATGCTCGCTTTGCCATCTAAAATCCAAAGTATTGTATCCAAAATCAATATCAGGGCGTTTAAACCTAATAACGCTGTAAATAGTTTTTGTTTTAGCAGGTAATTTTTTGCCTGGTGTTTTAAATTAAGAAAAATCAACAGGAGAATCAACAGCGCAAAAGTGTTTATCTCCAAAATTGTAAATATTTCTATTTTTATCACCCAATCTTTTTTCGAACTCCAGTCTATTTTAATCTCTGTGCACTTAAATTTCTATA
Source organism: Peptococcaceae bacterium UBA2264 (assembly GCA_002347475.1). Taxonomy (GTDB): domain Bacteria; phylum Bacillota; class Desulfitobacteriia; order Desulfitobacteriales; family Desulfitobacteriaceae; genus UBA2264. Next base: position 18,420 of record DDXI01000088.1, read on the forward strand.
ATAATCGTATTGTTCTATTACTTCTTTCCCGCAGAAAAGGTTAGGGTATACATTTTAAGACACCACCTCTTGAATCAGCTCCGTTAACCTGGGCGGTTCACTGCCAATCTGAATAAGCTTTTGCGCCAGGAACAAACCATCAGCCATCTTTTCCTTACTTCCGCTGTATAAGTGCATGATTTCCTCTCCGGCTTCGACCCATTCTCCAGGTCTTTTCCCAAATATCAGTCCCGCACCAAGATCAATAACACTTTGCTTGGTCTCTCTTCCTGCCCCCAAGACCATGGAAAGCATCCCAATGCGGTGGGCGTCGATATTTTGCAGATAACCGCTTTCTTCAGCCCGCAGGGCCAGCTGACAGGTTCCCAGGGCAAGGGATCTATTACTTACTGCCTGGATATCTCCGCCTTGCGCCGAGATAAACTGCAAAAACTTTTGCCAGGCTGCTCCGCTTGCCAGACTTTTCTCCAACAAGTGTTTGCCTTCGGCCACTCCACTGGCCTTGTTGCCGATAACCAACATCCAGGCCCCCAATTCCAGGGAAAGAGCCAGCAAGTCTTTCTCTCCTTTTCCCTGCAGAGCATCGATAACTTCCAGAACCTCCAGGCTATTGCCGACAGCCCGACCCAAAGGCTGATTCATATCACTGATAACAGCAACAGTTACGCGGCCTAAAGACTTGCCGATAGCAACCATTTGAGCGGCCAGTTCCCGGGCTCTTTCCAGGGTAGACATAAAGGCTCCTGAACCGTATTTGACATCAAGTACTATACCCTGAGCTCCGGCAGCAATTTTCTTGCTCATGACTGAGGAAGCAATCAGGGGGATGGAATCGACAGTTGCCGTGACATCCCTTAAAGAATAAAGTTTCTTGTCGGCAGGCACCAGATTTCCCGACTGGGCCACAACGGCAAGTCCGATTTTATTAACCTGGGCTATAAAATCCTCCCGGGATAATTCCACCCTGAATCCCGGGATGGAACTAAGCTTATCGATAGTTCCTCCCGTATGTCCCAAACCGCGTCCGGACATCTTCGCTACAGGAAGACCGCAAGCCGCCACCATAGGACCAAGCAGCAAGGTAGTTTTGTCCCCTACTCCGCCGGTACTGTGCTTATCCACCACTTTACCCACAATACCGGACAGGTCATATTGTTCCCCGCTCTCGACCATTGCTTTGGTCAGCTCAGCAGTTTCCTCAGAATTCATACCCTGGAAATAAACAGCCATCGCCCAAGCGGACATCTGGTAATCCGGAATACTGTCCTGTATATACCCTTGGATTATATACCTGATCTCCTCCCGGCTTAAAGCCAGTCCTTCTTTCTTCTTTTCGATCAGATCCACCATGCGCATCCTTTCCTGCCTCCTGTCTGCTATAAATCAGAGTAGTAATAACTTAACATTTGTTTAATTTAAAATATGAAATAAGACCTCCGGAACAGATGACACAATG
>DDXI01000085.1 GCA_002347475.1 Peptococcaceae bacterium UBA2264
CCTACAGCACCGAGCAGTCCATATCAGATCATCTGAATACTTTCTGGGCAAATTACACGAATGTGTCCGGGGCCACTCTGGAGAGTAAAATTGCCCAAGCCGAGAGTCTTGGCGGTATCTCTCACATCAATCATCCCGGTAAATACACAGGCGGAGTCAGCACAGCCGATGGCGGCGCTGATGGTGCAGCAGCTTCCAGTGATCCTGATACGGTAGCTTATTATACAAACCTTTTCGAAAAATATTCTTCCTGCGTCGGTATGGAAATCATTAATAAAAAAGATTACGATTCCTACAGTGACCGAATCCTGTGGGACAATATTCTGAAGCAGACCATGCCAGACCGTCCTGTATGGGGATTTTCCAATGATGACAGCCACTCTGTCAGTGCCACCAGTTTCAGCTTTAACATGCTGCTGCTGCCGGAAAACAACCTGGGAAATGTGCGCCAGGCCATGGAAAAGGGGATATTCTATGCTGTAGCCAGAGTAGCGAAAAGAGAACTGGGCAGCAGTTTCATAGGCAGTGGTCCAACTCCGGCTATTACCAATATCGCAGTCAATGAAACTGAAGACAGCATTACGATCACGGGCACTAACTATAATAAAGTGGAATGGGTTGCTGATGGCAAGGTCATTGCCACAGGAACATCTATTGATCTGGATAATTATGCTGATCTCATCAGCACTTACGTGCGTGCCCAACTGAAAGGTACCGGCGGCATTAGTTTTACTCAGCCTTTTGGGATTAGAGAAGGTGTTACAGCGATTCCTGAGGTAACAACAGGTGATGACACAGTAACAACTCCTGGAGTACCAACAAGTGATGACACAGTAACAACTCCTGAGGTACCGACAAGTGGCGGCACAGTTACAGTCCCTGTGGCACAGTCAGGTGATGACACAGTCTACAATATAGCGGTACCGATAAAAAGTGCCTGGGATGACATGGAAGAACGTTCCAACGGTTCCCTGGATAATGATAGTTCTGACTTGGAAATAACCAAGGAAAGTTCCTCGAAAAATCAACAGGTAGGTCTTCGTTTCGCTGGTCTGAACATTCCCAAGGGTGCAAAAATTACCAAAGCCTATATCCAGTTCTCTGTCGATGAGCCAAGTAAGAATGCGGATCCGTTTAACGTAAAGATCTTTGCCGAAAATACAGCTAACTCTGCTCCTTACAAAAATGTCAACTTTGCCGTTTCCTCTCGAACCAAGACAGCGGCTTATATTAGCTGGAGCGGCATACCCTCCTGGAAAGTTACCCATGAGGCAGGCCCAGCCCAACAGACGCCCAACCTTGCTTCCCTGCTTCAGAAAATTGTCGACAAAAACTACTGGGCTGAAGGCAACGCCATTAACTTGATCCTAAGCGGTACCGGCACAAGAACGGCCGAGTCTTTTGAAGGTGCCGGCAGTGATCTGGCCCAGGTACCTACCCTGTATCTCTGGTATACGGTAGAATAAGAACCGGCGGATATTATGCCGTCCCATATTTTAGTGCATACCAAGCATCGCCTCTGGCGGTGCTTTTTCATTTATTCCGGATTTTCGGCTTTTCTATGAAGTAAATTATTAGATTATTTTAACAATATATGTTCATAATCGACTATAATAATAAGAAAGGATCCGTATGCTCTTGTCCCGAACGATCAAAAATAATCCGGATCCTGTCAGTTAGGAGGTGCATATGATGAGTGTCTTTACCAGGTCGATCATGCAAATTCTCAAAGGTGCTGCCAAGGCTTTTCAGACCTTCCCTGCGGTGATTGCCTGTGCGCTGGCGTTTGCCATCGTGACGATGATCAGGATTCAGCTGGACATGCCCCAACAAGAAGCCTACAATTTCCTGTTCAACTGCCTGCACTGGGCCTTCGCCTTAGGGGCTGTCTTCAGCCTGGCAGCGATCACAGCGGCCCAAAGCCGGATCAACAAGGCTGGGGCTTTTCTGTTTACTAATCTGCTCGGGGCGGCAGCAGCGGTCCTGACCTTTCTGGTTCTTTACTGGTTTGCCGGGACAGATCCTGGCGTAACCGGCTCCCGGTATACCATTGTCTCGGGTCTGGCAGTATCCCGGGTCGGGGTGGCTATGCTGGTCAGTTTTCTTGCCTTTATTATCCTGGCTGGCTATCCCAAAGAGCAGTCCGACTTTGCCCGTTCCTTTTTCATGACCCAGAAGGCTTTCTTCATTGCCTTGATCTATGGTTCGGTGATCATGGGTGGGGCCAGCGGGGTTGCCGGTGCTATCGAGGTCTTGCTCTACCGGGGGATGAGCGAAAAGGTTTACATGTATATCGCGACTCTGACCGGTTTTCTGGCTTTTACTATTTTTGTTGGCTATTTTCCGGACTTTCGCAAGGGACAGACAGATGAACGCCGCGAAGTAGCCCAAAAACAGCCGCGCTTTATCGAAATACTGTTCGAATACATTATGATTCCGATAGTCTTGGCTTTAACTGTAGTCCTGCTAATTTGGGCAGGCAAGACTATCATAAGCGGTATGGGGTCCTCCTTCGTACAACTTTCCAGTATCGCGACGGCCTATACGGTCAGCGGGATCTGGCTCCATATTATGGTCACTCACTATGAAACCGGGCTGGCGAAGTTCTACCGCCGGATTTATCCGATCGCTGCCCTGGTGATCCTGGCCTTCGAAGCCTGGGCCTTGCTGCTCCAGCTGCAAAAATCAGGCCTGCAAATGATCGAGTATTCCTTTGGGGTAATCTGGATCATTGCGTTGGCGGCGGCTGTTCTCTTGCTTATCCTGAAGGCCAGAGCCCATGTGGTTATTGCCGTCCTGACCTGTGTGATGGCTGTTTTATCGGTTCTGCCGGTAATTGGTTACCACGCCCTGCCGGTTACTGCCCAGATCAGCCGTCTGGAGAATCTGCTGGTCAGCCAGAATATGCTGGAAGAAGGCAAGCTGATTCCCGCGGCCACCGAACCGGAGCTGGCTGTGCGCGAGGCAATCACCAATGCAGTGGACTACCTGGCCAGTGCCGATTATGCCAGGTTGCCGGCCTGGTTCGATAAGAACCTGCGTGATAGTGCGACATTCAAGGCCAGGCTGGGTTTCGAACAGACTTGGCCGAAGCCGGAAGAACCTTCCGGGTCTGGTAATGAGAACTTGGCAATTATCCTGAATTTACGCCCTGAAGCTATCGACATCAGGGATTACGACTGGGCTCTCAATATTCAGCCTTTCAGTGAACAAAATAAAGGGCAAGCCTCGGTCTCGGTCGAGGGTGACAAGGGCACGTACTGGATTGATTGGACGGTGAATACCCAGAGCGGTATGCCGAATTTGAAGATCAAACTGGACGACCGCCTGATCCTTGAAGAGGATATGAATGCTTATATTGACAGGATCACCGCAGCGTACTCTTCAGGTCAGGCGCAACCCTACCAGGCGCCCTTTAAGGACATGAGCTTGCAGCTGGAAACCCCGGAGGTGACTGTTTTGATCGTCTTCAACAATGTTGAAATTAATGTTGATCCCAGAGCGGATTTTATTTATTACGGACTCAACCCCAGTGCCGTGTATCTGAAAGAGAAGCCCTGATGCTGCAAATGTCCGTAACATCTGCTCCTCAGAACACAAGATATTAACTATGCGTTTCCGGTAACGAATACAGCGCCTGGCTGGTTAAAACAGCCAGGCGCTGTTGGCTTTCATAGTTTAAAGGCTGTATTTTGAAAGAGCCTGGTTCGGGTGAAAATATCATAAAATCCCACGACGACGACCATATCTTTGATGAGGGCTACAATTAGTTTTGTTATTTCAGTCATCAGAAAGCCTCCTTTAGTCAATTCCACTCCTGGCTTAAGCTCTGACCAGTACTATTCTTTTTCGCGGCAATAACTGATAGTCCTGCATCGCGGGCGACTTTACCAAAGCTTTAACTCTGATATTCTGCTCATCCTTGGGTTAAGTAGTAATAAACAGCAGTTGTCAGAGCGGGACTTCAAATATTATGTTGAAATTATGATAAATTTAAAGTAATGCTCTAATTGATAGTCTTAGGAAGCGTGTTCTGAAAGGTTTTGAGAATTAATATGTTGGATATTATTGGGATTGGTGCTCTTAATCTGGACATGACTGTAACAAACGAAAAAATTAATAGCCTGCCGCCGGACGAAGTCAGGGAGGTTGAGCGGATATTGGAGTACGGAGCAGAGCGTCCAATGGATCCAGATGAAATAAATAATATTATAAAATTACTGGGGCCGGATTCCTTTAGAGCGGTACTGGGCGGATCGGCATTCAATACTATTCATGCAATTGCAGCGCTTAATTCAGATATTAAAGCCGGCTATGTGGGAGTTGCAGGCCCCACTAACAACAGTGGTTTGAGTTTCATAGAATTAATGCAGGAATTATCTATTGATGAAAAATATGTGAGTGTCAGTTCCGACCAGTCCAGCGGCTTATGTATCTGTATTAATCGCGATGGAGTCAGATCGTTTCTTCTTTATCCGGGCTGTAATAACAAAATGGCTGATTTTCTCCAGAAGAATTATCAGGATATTTTGCTATATTTAACGAAAGCTCGCATATTGCATCTAACCCCATTCGTCGATGATAAGACTCCCATAATCCTGGCAAGGATTATCCAGGCGGCAAAAAGGAAGAATCCAGTAATTCAGATCAGCTGTGATCCGGGATATTCCTGGCTGAAGAATTTGACTCCAGCTATAATAAGTATTCTGAAGATTGCGGACTTTCTTTTCCTGAATAGAATTGAGTATAATCTGCTGGGGGATGGCCGACCCCCGGCCTCAGATTCAGAGATGGCTGATAGAATTTTTACCCGGTATGGCCTGCAAAAGACTCAACTTATCCTTAAGGATGAATCTGAGATCAAGATCTATGGCCGCTCTAACCAACAAATTGTCGAGCAGCGCTTTGCAATCAAAGTCATCAGTAATGAGCAAATCAGTGATTCTACCGGAGCAGGTGACTCGTTTGCAGCAGGGTTCCTAACCGTTCAACTCTTGAAGGGAATAGCAATGCCGGATGCTGTTGAGTTAGGAATGCGGTTCATGCGTGCCAAACTCATAACACCCCCGGAAAAACTCTATCCTGAGTTAGCCGGTATTTTTGCGCGGTATAGATGCCAGACACCTGATCTTTAACTTCCTGACTTATCGGAATGGAAGCTGGTAATCCATCTGCTGTATTTATCTGGATAGAAATTATTGTTGCAATATTATTTAAAAAATGCAATTCTAATAAGGTAAATATATTTTAAGGAGTGTAACTGCATTGGGTGGATTATTTGGTGTTGTATCAAAGGAAGATTGCGTCATGGATGTATATTTTGGTACAGATTATCATTCGCACCTGGGAACCAGCAAGGGGGGAATGGCGATCTGGAATGGATATAGTTTTAACAGGTCGATTCATAACATTGAAAATACGCAGTTCAGAACAAAATTTGAATCTGAGCTTCCAAAAATAAAAGGCCATATGGGCATAGGGTGCATAAGCGATACGGAACCACAGCCCATGACAGTGCGTTCGCACCTTGGTAACTATGCGATAAGTACGGTAGGGAAAATTAACAATTTGGATGAGATAGCCGACAAAGAAATCTCCAATCAAAACATCCATTTTCTGGAAATGAGTAAAGGAACTATTAATCCTACAGAACTTGTGTCTGTTATTATAGATCGGGAAAATTCTTTTAAGGATGGTTTATTAAAAGCTCAGGAGTTAATTCAGGGATCCTGTTCAATTCTGCTTTTAACGCCGCAAGGTATTTATGCTTCAAGGGATAAACTAGGCAGAACTCCTTTAATCGTGGGTAAGAAAGAGGGCTCTTTCTGCGTTTCCTTTGAATCCTGTACTTTTACAAACCTCGGCTTTAAGTTTAACTATGAACTTGGCCCAGGAGAAATAATTTTTCTGACCCCGGACGGCATCGAAAAAATTGCGCCGCCCCGGGATAAAATGAAAATTTGTGCTTTTTTATGGGTCTATTATGGCTATCCTTCCTCATCCTATGAAGGAATGAACGTCGAGGTTATGCGTTATAGAAATGGGGCAGCCATAGCAAGGAATGACTATGAGGAAATAGATATGATTGCCGGAGTGCCTGATTCTGGGGTCGGACATGCCATCGGTTACTCTAACCAGGCCAAGATACCCTTTGGACGTCCTTTCATAAAATATACTCCAACCTGGTCAAGGAGTTTTATGCCCCAGGAGCAGGGTATAAGAAATCTTGTGGCCAGAATGAAACTGATGCCCATTCCGGAACTTGTTTCCGGCAAACGCCTGCTCTTTTGCGATGATTCAATTGTTCGCGGGACACAGATGAGAGAAACTGTGGATCTGCTATATCAATGTAATGCCAGTGAAGTTCATATCCGGTCAGCTTGCCCGCCGATTGTTTTCGGTTGCAAATATTTAAATTTCTCAACTTCCCGCTCAGCAATGGATCTTGCCGCAAGACGGGCCATCAGCGAGCTTGAAGGAAAAGAACCGGAGTCACTTGAGGCCTATTGTGATCCGGCAACAGAAAAGTACAATTGTATGGTGAATTGCATTAGCAAACGACTCAACTTTTCAACGCTAAAATACCAAAACATCCATGACATGATTGATGCAATCGGTATAGACAAGGAAAAAATCTGCACCTACTGCTGGAATGGGAAAGAATAACAATGGTTCTGCAGATAGACAAGGAGAATTATTTCCTGTTGATTGTTCCCTAAGGAAGATAGCAATCTCAGCTGGTTGGATGAGGGGAATAAGTGGAAAGAGGTGAGTCCACCATAGAATTTATAGCAAGAGATGGGTAGGCTGCTTCCGCGGAGGAAGATGAAGCCTGGCCATTTCTTATTATCAGGAGCATATTTCGGATTAATATGTATATGAAGTACCAATTAATTGATATACTATATAATCAGGTGTTCTTCTCGGGCTTTCCGGAAAATAACATGCAGGTGAGGAAATATTCGATAGAGGCAGCGATATGAAAAATATAATCAACTATGCAGCCGAAGCAAGTGAAAATTTTCAGGACAGGGCGTTTAATGCGGTTGACAGTCTGGTCTTATCACAATTTGCCTATCTGCACTTTGACGGTTTCGTTCCGGGGATAGCAGAAGCAGTTAAGCCAGTCAGTATAGCAGAGATATCAGGCAGAGATAACCACGATATAATATTTCAGGATACGCTGAGCAGCAAAAAAAACAGGAAACTTTTAGAGGCTCTTGCCGGCAGTCCAAGATTTCGCAATGTGGGGGTGACATATTATGTCAATACCATAGATGTTCAGGCAGAAAAACAATTTTCGGCGCTTACCTATTTGTTGGATCATAAAAGAGCCTATATTGCCTATCGGGGAACGGACGCAACTTTCGTTGGCTGGAAAGAAGATTTCAATATGGCTTTTATCAGTCCTGTTCCGTCGCAGCAAGAGGGTGCAGCGTATCTGAATACCTTGGGTGAGAAGATTTCAGGTGATTTATTGATCGGCGGGCACTCCAAAGGAGGAAATATTGCAATCTATTCCGCTATTAACTGTAATTCCTCTGTCCAAAACAAAATTACCCATGTTTTTAGCCATGACGCACCTGGATTCCGGAAAGAGGTTCTCTCAAGCGGTGACTATTTAAACATGAGGGATCGAATCTATAATACTATCCCCCAGTCTTCAGTAATTGGAATGCTCCTGCAGCATTGCGGTAACTATTCAGTGGTGAAAAGCAACCGTCTCGGGATCTTGCAGCATGATCCTTACTCCTGGCTGATCGATAATGATGACTTTCAATATGTTCAAAGAGTAAATAACAGCGCAATATTCAAGAACAAGACCTTGGACGATTGGCTGAATGCCCTGGATGACAAAAAACGGAAAGTGTTTATTGATACTCTCTATCAGGTAGTCAAGGCAAGCGAAGCTGAGACATATTTCGATTTGACCGAGGACTGGCGGAAAAGAGCAGTAGCGGTTCTCGAAGCCATAAAAGATATCGATGAGGAAACAAGAAAATTTGTGCGCCAAACAATTGGGGCCCTTTTGGGCTATGCCCTGAAAAATTTACTTGAAATCCATGACAGCAGGTAATGGGTGAGGACAAGAAAGAAAATAGAATTAAGATTTGGGCAATTTACTTTGAATTCTAATTACACAAGGAGTGATATGATGGAACAGATAAGAGTACGCTTTGCACCCAGTCCCACCGGCTATCTGCATATTGGCGGGGCGAGGACTGCCCTGTTTAATTGGTTTTTTGCCAGAAAAAACAATGGCCGCCTGATTCTTCGTATTGAAGATACGGATATTGAGAGATTGAAAGAGGATTCTATTGACCAGATTCTGGACAGCCTCAAATGGCTAGGGATCAACTGGGATGAAGGCCCTGAAAAGGGAGGACATTTTGGGCCGTATTACCAATCACAGAGACAAGATTTTTATAAGGCTGCGGCAGAAAACTTACTTCAAAGCGGCAAGGCTTATTATTGTTTTTGTTCAGAAGAAGAACTGGAGATGGAGAGGGAGAGGCAGCGCCAGGAAGGGAAACTTTTTCGCTATAATAGTAAATGCCGCAATTTATCAGTTGAAGAGGTTCAGGCGCGATTGGCCCAAGGTCTTAAACCTGTTATTCGTATCAAGTTAAGCGATGGCAGGCAAATAATTGTAAAAGATATTATTCGGGGAATGGTCAGCTTTAATTTTGATCAGTTTGACGATTTTGTTATCATGAAATCAAATGGTTTGCCGGCTTACAATTTTGCCTGTGTCGTTGATGATCATGCAATGCAGATAAGCCATGTCATCAGGGCTGAAGAACATTTGTCCAATACTCCCAAACAACAGTATCTTTTCGAGGCCCTGGATTATGAAATACCCGAATTCGCCCACCTTTCCATGATTCTGGCTCCCGACCGCAGCAAGCTCAGTAAACGGCATGGGGCAACATCAGTCAGTGAATTCCGCGATATGGGCTGCCTGCCGGAAGCCCTTGTCAATTATCTGACTCTTTTGGGCTGGTCTCCCGGAGAGGGACATGATGAGATTATGACCCCGGAGCAGACGATACAGTCTTTTTCCCTGGACAGAGTCTCCAGGACGGCGGCGGTCTATGATATTCAAAAACTGATTTGGCTTAATGGTCAGTATATAACAGCCACTGAGCTGGAAAAACTTGCTGTCCATGCTCTGCCTTTTCTGATTCAGGAGAGTATTGTTTCCGAGCTTGAAGCCGGGCAGAATCGGGACTATATCCTGGCGGTTATCGATGCCGTCCGGGAAAGAGTGCGGACACTGCAGGAACTGGCAGAAGCCTGCCGTTATTTCTTTCAGGATATCACAGGGTATGATGAAAAGGGTAAAGAGAAGTATTTCAGACAGGAAAATGTAGTTGATCTGCTTTCGCAAGGCAAGGAATACCTTGCCGCGGTTGAGGACTTTACTGTGGAAAATACAGAGAAAGCTTATCGTGAACTGATGGCAGAATTGAATATCAAGGGGGCCCAGATCATTCATCCGACCAGGTTGGCTTTGACGGGACGGACAATGAGTCCCGGGTTATTTGATGTTATGGCCCTTTTAGGCAAGAAGAGATGTATGGAGCGTCTGGAAAAGGCCATCGGCTTTATCAAAACATATAATATTGAGAATGAGAAAGCCTGAGGCAAATAATCAGACCAAACTTTTTTATAAGTGAATGATCATATTGGGTTTGCGTTTTGAGAATTATTTTGGTAAAATAAATCTGTTGCTTTTCCGGGATTGTGTAGTGGTAGCACGTGTGATTCTGGATCACATAGCCTGGGTTCGAATCCTAGTCCCGGAGCCAAGGCCCCATAGTCAAGAGGCCTAAGACGCTGCCCTCTCACGGCGGAAACAGGGGTTCGAATCCCCTTGGGGCTACCAATTATTTTTAGGCATACTGGAAAACCCGGTATATTTAAGCATGGAGGACGAAATATTTTTGAGATTATCAGTAATAATGAGGCTGGCACAAAAGTGAATTTTGAGTCAGGCTTCTTTTCTTTGTTCAGGGGAATCAGCAGAACTTCTTGTTACTGCAAAATTCAAGATATAATGGTAAACTGAAAGCAGTTCAAATCATTTAAGGTCAGGTGAGCAAGATGTTCAAAATCAGGATTGCGCAAACTAATTGCACAGGCTGCGGTCTTTGTGTCAGCGACTGCATTGTCAATGATATTGAGTTAAGAGACGGAAAAGCACTGCCTCTGAATAAAAACTGCTTCAAGTGCGGGCATTGTATCGCCATCTGCCCGCAAAAAGCGGTAACTATGGATGAGGGCATGGAAGAAATAAAGGAATATGAGGAAAGCAGCTTTACTATTGCCCCGGAAAACTTTCTAAATGTCGTTAAATTCAGACGTTCGGTGCGCCAATATCAGGACAGGGAAGTGGAAAGGGAAAAGATTGAAAAAATTATCGAAGCCGGCCGCTATACAGAAACAACCTCCAACAGTCAGGGTGTCTCCTACATAGTTATCCAGGAAGAGATTCCCCGTATCCGGCAGAGTGCCGCCAGGAAGCTCAAGAAGCTGGTCAGAATAGGCTATAACGTCAGCGGCCTGGATACAGAGAAAGGCGATTTTCTCTTCCGCAATGCCCCTGTCCTGATTTTAACAGTAGCCAAAAATGAGGTGGATGCTGCCCTGGCCGCCTCCAATATGGAAATAATGGCAGTGACACAAGGGCTGGGGGCCTTCTTTATCGGCTTGTTTGTGATAATCGCCAATCACGACAAAAAAATCAAGGAAATTCTGGATCTGCAGGATGACGAGCAAATTGTAACCTGCATGGCAGTCGGGTATTCAAGTATCAGATATTTGCGGACAGTGCCGCGTAAAAAAGCTAGGATACGCTGGAAATGATCAATGATTTGTGGTTTGCCGGAAAGCGGCATAGTAAAGTTAGCGTCGCAAGGAATTGCGGCGTTTTTATGATAGTTTATCTTAAGGTAGCAATTGTATTTTGTACCGAAACGGGGTGCAGGCAATTAATGAAAACAAAGAAACAGGTAATTGTAATCGGGGGAGGAGCAGCGGGAATGATCGCTGCTATTGCGGCCGGGAGACGGGGTGCTGAAGTTACGATATTGGAGAGAAACCCGCGAGTAGGCAAGAAAATACTGGCTACAGGAAACGGGCGCTGCAATTTCAGCAATATTTTTGCCGATTATTCTCATTACTACGGTCATAACCCCAAATTTATAAAGAGGATCTTAGTTAATTTTACAGTAGATGATACTATCAGTTTTTTTGAGAAATTGGGGATTGAGCATAAAGTAGAAGATGCCGGGAAAGTCTTCCCAATGTCTGATCAGGCCTCGAGTATTCTCGATGTCCTGCGTTATGAGTTAAAGGAAACCGGAATTACAGTTATCAGCGAGGCCTATGTCAAAAATATTACCAGAAAAAAAGCCGGGTTTACCATAGAATTGGCAAATGGCCAAGCCTGCCGGGGGGAAAGAGTCATTATTGCTGCCGGCGGCAAAGCTATGCCTGCCAGCGGTTCTGATGGCAATGGCTTTGATTTGGCGGCCAGACTGGGGCATACTGTTACAAGTATTTTTCCTGCTCTGGTTCAGTTAATGTTGGAGGGTTCCTTTTTTAAGCGCATCGACGGAGTTAAATTTGTGGGGACTGCGGAAATTATCCACAATAATAAATCCCTGGCTAAAGACAAGGGTGATATTCTTTTCGCAAATTACGGAGTGTCGGGTCCGCCTGTTTTGCAGCTGAGCAGGAAAGCTGGAGAATTGTTAAATCAAGGGCAAGAAGCGTATTTGAAAATTACAATAATGGATATGATGTCTGAAGAAGAAGTGAGAAAACTTATCAGGAAACGTTTTCAGCTGAATCCCCACAAGCCGGTAGACTTTAGCTTTGTCGGTCTGATAAATAAAAGGCTGATACCTGTGATCCTGGCAGAAGCGGGAATTAGTGATCTGAAACGGCCAGTCGTCGCTTTATCCGCTCAAGAGCAGGATAGAATAACAAGGATCCTGACTGACTGGAGATTTAAGATCAGGGGAACAAAAAGTTGGGCCAGTGCTCAGGTGACAGCAGGCGGCGTTAATACCAGGGAAATAAATGAGAATACCATGGAATCCAAATTGGTGAAAGGCTTATTTTTTGCCGGCGAGATATTGGATATCGACGGACAGTGCGGCGGTTTTAATCTGCAATGGGCCTGGTCATCCGGATTTATTGCGGGACAGAATGCGGCTTTGTAAGTTGTCTGAATTATTGGAGGTTCTTATGATCAGGCTTTCTGATGTTAAAATAGGAATAAAAAAAGCGGCTGATTTTGAGGCGGAAAAACAGGCCTTAAAAAATATAATTCTCTCCAGACTCAAAATTCCGGAAAAGGAACTTATCGAATTCAAGATATTCAAGAAATCAATTGATGCCAGAAAAAAAAGTGAGATCTGCTATATTTATACAGTGGATGTTAAAGTTTGCAAGGAAGAGTGCATAAGCGGCCAATTTATTTCAAGTGGCCGCTCGAAAGCCAAAGGTGTTATGCCTGCCCCGGATCTGTCCTATCAAGGTGTAAAATTGGGAACGGAAAAATTGACAGAACAGCCGGTAATAATTGGCATGGGGCCGGCAGGTCTTTTTGCTGGCTTAATGCTTGCCAGGAACGGCTATAAGCCCCTGATTCTCGAAAGAGGGGAAGACGTGGATGCGAGAACCGCTAAGATAAACAGGTTTTGGCAGAACAGTCTGCTTGATCCGGAAAGTAATGTCCAGTTTGGGGAAGGTGGAGCTGGCACATTTTCTGATGGGAAGCTTACTACCCTGATCAATGACCGCAGGTGTCGTTCAATTCTGGAGGAATTCATCAAAGCAGGAGCCCCGCAGGAAATATTATATATGAGTAAGCCCCATATAGGGACTGATTTACTTAAGACTGTTGTTAAAAATATCAGGCAAGAGATCGTAGCCGAGGGCGGAGAGGTAAGATTTAAAGCCAGGGTAAGTGATTTCCTTGTTAAGAATGAAAATATCAAGGCTGTTGTCATTAATGATCAAGAGAGGATCCCTTGCCGGGTTGTTTTGCTGGCTATAGGTCATAGTGCCCGGGATACTTTCGAGGTTCTGTGCCACAAGGGTGTAGGGATGAATCAGAAACCTTTTTCGCTGGGTCTCAGAATTGAGCACCCCCAGGATATCATCAATAGAGCGCAGTATGGTGCTGCTGCCGGCTATCCCGGCCTGGGAGCAGCTGATTATAAACTTTCCTATCATTCCAAAAAGGGAAGATCGGCTTATACATTTTGTATGTGTCCCGGGGGATATGTGGTAGCTGCTGCTTCCGAAAAATATGGCATTGTTACCAACGGCATGAGTGAGCACAAAAGAGATGGGTTTAATGCTAATTCAGCTTTGCTGGTGGGGGTTACACCTGCTGATTTTCCAAGTCGACATCCTCTGGCAGGAATTGAATTCCAGAGAAAGTGGGAGCGGCTGGCTTATCAGATAGGAGGAGAGAATTACCGGGCTCCTGCTCAGCTGACAGGTGACTTCCTGGCTGACCGGACCAGCAGCCAATGGGGTAATGTAAAACCTACTTATCAGCCTGGCGTGGCCTTCGCCCAGCTAAAAAATTGTTTGCCTGCCTATGCTGTGGAAACACTCAGGGAAGCTATCGGGTATTTCGATACCCTGCTCAAGGGCTTTGCTCAGCCGGACAGCATCTTGACAGGTGTGGAAACCAGGAGTTCTTCGGCGGTAAGAATCAACAGGGATGACAATTTTCTGTCAAATATCTCTGGCCTGTATCCTGTGGGCGAAGGCGCGGGTTATGCAGGCGGGATCATGTCTTCGGCAGTTGACGGAGTCAAGGCAGCCGAAAAAGTCATGGAGAAATATGCGCCTCTGCGTTTGGCTCCCGGTTTTCAGTAAACAAGACATTCTTGAGGGGGACTGGCTTATTAAATAAGGACGAGCTTTGGAATTAAAGGAAAAAAGGATATTCTTATGTTGTTTAAGAATGTATAATAAATCGAGAATGTGTATGAGCTGCAGAACCTGAATTGAAAGAGGAGAGTTTAAATTGAGTGTTCTACCGGTTATTCTATTGTGTGCGGGTATAGGAATATTAATATGGGGTTGGCGTATGCAGGAACCTATGGAGAAAAATGCAAAATTAGCCTACCTCAGGCTGTTGCAGGCAGTTTCTAAGATCGAAGAACAGAATGGGGAAACCGAAAAACGGAGAAAACGGGATATCCCGGATAAATATATCAAGGCCAAGGAATTGAGTGAACAGGGTTATTCCGATCAGCAGATTGCTAAAAAAATAGGGATTAGTCGGGATTCAGTCAGACTTTTTGTCCAGTACTTGAAGGAGGATGATTATGAAGATATCACGTGATTATATCCTTGGATTGGGTTCGGGTTTGGTAATCAGCGCTTTGCTCATGTTTGCCATGCAAATGAGCGGGATCGGACTGGCGCCAAGAAGTGAAAGTACTCAGATTGCCGGGCAGACGGCGTCTGTTCAGGAACAAAATAACGACCTGGTAACAAATACTGATGCCAACAGTGTTTCGGATGGTGTCTCAGGAACTGGGTCTGTTGCAGGTACCAGCCAAGATTCTGGTCAGTTATCACAGGTGCAGGACTCGGCAGATCAAAATAACCTGACGACGGATAATACAGTCCAAAGCAAGGAAGCTCAAGCTCAGAGTATTCGTTTTACTATCTCATATGGTTCCGATGCAGTGACTATTGCAGGCCAGTTAGAGAAAAAGGGATTGATCAACGATAAGCAGGAATTTTTGGAGGCATTGAACAAACGTAATGCTGCCGGTAAACTGCAGACTGGGACGTTTACCTTACCGTTGGGGTTGTCTGTTAATGATTTGATCAGTATTTTGATTCAAAAGCCTGATTAAGTTGGCTGTAAGGTAGTAAATATGCCATATCAGGAAGAGCGCATAGCACCTGATGAAAGCAAGGGGGCTGTTCAGAAACCAGAGTTTCTGAACAGCCCCCTTGGAAGCTCAGGAAAATTATTATCCTGATATAGGTATGCGACTATTGGTTACACCGCAGATCAGACATTTTTCTTTTTCAAATCCTTGTTCGGTACATATATTGGGAAGATCCTGGACACATCCGAAATTACCGCATACTGTACATCTGTAGGTGTGTTTCCGGCAGGGCTGGCCATCTATTTCCCCGGGACATTCTACAATATAGGCCAATTCTTCTTCCGACATGTCGGCATGACGCTTGCGATTCAGACGGCCGCTGCCCAACCAGTATTTGCTCTTGAAAAATCTTCTAGACATTAAAACCACTCCTCTCATATTTAAAGAATGAGTTTTATTAGCCTAATTATATTTATTCTACTGGTTCTGGTAAGGGTTCTGGCATGGGTTCTGCTTGTCCAGGAGCAGAGGGCTGTTCTTTCCGCCAGCGGTAATAAGTCAGGATAAATACACCCAAGGCCAGACAGGCTATAATCAAATTAATGAAGAAACCGAATGTTGGTATCTTGCCCAGGAGGATCAGGATTGCGTAAGCGACAATAAAGGCAATCACAAAAGGCCAGCGGCCCTCTTGCTTGAAAATATTGGCTATGAAGCGGCCCAGAACATCACCTATTATTATCTTGGCTGTACCCAATATGACAATATAGACTAACAGCAAAATAAGCGCCA
>DDXI01000039.1 GCA_002347475.1 Peptococcaceae bacterium UBA2264
ATAACAGGATTGATTAAAGCTAACATCCCATCGCGTATCGCTTTTGCGGTTTCCTCCCAGACTGATTCCCGGACAATACTGGATCTTAATGGGGCGGAGAAATTATTAGGCCGGGGAGATATGCTCTATCATCCGATGGGAGCCGGTAAGCCTTTGCGTGTGCAGGGCTGTTACCTGGCCGATAAGGAAATGGAAGATGTCGTAAAATATTTGCAGGAACAGGCCAAGCCGGAATATCAGGAACTGCCTGATCTGGAATTTTCCTCTTCACCTGAGGTTGAAGAAGAAATGGATGATCTTTTTTATCAGGCAGCTCAGTTATTTATTGAAAATGACAATGCCTCAGTTTCTCTTTTGCAAAGACGCTTACGTATTGGATATACTCGGGCAGCCCGCCTTATGGATCTGCTGGAAGAAAAAGGAGTTGTCGGGGGCTATGAAGGATCAAAGCCCCGGGAAGTATTGCTTACCCGGGGACAATTCGAGCTCAAGTATGGCCGGAAAGAAATAAGCAGTAATTAGATTTGTGAATTAGACTGACAGGATTTAATATTAATGTGTAGAATAAAAAATTGAAAGGTATAGAGATGATTCTTATTACGCTTATCCCAATCAGGTTTCATCGGTATCTCAATTATGCTTGAACCATGAAAATGAAGATTAAAGCATAGAGCAATATCAGATTTTTTAACAGAATGGACAGCATAACAACCCAAATATATACGTATGGAAACAAACATGCCCAGAAAAGAGGAGATTAGCATGGCTGGAGAAGGGGAAAAACTTCGTCTTGCGAGAGAGAAGAAGACATGGAGCTTAACTGAGGCGGAGGAAGTGACCAAAATCAGAGCCCGTTATCTGGAAGCATTGGAAGCAGAGGAATACGAGATCATTCCTGGGATGGCCTATGTTAAGGGATTTTTGCGGACGTATGCCCGGCATTTGGATCTGGATCCGGAAGAAATATTGGCTCTTTATAAATCATCCCGAATTTCAGAATCTAAACCATCATTGAAAGTGCCTCACTATACATCTCATTCACGTTTATGGTGGCGACGACCAACGATGGCAATGATAATGGCTTTGCTGGTAATCATTTTAGTTGTGGCGATTGCCCATTGGAGTCCTCGCAGTCAGACGTCGGTTACTTATACGCCGGCGCCATTACCCAGTTCTCCGGCAGAGAATAAGGCAGAGGAATCTGCAGCAAATTCCTCTGCCCAGGACTCGACAGCTACTAATTCCCTGGCCGATTCTGATACGGAGGGTCTGATTGTTCAATTGGAGTTCAATCAAAACTGCTGGCTGTTGGTCAAAGCTGATGGGAAAGTTGTTCTGGAGGGAGAATATTCTGTGGGAACAACCAAAGAAATCAAAGCTTCCGATGAGATTGAATTTGTGACAGTCGGAAATGCCGGCGGAGTAGTTGTTACTATTAATGGGGCGGTCCAACCAAGCCTGGGTGATTCGGGAGAAGTGGTTAACAATATCGTCCTTACAAAAGATTCCATAAATGTTCGCTAGCATTCAACAGTAGATATTTTCCCGGATTTTTTAAGACCGGATAAGACAAGGAGGGATTTGGTTTGGCTAAAGACGCTTCATTTGACATTGTTTCTCAGGTGAATTTTCAGGAAGTTACGAATGCTCTCATGCAGGCCGAGAAAGAAATCGAACAACGATTTGATTTTAAAAACAGCAAGTCATCACTGAAACTGGAAGAAGAAAAAATTATCCTGGTTTCTGATGATGAATTTAAGCTTCGTAATGTTGTGGATATTTTGGAAAGCAAACTGGTTAAACGGCAGGTATCCCTTAGGGCCCTGGAGTACGGAAAAATCCAGCCGGCTGCTGGTGATACTGTGCGCCAGGAGGTAAAGCTGATTAATGGCCTTGCCCAGGATAAAGCCAAACAGATCATGAAAGTGCTTCGCGACAGCAAGATCAAGGTGACGAGTTCGATTCAAGGTGATCAAATCCGGGTTGCCGGCAAAAATAAAGATGATTTACAAGCAGTTATAGCTTTCTTGAAGAACGAAGATTTTGGCATTGATTTACAGTTTATTAATTATCGCTGATTCCTGCAGTTGACTCTCACTCCAGTGATGTGAGAGTCTGTTTCTCTGCAGAAAGTCTTCAAGGCAGTTTTGGAGGTAAGAAATAGTGCGTAATTCCGGTTTTTTACCGGTTAATACCGCTGATATGGGAGAACGCGGCTGGAGTGAACTTGATTTTTTAATAATATCCGGAGATGCTTATGTAGATCACCCAAGTTTTGGAGCAGCAATTATTGCCAGGGTTTTAGAAAACCTCAATTATAGAGTAGGAATTATAGCTCAGCCTGAATGGCAAAATCTTGAGGCCTTCAGAATTATGGGAAAACCTCGACTGGCCTGTTTGATCGCCGGCGGTAATTTGGATTCCATGGTTAATCATTATACAGCGGCCAGGAAGAAACGCTCCAGAGATGCTTATTCACCTGGCGGCCAAACAGGGCTGCGTCCCGACCGGGCAACCATAGTATACTCTAATCGTGTCCGTGAGGCTTTACCTGGGGTTCCCGTAATTATCGGGGGAATAGAAGCTTCTCTGAGGCGATTTGCTCATTATGACTATTGGAGTAACCGGGTGCGTCGCTCCTTGCTTTTAGACAGTCAGGCCGAGCTGCTGGTCTATGGAATGGGTGAAAAGCCAATTGCGGAAATTGCCGGGCGTCTGGCAGCCGGAGAAAATATTCAGCAGATTCAGGGTGTGGCGGGGACGGTAGTTCCCTGGAGAAAGGAACCTCCTGAAGGGGCCATAGTATTACCTGATTACCAACAGGTGCAGAATGACAAACTCTCTTACGCTGAGGCTTTTTGGGTACAGTATCAGCAACAGGATCCTGTGCGCGGAAAAATATTGTATCAAAAACATGATCGTGAAGGAGTGCTGCAATATCCTCCCGCAAGTCCCTTAAGCCGGGCTGAGATGGATAGAATTTATGCCCTGCCTTATATGGGTACTTATCATCCCCGGTATCAGGAGATGGGAGGCGTGCCGGCCATAGAAGAGGTGGAATTCAGCATAGTCAGTTCCCGAGGCTGTTACGGCGGCTGTTCTTTTTGTGCCCTGGTATTTCATCAGGGTCGAATTGTTCAAAGCAGGAGTCAGGCCTCAATAATCAGGGAAGCAGAACGCTTAAGCAGACATCCGCATTTCAAAGGTTATATCCATGATGTTGGAGGGCCGACGGCAAATTTCCGTCATCCCTCTTGTCAGCAGCAGCTAAGCAGAGGAACATGCCCTCAGCGCCAGTGCCTTTTTCCCCATCCGTGCGAGAAATTAGACAGCGATCAGAGCGAATATATCGACCTGTTGCGTCGTTTACGGGAGTTGCCCGGGATCAAGAAGGTTTTTGTGCGTTCGGGTGTCCGTTATGATACTATTCTGGTTGACCGGAAGTCGGATTTACTGCTGGAATTGTGCCAACATCATATTAGCGGACAACTGAAAGTAGCACCTGAGCATGTCAGTGCTGCTGTTTTAAAATACATGGGTAAACCGGGAAAACAAGTTTATGAGAATTTTGTTCGCCGTTTCCAAAAGATTAATCAGAAAATTGAAAAAAAACAGTATCTGATTCCTTATCTGATGTCATCTCATCCGGGAAGCAGTTTGAGAGAGGCCATTGAGCTGGCGGAATATGTCAGGGATATGAGGGTTAATCCGGAGCAGGTTCAGGATTTCATACCAACTCCCGGAACTTTATCAACCTGCATGTATTATACAGAACTGGATCCTCGCACTATGGAGAAAGTGTATGTCCCCAAGAGTTTGCACGAAAAGGCTATGCAAAGGGCTCTGATTCAATACAGAAATCCGCAAAATTATGAGCTGGTCAAAGAGGCTCTGATCCTGGCCCACCGGGAAGATCTGATCGGTTTTGGTCCCAGGTGTTTAATTAAACCGTGGAAAATAAAGTCTAAAAGTCAGGATGAACAGAATTCTGAGCAGAGAGCAAGCGGGAGGGACAGAAAAAAAGGAAAGCAGTGCGGGCGGGGACAAACAAAAAGAAAAAAAACTTTGCCTGGCATGAACAAGGGGCATAAACACCCGACTCTTTAACCAGACCTTCTTCAGCCAGTTTCTGGTAGTCTGCAAGGGTGAAATCTTTTTTATCATGATAGAATTTTGATAAGGACAGCCAGAGGGAGGCAGAGTTGTCTCTGGGTTTATATCGCAGGATGTAATACTCGGAATGATCTTTTTGACACTGCCTGAAATCTTAGTTTATACTGTATAGTAAAAGGTGTAATGAAGTAGCAGAAATAGTTTAATGAGGTGTGTTTTGACAAAGATTGCCATTATTTCTTTAGGGTGTGCCAAAAATCAGGTTGACAGTGAAATAATGTCAGGAATATTAGAAAAAGATTATCTGCTGACTGATCAACTGGATCAAGCTGATATCATAGTGGTCAATACCTGCTCTTTTATCGAGACTGCTAAGGAAGAATCGATCAATACCATTTTGGAAATGGCTCGTTTTAAGGAAGAAGGTTCCTGCCGTCTTCTTTTGGCAACCGGTTGCCTTGCTCAGCGTTACAGTGAGGAGCTGATGCAGGCCATACCAGAATTGGATGGAATATCAGGTACGGGAAATATTGATAAAATAAAAGAGTTAGTGGAACAATCCCGTATCAGGAAAACAATTTTAATCAACCCTGGTTCTCCGGATTTCCTGTATGATGAGAATATGCCCAGAAAACGATTGACCCCAAAACATTTGGCTTATGTTAAAATTGCAGAAGGTTGTGATAATTTTTGTAGCTATTGTGTTATTCCTTTTGTGCGAGGGCGTTTTCGTAGTCGTCCGGAGGAATCCATCGTCAAAGAAGTTCAAATGCTGGCTTCCCAGGGAGTTAAAGAAATCATTCTGATTGCTCAGGATACCACCCGCTATGGCTGGGATCTTTATGGCCAGCTGCGTTTACCAAGGTTAATCCGCTTATTAGCAGCTGTTGAAGGTATCGCCTGGATCAGGCTGATGTATTGTTATCCTGATCTCTTCAGCGAGGAACTTATCGCGGTCATAAGACAGGAAAGTAAGGTTTGCCGTTATCTGGACCTTCCTCTGCAGCATGCTGATCCCAAAGTGCTGAGCGAAATGAATCGGCGTGGTACAATTGAGCAGGCAGAACAGCTGATAGGCAAATTGCGGCAAGCGATACCAGATATTACCATACGCACTACCATGATAACCGGCTTTCCAGGTGAAACTGAAACAGAGTTTGCCAATCTTCTTGATTTCGTCAAGCGACTCAGGTTTGAACGTCTTGGTGTCTTTGCTTATTCCAAAGAAGAAGGAACAGCTGCAGCTTGCAGAGTTGATCAGGTGCCTCAGAAAATAAGAGAAAAACGACGGGAAAGGTTAATGCTTTTACAGCAGGAGATTGCCTCTGAATGTCAGCAGCGTTTCCTCAGTAAAACCATAGATGTCATTTTAGAAGAAAAAATATCCAATGATCGTTGGTTAGGGCGTACGGAAGCTGATGCGCCGGAAATTGACGGCCAAGTCTATGTTGATACTCATGGCAAAGCAGTAGTTACCGGTGATATTGTTCGGGTCTGTATCCGGGAGGCAGACAGTTATGATTTATTAGGAGAGGTTGTCTTGTGAATTTACCAAATCGTTTGACAATAGTTCGAATAATCCTGATTCCGATATTTATGGCTTTTCTTTTGTTGCAGGTGCCTAAAGGACACACCCTTTTTCCTCATCAGGACTTAGTAGCAGCAGTCATCTTTATTCTGGCTGCTGCCACAGACGGCCTGGACGGTTATATAGCCAGAAAAAGACATCAGGTCACTGTCCTGGGGAAGTTTATGGATCCTTTGGCTGATAAACTGCTGGTTTCTGCTGCCCTGATATCGCTGGTTGAACTGGGCAGTGTTCCGGCCTGGGTGGCCTGGACAATCCTGGGACGGGAATTTGCCGTAACCGGCCTGCGGGCCATCGTTTCTGCCGACGGAGTTGTCTTGAGCGCCAGTAAACTCGGAAAAATAAAAACTGTTACCCAGGTAATTTCTATCTCAGCAATTTTGCTGCATGACTGGCCTTTTTCTTTGATCGGGATACCTGTTGGCCAGCCGGTTTTGTACATAGCCCTCTTTTTCACAATAATTTCCGGTGTTGATTATTTTTTAAAGACACTCAAGTATTTGCGAAAATAAAACAAATTGAAATAACTGCCTGGCAAGTCTTGAATTACTTTATGAGTATTGGAAATACATAATTTCTTTAAGTATATATGACAATAACAGAAAATCCTCCCTGAAGGGTGGTTTTCATCAGAAAGTACTCATGGGGGCAGAATAATGGTATAGCTACGGCTATGCCTTTATTTTTACCCTGATAATAATCAATTGTTATGGACGATTAGTTGATAAAAAGAGAAAAACTATAGCTGAGTTTAATCTGAAGCAAATGATATATATCTGGAATGAACGTAAAGGCAGAGCAGCGTTAAACGAGTGAAGTTCCTGGAGTGAAGAGGCGTGCCACTGGTTTACTTGCAGTAAGCTATAGGGGTTTGGCACGCCAACGGAAGGAACAAGCAAGCAGCTGCGACGCCGGGTGAATGGGGAAGGCGCCAGGCAATGTTTTCAATTTATTTTACTTAGCATTTTTCAGATATTTATACTGTGAACGCTCCGCAAGGAGGTTTTTTTGTTCGGAATAGTTGTTTTTTCAGACCGATTGGTTTTATACTGAAAACAGACTGAAGGGGAATTTTGGAAACAATACTTTGAATAATAATTAATTGCGACATATTTGCAAATATGAAGGGAGAGTGGTAAAATTTTATGATAACTGAAATTATTTCAACTGGAACGGAATTATTGCTGGGACAAACGTTAAATACCAATGCTCAATACTTGAGTGCACAGCTGTCTGCTTTAGGTATTGAAGTTGACTATCATACTACAGTGGGTGATAATCCCGAACGTTTGGAAAATGTTTTGCGTCAAGCACTACAGCGGGCGGATCTGATTGTTACAACAGGGGGACTCGGACCGACTGCGGATGATCTGACCAAAGAAATAGCAGCCAAGGTCCTGGATCTGGAAATGTTTTTGGATGCCGACAGTTTGGAAGAAATCAAGAATTTTTTCGCAGCGCACAAAAGGGAAATGCCGGTCAGCAATCTCAAACAAGCTTATTTTCCCCAGGGTGCTAAAATACTTCTCAATAAGTTAGGTACAGCGCCCGGTGCCCTGATTAACAGAGATGGCAAGACGATTGTTATATTACCGGGACCACCATTTGAGATGAGACCCATGTTTGAAGATTATGCTCTGGTTGAGCTGGAAAAATTAATCGGACCGGATAGTAAAACGATGAAGACCCGCATCTTGAAAATATTTGGGATAAGTGAGTCGGCTCTGGAAGAAGTTCTGGGTGAATTGCTGAGTCAGGTTAATCCGGCAGTGTCTCTTTTAGCAAAACGGACAGAGATAAATATTCATTTAGCAGCCCGGGATACTGATAAACAAACAGCGCTCAGAACTTTGGACACAATGGAGCAGACCATACGTTCCCGCTTGGGCAATAAGGTATTTGCCCGGGATGAACAAACTATGGCTGAAGTTGTCGGCCAAGCCCTGAGAAGCCGCAAGTACACTCTGACTACGGCTGAATCCTGTACGGGAGGTTTAGTCGGAGCAACATTAACCCAAGAAGCGGGTAGTTCAGATTATTATTTGGGCGGAGTAATAAGTTATGCCAATTCTGTTAAAGAAAATATGCTGGGTGTGAAGAAGGCTACACTGCAATCTGTCGGCGCAGTGAGCAGGGAAACTGCCCAGGAGATGGCTGACGGTGTCCGCAGGCTGACAGGAGCAGATATGGCTGTATCTATTACCGGGCTAGCCGGCCCGGGTGGTGGTAGTGAGACAAAACCAGTTGGTCTTGTTTATATCGGCTTGGCCTCGGCAAAAGGTACAGAAGTAAGAAAATTTCAGTTTTACGGCGGAAGGGATTCCGTTCGCCAATTAACGGTTATGGCAGCCTTGAATATGGTTCGCCAATATATGCTCGAACTTTGAAAGGAGAACAAATTAATTTGATGGTTGAACGTTTACAGTCTTTTGGTGATATAGTGTTAAGCAAGCAGGTGCTGCAGTCCATATCAGAAATGGGTTTTGAAGAGCCGTCCCCTATTCAGAAAGAAACCATACCCCTTGTAATGGAAGGATTGGATCTGATCGGACAGGCTCAAACGGGGACAGGTAAAACCGCGGCTTTCGGCATTCCGATAGTTGAGAAAGTAAATACGAAATTCCAGGCAGTACAAGCTATTGTAGTTACTCCTACCAGAGAATTGGCGGTTCAGGTCTCTGAAGAGATAGGAAAAATAGGTAAATACAGACACATTAAAATATTGCCCATCTATGGCGGGCAGTCAATTGACAGACAGATTCGGGCTTTGCGTTTTGGCTGCCAGGTTGTTGTCGGGACCCCGGGGCGTTTGCTCGATCACCTGAAAAGGGGCACATTGCGTCTGCAATATGTGGAAATAGTGGTCCTGGATGAGGCCGATGAAATGCTGGATATGGGCTTTATTGAGGATATTGAAGATATCCTCAAACAGGTGCCAACAGAAAAACGGCAGGTAATGCTGTTTTCAGCTACCATGCCTCTGGCAATCCGCAAATTAGCCAGAAATTATATGAAAGATCCTAAAACCATTACGGTCAGCCAGGATGAACTGACTGTCACCCTAACGGAACAAGTGTTCTATGAGACGCGGGAAAAAATTAAGGTAGACGCCCTGTGCCGGATCATAGATATGGAGGACATTGGACAAGGAATAATATTCTGCCGCACAAAACGGGGTGTCGATGAACTGGTCACTTCTTTGGAAGCCCGGGGCTATTTTGCTGATGCCTTGCATGGAGACCTAAGTCAGCAACAGCGTGATCGGGTTATGAAACGTTTTAGGGATGGCAAAATAGAGTTATTGGTGGCAACGGATGTAGCTGCCCGGGGTCTGGATATTGAAAATGTGACTCATGTTATCAATTTTGATATTCCCCAGGATCCGGAATCTTATGTCCATAGAATTGGAAGAACCGGCCGCGCCGGGCGCAAAGGCAAGGCAATTACTTTAATATCTTCCCGGGAGTACCGGCAATTAAGGCTGATTGAGCGCCTGATCAAGACGCGTATTCACCGCCAGGAACTTCCCTCCCTAGCCGATATTAGTGAAAGGCAAGCGGATAATCTGAAAAACCAGTTAATAAAATTAATGCAATCCAATCATTTGGGTACCTATCGTTCAGTGGTCAGCACACTTCTGGAAGAATATGATTCCACAGATGTTGCGGCTGCGGCGCTTAAATATGCCGTTGAAGGTGCTATTTCAGATGAACTTGTTGAGGAAGAAAATGAAGAAACCTTCGGTAATACCGGGGCTACTCCCGGAATGGTTCGACTTTTTATGAATATTGGCCGTCTTCAGCAAATTCGACCGCAGGATATTGTGCGCTGGATCGCGGAAGAAAGCGGAATACCCGGTAATATTATCGGTATGATAAATATTTATGAGAAATTCACTTTTGTGGAAGTTCCCGCCGAACATGCAAACCGGGTTTTAAGTTGTATGCATCAGAATATGATTAAGGGACGCAAAGTCAGTGTTGAGCCGGCGAAAGCTCGCTAGGAAATTGAAAGAAAATCTTTCCCTTGTCTGACAGGCTGAGTTGATAAATAAACTCAGCTTGTTTTTTATATAGTAAAATATGTAAATATAACAAATAATAGCAAGAAGAGTGTCGGTACACTTGCTTCTGATTGACAAGTTTAGGCCAGCTGGACTATAATAAACCGAACAAGTGTTTTCCCTGGGTAATACAAATCGGATACTACTGAATTCTAACAAGGAGGATGACATATGGCTGAAACAGATAAGTTAAAGGCGCTTACTATAGCTATGGGACAGATTGAGAGACAATTCGGCAAAGGGTCGATCATGCGACTGGGGGAAGCTGCCGCAGGTTTGGCAGTAGATGTTATTCCGACTGGGGCCTTGTCTCTGGATATTGCTTTAGGTATTGGCGGAGTACCCCGTGGCCGGATAATCGAGATATACGGGCCTGAGTCTTCCGGGAAAACAACTGTCGCTTTACATGTAATCGCCGAGGCTCAGAAACTGGACGGAGTAGCTGCCTTTATCGATGCTGAACACGCCTTGGATCCTATTTATGCCAAAGCCCTTGGGGTTAATACGGAAGACTTACTGATTGCTCAGCCTGATACAGGGGAGCAAGCCCTGGAAATTTGTGAGGCTTTGGTGCGCAGCGGCGCTGTGGATATTATTGTTATCGACTCGGTTGCTGCTCTTGTTCCCCGGGCTGAAATCGAGGGAGAAATGGG
>DDXI01000126.1 GCA_002347475.1 Peptococcaceae bacterium UBA2264
ATGTGGGTTCAACTCCTACATCCCCTGCCAGTAAAAAACACAGGCGCTGCAAGAATTTGCGGCGTTTTTTATTTTAGCTGAATCATAATTTTATTGCCAATTGGGAACTATTTGTTTACTACATCATTTCAAAATTATTTTTCTGATTTATAATATTTGCATGCTCTATAATTTGTCTATTTTTACCTGTTAACTGAAGCTATTCCTTGCAGGACATTGCGATTTGCATACCATTTTAGTCCGACAATATAATCAGCTTCCAAAATTATTAAGGTTATCCCAACAGTGCTTAGCATGATCTGCCAGAGCATCTCCAAATTTAATTTAATTATCTGTAATATTATGTAACAAGTAAATAGGTTTAAGGACCCGTTTAAGGACCCAAAAAAAGACCCAGGTATTATGACGGAGCCATCAGCTTTACTGTTCTGATTTTCCAGTGAAAAATTGCATAATTGCATAATATCCCATGCCTGTCATATCTACCGAACAATATAAGACGATTGTAATGTCAGGTAATAGGATTGTATGTTTATTTATCCGGTTCGAGGATCTGCTGGAAATTATACCTGATAAGAAAGATTAACTTGTTTATTACTTGTATACTATTTGAAGGAATATCTTTCCTTTTGTCGAAGTTCTTAAAAAAAGAGAGGTGACGCAAATGGAAAATATTACTTTATCAGAAATTGATGAAGCTCTTATTCGTTTAAAAGGAAGAACGGAAAATAGAATATCGGAAATCAATAATCACTTGCGGGCTATTCGAAATGAAATAGCTGATCAGATTGCCAAAGGTGAACTCTACAGGTTCCGGGAAGTAGTCAAAGGAACTCATGGCTATGAGTTCGACAAGGAACAAGCATTTGCAGAAGCCAAGAAACTCAAAACTGATAACGAGGTAACAATAACTAAATTAGAAATAGAAAAGAAGAATTTAGAATTTGATCTCGAAAGTTTAAATGAGATGCTAGAGTCAATTAAAAAAGAATGAATCTTCGCGCTCAAAAGCACCGCAAACAAATGCGGTGCTTTTTCAAAAATTATTTCTTTTATGTTTGGGCAATTTTCTGCCGGACTACTATGACTTGGACGGTAAAACAGCGCTGAGCTGTTCCTTAAACATAATATACAGAGCCAGAATAGACCAGATAATAATAATCCAACCTGCCAATACAGCGGTTGCCCAGCCATAGTACAAAAAGCCAAAGGCGCAGATGGTGCCGACAGCAACAGCAAGGAACAGAATAGCAAAGGACCAGAGTTTTAAGCTATAAGAATAAATCATATATCCGATCGAAAAGACACAAGCGAATAGCAATAAAAAGGCCAATGGACCAGTTACGCCATCTTTCCACAAAATTAATATTACTCCTAATGTTGTCCATACAAAAGAGAAAAAGCCAAATATGGTTCCTCCCCACATTGAAAAAACAGCAGAATCAGCCAAAGAATTTTTCGTAATCATCATACAGGTAACTGCAAAAAGAAGTATTCCGGCAACGATGCACATAACACCTGTTGCCAACATATTACCAGGACTTAAAGAACCAAATAATCCGGCAAATAACGATCCTGTTACAAAAGCTGCTGTTCCAAAGGCGATTACTCCGATCGGGGCGGGATTTGCGTTTTGCATTGTTTGTCCTCCTCTTAATTAATTTAAAATAAGTACCGAGAGACCTTGCCTGAAATTACTCTTTTCTCATTCTCACCCCCTCTGCTGGTAATTAATATATCGTCATCCTCTGGAAAAGATGGCGAATATTCCGAAGAAGGTACCTGAACGGCAGATAATAATGTCTGAGCTAAGGTTACGTTATGTATTAGATCAAAGGAATTGTTTAGCACTGGGGATTATGCCAATTCATATTATATATCAAATTAACAAAATAATATAGTATATTCTGAATTTTCGTAATTTTTTAATATTCTATTGATCGTCGATATAGATTAAGCCGGTTAGTCCTGAGAACTAACCGGCTTAATCTGCTGATAACCCCTGGATATTTAGAATTATTACCTTCCAGGTGATTTAGGATCCAATCAATCTTCTATTTTACGAGTGATACATTTTATATAAAGCCTGAATACCGCTGTTTTCCTCTCCCTTGGATGAGAGTTGCTCATAAAGCGCTTTGGCTAATTCCAGGCCGGGAGTTTTTAATCCCATCTCCTGAGCAGCAGTTAAAGCTATAGTCATATCTTTGATAAAGTGTTTGATATAAAAACCCGGAGCGAAATTACCAGCAATTATACGCGGAACATAATTGCTTAGAGACCAGCTCCCGGCAGCACCTGACTCAATGCTTTTTAAAACCGTGAGGGGATCCAGACCGGCCTTTTCCGCATAAGCCAGGGCTTCAACAACCCCAATCATAGTGGAGGCCACAGCAATTTGATTACACATTTTTGTGTTTTGACCTGCTCCAGCTCCACCCTGCAAAATTATATTTGTCCCCAGACAGCTTAAAACAGGTTTAACAGCCTCAAAAACAGCCTGATCCCCACCGGCCATTATGGTCAAGCTGGCTTCTCTGGCACCAACATCTCCGCCGGAAACAGGAGCATCCAAGGCAAACATGCCCTTGGCCAAAGCTTTATCATAGATCTTTCTGGCCAGACCAGGAGCGGAGGTAGTCATATCAATCAGGTATGTGCCTGGGCGGGCATTTTCAATAATCCCCTCCTTTTCCAAATAGACTTCAGCCACATCCTCAGGATATCCAACCATCGTTATAATCAGATCACTGTGGGCTGCCACCTCTGCTATATTATCCCGCCAAACAGCCCCCTGGTGGATCAGGTCTTTGGTTTTAGCCCTGGTGCGATTGTAAATTGTCACTTTATATCCTGCTTTGAGCAAATGGGAAACCATGCTTTTTCCCATGACACCGGTTCCCATAAAACCGATTCTAGTCTTCTCTTTTGTGAGGATCATTTAACAACCTCCCCTTCTCTGAATATTGTTAAATAGCAAAATGACAAGCAACCCAATGACCATTGCGGAGTTCGCTCAGTTCCGGTTTTTTCCGGATACAGATATTATGACTGCGAGGGCAGCGAGTCTGAAAATAACATCCTGATGGCAGCTCAACCGAGCTGGGTACTTTTCCCTGCAAGACAATACGGCAGCGCTGAGCCTCTGCCTCCGGATCCGGGATGGGGATCGAGGAGAGCAAGGCTTGGGTATAAGGATGCAAAGGATTTTCATAAAGAGTATTACTGTCTGTTAATTCAACAATTCGCCCCAGGTACATCACAGCGATGTGATGAGAGATATGTTTTACCATGGAAAGGTCATGAGCAACAAACAAATAGGTTAAACCGTGTTTATCTTGCAGTTCCTGCAATAAATTAACTATCTGAGCCTGAATGGAAACATCCAGGGCAGAGATAGGTTCGTCACAAATAATCAATTTGGGACTGACTGCTAAAGAGCGGGCTATGCCGATACGCTGCCGCTGGCCGCTGGAAAACTCATGGGGAAACCGATTGACAAACCCCGGGTCAAGGCCCACTGTCTCCAGCAATTCACAGATGCGTTTAATTCTTGCGGGGCCCTGAGCCAAACGGTGAATATCCAAAGCTTCGCCCACAATATCAGCAACTGTCATCCGGGGATCAAGAGAGGCATAAGGGTCCTGGAAGATCATTTG
>DDXI01000093.1:0-7063 GCA_002347475.1 Peptococcaceae bacterium UBA2264
ATAAGCGCTGATCAAAGGAAATAGAGGAATGAAAATCCTCTACCAAAGCCTCAGTGCCCTTTTCAAAACGTCCGCCCCAAAGTTTCATGTTAACCGTCCTTCCTGGTTTTATCGGGATTTCCTGCTTAAACCGGCAAATCCTGCCCCTGAAAATCAGGGCCGGCGCCCAGCCTCAGCCAAGACGCCAGCCTTAGTGTTTGTCTATGCTGACCCGATATATTTTTTATTTACGCAAACCGGATTCTTTCTCCATCAAGGCCCTTACTTTGAGAGGAAGTCCGAAAAGATTGATAAAGCCTTCCGCATCCTTCTGGTTATAGACTTCATCCCGGCCAAAGGTAGCAAATTCCTCATTATAAAGGGAATAGGGTGATTTCGAACCCGCCAGGATACAGCTGCCCTTGTAGAGTTTCAAACGGACGGTGCCGGTAACATTGCGTTGAGTAACATTGACAAAGGCATCCAAAGCCTCGCGCAGCGGCGAAAACCAGACCCCATTGTAAACCATTTCAGCGTATTTCAGGGCTATTTGCTCCTTATAATGGAAAGTGATGCTGTCCAGGGTCAAATGTTCCAAAGCCTGATGCGCAGCATAGAGAATCGTTCCCCCAGGGGTTTCATAAACTCCGCGGGCCTTCATTCCCACCAAACGGTTCTCCACTATGTCAGCTATGCCCACACCGTTTTCACCGCCCAGCCTGTTCAGAGTTTCCAGAAGTTTTATCGGCGGCAGTTTTTCTCCATTTACACTAACCGGTGTCCCCTGTTCAAAATCCAGTTCCACATAGGTTGCTTTATCCGGAGCATCTTCAGGAGCCACACCCAGGAGAAAGAGATCCCGCTGGGGTTCATTCCAGGGATCTTCCAGATCAGAGCCCTCGTGACTGAGATGCCAGATATTACGGTCCATACTGTAGGACTTGCTGGCCGTCGGAATCTCAATACCCCGGACCCTGGCATATTCTATAGCTTCTTCCCGGGACTTGATATCCCAGATACGCCAGGGAGCGATAATCTTGATATAGGGATTTAAGGCCTTGATCCCCAATTCGAAACGGACCTGGTCATTGCCTTTACCGGTGGCGCCGTGACAAATAGCTACTGCCCCTTCTTTTTCGGCAATTTCCACCAACCGTTTGGCAATCAGCGGCCGGGCAAAGGAGGTACCTAACAAATATTTCCCCTCGTAAACTGCGCCGGCCCGGAGAGTCGGGTAGATATAATCGGTAATAAATTCTTCCCGCAGATCTTCGATATAAAGTTTATATACGCCGCTTTTGTCAGCCTTTTCCTGCAGAGGGTCAAGTTCCTCTCCTTGTCCAAGATTGGCAGCTACAGCAATAACTTCATAGCCATAAGTTTCTTTTAGCCAAGCTGTAATAACCGAAGAATCCAGACCGCCGGAATATGCTAAAATCACTTTTTCCAAAATTCTTATGCCTCCATTCTGAAATACTTATCCCTAACCTTTCTCAGGCAACAGATATCTCTCTGCTAATTATACAATATATCTTTGACAATAATACAAATTTTTAGTGCAGCTGCGAGTACTCCTGTCTCGGCCAAAAATCAGCCATTCCAGACCTGGCTGAAGATGCTGTCCAGAATTGCCAGGGCCTGATCGATCTCAGTTTCCCGGGCAATGAGCGGAGGCAGGAAACGCAGGGTCAGACCACCCACACAGTTGATCAGAAGTCCTTGTTTCCGGCAGGCTTCAACAATTTCCGGCCCTGATTTGGCTACCGGCCAGCCCAAGATCATACCCTGTCCGCGGATGGCTCCGGCTGTCTGATATTTAGCCGCTAATTTCTCCAGGCCGCTGCGGAAGTATGCGGCCCGTTTTTGCACATCCTGGAAGAACCCCTCAGCCAGCATAATATCCAGGACAGCACAGCCCACTGCTGTAGCCAGGGGATTGCCGCCAAAGGTGGAGGCATGGTCACCAGGCTGAAAAGCCGCTGCCACTTTATCCGTAGCCAGGATGGCTCCGATAGGGATCCCGCCGCCCAAAGCCTTGGCCAAGGTCATTATGTCAGGAGTCACGCTGCTCCATTCATAGGCAAAAAGTTTGCCCGAACGGCCCAGGCCGCACTGGACTTCATCATAGATCAATAAAGCACCATATTTATCACACAAACGGCGGGCTGTTTGCAGAAATTCCTCGTCTGCCGGATAGACTCCGCCTTCTCCCTGAATGGGCTCGATCAGGACGGCTGCAGTCCGGTCATTGACCCGGGCTTCAAGTTCAGTGCTGTCATTTAATTTCACATAGGAAAATCCTGCCGGCAGAGGCTCGTAACCCTCCTGATACTTCTTCTGACCGGTTGCCGTCAAGGTAGCCAGTGTCCGGCCGTGAAAAGAGCTTTCCAGGGAAATAACCTCAAACTTCTGCTCGTCATAACGTTTTTTGGCATATTTCCGGGCCAGTTTGATAGCCCCTTCATTGGCCTCGGCACCGCTATTGCAAAAAAAGGCTTTATCGGCAAAGGAATTGGCGACCAGACGTTCGGCTAAGGCCACCTGATTGGGAATCCAGTACAGGTTGGAGGTATGCAAAAGCAGTTTGGCCTGCTCCTGAATAGCTGAGACAATGGCCGGATGACTGTGACCCAAAGAGTTGACAGCCAGGCCGGTCAGGAAATCCAGATATTTTTTACCTTCCGCATCCCAGACCCAGGAACCCTCGCCCCTGGTCAGGGCCATAGGCAGCCTGCCGTATGTGTTCATGATCACGGCTTGGCCACGGGCGATTATTTCTTCAGTATGAATCCCTTCTAACATTCTAATCCTCCCCCACAAACATCGTTCCTATGCCACCATCTGTGAAAAGCTCCAGCAAGATAGCATGCGGCAGGCGGCCATCAAGAATATGGATACTGCCTACTCCCTCGTCCAACGCTTCCACGGCACACTCCACTTTCGGCAGCATGCCCCCGGTCAATATGCCCTGCTCGGACAGGGCTATCACTTCGCTTTTGCGGATCGTCGCTATAAGCGAGTCCTGATCCTGGAGATCACGCAGAACGCCGCTGACATCAGTCAGCAGAAGCAGTTTGTCGGCCTTTAAGGCCCCGGCAATCCTGCCGGCGGCAGTATCGGCGTTGATATTGTAAGATTTGCCGTTTTCCCCGCCGGCAACCGGGGAAATCACCGGAATATAGCCCTGGTCCAGCAAAGCTGTAATGATTTCCGGCGATACCTTTTCAATTTCCCCGACATAACCCAAATCGATCTCCTCTAATTTTCCCTCACTGTTAGCCATTTGCATAGGTTTTTTCACGCTTCTCAGCAACTGGGCATCTTTACCGCTCAAACCGACTGCTTTCCCTCCGTAACAGTTCAAAAGGGAAACAATTTCGGTGTTGAGTTTGCCGACCAAAACCATGGTGGCTATCTCCATGGTTTCAGCATCTGTTACCCTCAGACCCCTGATAAACTGGCTTTCCTTGCCAACCTTGCTTAACATGGCATTGATCTCCGGACCGCCGCCATGAACAACTACCGGCCTGATACCCACAGAATGCAGGAGAAGAATGTCAAGCATAACTAATTCCTTGAGCAGCGGGTCAACCATGGCATGTCCGCCGTACTTGATGACTATTGTTTTACCGGCAAATTTTTGGATATAAGGCAGAGCCTCAACCAGAACCCTGGCCTTATCCAAACCACCCTGTTTAGTAACCATTTAAACAACCCCCTTTCCGCCGGGTCCGAAGTCTGATGCACCATGAGCTCTCAGCCAAGTACAAATATTTCGAACTTCGCCCAACTTTGAGACACTTGTCTCAAGCCTTAATTACGTAGTATAGCTGCCATTGATTTTGACATAATCATAACTCAAGTCACAGCCCCAGGCTGTGGCTGTTTCTGCTCCGTTACGAAGATCGATTCTGATCACGACATCGTGGGCTGTCAGGATCTCTTTAGCCTTCTCCGCTAAAAAATCCACTCCCTGCCCCTGTTGGGCCACCAGCAGATCCCCGAGCCAGATAGAGACAGCATCAGGATCAAACTCCGCTCCCGAGTAGCCCATGGCGGCAATAATCCTGCCCCAGTTAGCATCTTCCCCAAATATTGCCGTCTTAACCAAACTCGAACCACAAACACTTTTCGCAGTTTTACGGGCATCCTCCCGCGTCCTGGCCCCGGCAACCCGGACCTCCAGAAACTTGGTGGCTCCTTCCCCATCACGGGCAATTTCCTGCGCCAGCCAGAAACACACCGTCCTGAGCGCTTCCTGAAATTTAAGCAAATCGTCCCCCGAGGGCCTCAGGCCTGATAAACCATTGGCCAGCATAAAGACAGTATCATTCGTGCTGGTATCTCCGTCAACTGTTACCATGTTAAAACTGTCATCCGCGGCACTGCGCAGTAATCCCTGCAGTTCGGCAGCGGGCAGGTGAGCATCTGTTGTTAAAAATCCCAGCATCGTTCCCATGTCAGGATGAATCATTCCCGAACCTTTAGCCATGGCCCCCAAACGTATTGTCCCACCCTGACACTCGATCTCCAGAGCTCTTTCCTTAACAGCCAGATCGGTAGTCATAATTGCCAGAGCCGCCTTATGGGCAGCTTGCACCTTGGCAGCAGAGCTATGTTCAGCTTTCTCCGGAGCATTATTCTTCTGTTCCAGCAGTTCTGCGGCAGTCTTTTCTATCCCCAGGAGAACCGTCGGCAGAGGCATTTTAACCCCGATTACACCTGTAGAGGCCACCAGAATATCCTCTGGAACCAGATCAAGACAAACAGCAGTCTTTTGAGCCATAGCCCAGGCAGCCTTGTCTCCTGCTTCTCCCACACAGGCGTTGGCGTTGCCGCTGTTGATAACAATAGCCTGGGACACACCTTTTTGGATCTGTTTTTGGGACAATAAAACCGGATGAGCTTTAACCAGGTTACGGGTAAACACTCCTGCAGCCTGAGCCGGAACCTCGGAAAAAATCAGGGCGACATCATATTTATCTTTATACTTGACCCCGGCCTGAACAGCATTGGCCCAAAAACCTCTTGGGGCGCCAACTCCCCCCGGAATCCACTTCCAGCGTTCTTTATCTAAGGACATCGTTAATTTTCCTCCGTTAGTTTATTAAGTTGTTGATTGTCAAGTAAATATTGCATATTCCGCGGCTGACGAACGGGCAACAGGGCTTCAATCTGTTCTCTTTCAGGGCCAAATTCCAGTCGCCTTTAAACCGGTCCCTTCCGGCAGGCCGAAAAGGACATTCATGTTTTGAATCGCCTGGCCGGAGGCACCCTTTACTAAATTGTCAATGGCCGCTACCAGAATAGCCCGGCCGGTGCGGTGATCAAGTGTCAATTGCAGGAAGACCTGATTGCTGCCCCAGGCAAACTTGGTTTGCGGCCAGGTCCCCTGAGGCAGGACATGGACAAATTCTTCAGCTGCATACTTTTCCTGCCAGCACTGGCGCAGGTCATCTTCCTCCACCCCGTCCTCAACCTGGGCGTAAATTGTAGCCAGAATCCCCCTGGTCATCGGTACCAGGTGGGGCGTAAAGCTAATAAGTACCGAATGACCCACAGCCCGGGATATTCCCTGTTCGATTTCCGGGGTATGGCGATGCTGAGCTACTCCGTAAGCCTTGAAATTTTCATTAACTTCCGCATAGTGTGTTCCCATATTGGCCCCTCTGCCGGCTCCGGAAACGCCGGATTTGGCATCGATTATAATCGTTTCGGGACGCAATAAGCCCTTGTGCAGGAGCGGAACCAGGGAAAGCAGACTGGCTGTCGGATAACAGCCTGGATTGGCAACTATTGCTTTCCCCTTGATTTCTTCCCTGTACAATTCCGGCAGACCGTAAACAGCCTCCCGGATAAAATGCGGTTCCGGGTGCTCCAGGTTATACCATTGTTGATAGGCTTCTGCCGAAACCAGCCGGAAATCTGCTCCCAGATCGATCACCTTAGCCCCGGTCTGTAAAAATTCCCTGATCCTGGCTGCTGTTATACCATGGGGCAAAGCGCAGAAAAGAACGTCCAGAGCAGGTATTTTCTTATCATCACTCAATACCCCTGCAGATTGTTCATAGAGATGGGGGTATATTTTTTCGTAAGCAGATCCTGCCACACTAGAAGACCCTAAATAAACGATCTCGGCATCAGGATGTTGACGTAAAAGCCGTATCAATTCCTGACCGGTATAACCCGTAGCTCCTAATATGCCAATTTTCACCTTGAATCCTCCTTAATAATTACAGCAATTGTTATATTATAATTATACATTTTTATGCATAATAATTCAATTTATTTTTGTCCTCGTCTCAGCTGGCTGAGACTAACTCCAGGCATCAAAATAAGGAGCCGGTTTCCCTGACTCCTTCTATGTCACCCCATTTAACATCAGGACCATCAGGCAATACTCCCGTATGTCTGCCTTATCCCCCTATCAGTTTGCTCTTCGGCCATTCATAGTTCTGTTTTCCGACTGGTACAAGACAACGAGAAGTACCAGAATACTCAACAGGTACAGGGAATAGTTATCCCAGAGAAGCACGATTACTGGTTTGATGTCTGTTATTATTGTAACCACTTCAGCAGCGGTATTTTTAATTAACACTGCTAAAAGGTAACCGTTGATCAGGATAAAGAGCGGAGCCAGCA
Source organism: Peptococcaceae bacterium UBA2264 (assembly GCA_002347475.1). Classification (GTDB taxonomy): domain Bacteria; phylum Bacillota; class Desulfitobacteriia; order Desulfitobacteriales; family Desulfitobacteriaceae; genus UBA2264. Next base: position 6,622 of record DDXI01000093.1, read on the forward strand.
GGCTGCCAAGGGCAAAAAGCCCCACCAGGATCATACCCCAGCATTTACGTGCCGCCAGCAGCGCCTGCCCCTGAAAATCCTGAGGTTGTTCCGCAATCTGGCGCATCACATTTAGCCTGAGGTTGGCCAGCCTGGCCTCAGGAACAGGTTTATCCTGAAAAAGTTGATCCCATAAATTTTCAGTTCCGTTCATGGATCCCCCTCCTTGCCAATTCCTGACGCAATCTTTCCTTGCCCCTGTGTAAATAGGTTTTGACCCTGCTGGTCGTTATTTTCAGCACTGAGGCAATTTCCTCGTAGCTGAGATCCTGATGATAACGCAAATACAAGACCTGACGATAGTGTTCGGGCAGGACCTGCAGGATTTCTGCAACTCCCTGGGACTCTTCCTTGGCCAGCCAAAGATCTTCTGGTCCAGGCAAGTTGTCAGCTAAGTTTTCCT
>DDXI01000093.1:7091-31404 GCA_002347475.1 Peptococcaceae bacterium UBA2264
TGCGCTCCTGTCATTTTCGAAATTTCAGGCTGATAACCTTATTTCTGTAATTAATACGAAGCAGCAGCTGCTAAAGTTCCATATTTCCGGTAATTTAGCTGGAAAACAGTCTTTTCCCGGCGACAGGAAATACGGCAAAAGGAAGGGAGATATTCCCTTCCTTGATTGTTCGCAGAACAAAATCTTGTCCCGCCTGCTTCCGTTCCCTGCAATTTGCTATTTTAACGTTTGGAGAATTGGGAAGCTTTACGGGCTTTTTTCAAGCCATATTTACGACGCTCTTTCATACGGGGATCCCGAACCAGGAATCCTGCTCTTTTCAGAGCCGGTCTCAGGCTGATATCTGCCTTTAATAAAGCCCGGGCAATTCCTAATCTTAAGGCTCCGGCTTGTCCGGAATTACCTCCGCCATGAACTAAAGCTATGACATCATATTTACCGAGATTTTCGGTAATGTCCAGAGGCTGCTGAACAATCATCTCCAGGGTCTTTTTCCCGAAGTATTCAGCTAAACCCCTCTTGTTTATGGAAAAATTACCTTGGCCGGCGAGAAGACGAACCCGGGCCACGGCATTTTTACGGCGACCGGTAGCGGCATATTGCAATTGTGCTGACATATACTATCTTCCTCCTTCCTGTTAAGACTGGATGGTCCAGATTTCGGGTTTCTGGGCTTGATGCGGATGTGTCTCACCCTTGTATACTTTTAATTTTGTATACATTTGCGCGCCCAGTTTATTGTGAGGAAGCATTCCTTTAATTGCATGTTCCATAGCCCTCTCAGGCATATTTTGCATTAAATTTTTGTAGGAGACCTCTTTAAGACCACCGGGATAGCCTGAGTGATGACGGTATTTCTTGTTGGCGAGTTTGTTGCCTGTCAAAACGGTTTTGGCAGCATTGATAACAATAACATGATCTCCTGTATCTACATTGGTAGCAAATATAGGTTTATGTTTACCTCTGAGGAGACGTGCTGCTTCTGTGGCTACACGGCCCAAAGGAATTCCATCAGCGTCAATAACCATCCATTTACGTTCAATGTCTGTTGCTTTCGCAAAGAAAGTGGACATTTTATTACCTCCATAGTCTGTTTTCGGGTCTTTTCCGGGTATGTGGGGCTCAGGCACACTTGCGGCAAATGTTCAGGTCTGTGGGGCTCAAGCACAGGACAAGACATAAAGACTCATAATACTGTTATTTTATCTGAGTCGGCGGGTGCTGTCAACCTTCAATTGCCCGGAATTACTCCAGACAGCAGCACAGCTTAAACCGGGATAGACTTGCCAGGGACTTTGTTCCCCATAATGAACATGCTGGAGAGTTAAACCATGAGCAGGAGCAACATAAGAGGAATATTTGTGTTCCTGAACAGGCTTCACCGTGAGGAGCTGCGCTATCTCGGCAACAGCCAGTTTGCCTTTGCCTGCCTGCAGCAAGGTACCGGCAATAATCCGCACCATCTTGTAGAGAAAACCATCCCCGATACAGATTAATCGCAACAAATCTTCTTCTTCCTGCACCTGACAGCAGTAGAGGCTGCGTTCAAAGGTCTTGCTGGCCCCGCCTACGGCTGCAAAAGACTTGAAGTTATGCCTGCCCTCCAAACAGAGAGCGGCCGCCTGCATCCTGCCCACATTCAGCCTGAGAGGTTCGTGCAGGGAATAGAGCCGTTTAAAAACATCCGGAATACGTCTGTGAGAAATCTGATAATCATAGCGCTTCCAGCGGGCTGAGCGCCTGGCGTGGAAATTCTCAGTTTCGGTGCCAGCTTTCAGAATCCTGATTTCCCCTGGCAGCAAGCTGTTGAAAGCCTTGGGAATATTCTCTGTCGGAATTCTGATTTCGGTTCTGAAATTAACCACTTGCCCGGCCGCATGAACCCCGGCATCCGTCCGGCCTGCTGTGGTTATAGTTATCTCCTCTGTAGTCAGAAACTGCCAGACCTTTTCCAAGGTTCCCTGAATAGTCGGCCCATGAGATTCATGCTGCCGCTGAAAACCATGATAACCTGTGCCATCATAAGCTACAGTTAGGCGAATATTACGCATCACTTTCTCCTGTTCAGATGTCCCAAAAGGACAGTGTCACTTCTTTCCCCTGATTATAGCAGAATTAATATCTTATCTGGAAAGGAATATCAGGCCGGCCCCGGCCACAAGCATAATTACTGCCGCCCAGTTATCCCTGGAGGCCCATTCCTGGGTGCTGAGAGTCCGGTAGCGGCCACTGACATAACCCCGGGCCAGGAGATTGTCGGCAAGTTCTTCAGCCCTGCGCAAACTCAAAAGGAGCAGGGGGGTCAATAAATTAACCATTTCCCGGCTTCGTCCCAGCCAGGAAGACGGCAGTACTCCTTTGGCAGCTCTGGCCTTGGCAATCATGGTCACCTCTTCCAGCAGAAGAGGTATAAATCTCAAGGTAAGTGTGAGTAAAAGGGCAAAATCCGCTGCTTTGGCGGTTATCCGGGTAAAAGGGGTAACGAGGCAGGCAATCCCCAGACCCTGTTCCAACGGCGGGGTCACAGCCGCAAACAAACGAGTCAGACCGAACAAAACCGCAATCCGCCAGAGCAGCAGGCCGGCCTCTGTCAGTCCAGCCGGGGACCAATGTCCTTCCCAGAAACGCCAGGTTGGCGGCCATACCCAGACGCTGGCCATAATATAGAAGACGGCAAGCCAAAGCAGCATGATTGCTGCCGAACGGTAAAGCCGCAGCGGGACCCTGCTCAGCCAGGTAAGGAGGCCCAAACCTAAAGTAGCCGCCAATAGACCCGGCCATCCTGTTATTGTAAGCAGAAAAGACAGCCAAACCATCCCTCCCACTTTCAAGCGGGAATCAAGAATATGCAATAAACTCGTACCCGGCCAGTAGAGAGAATTCTCCATCTGTTCTTTCCTATTCCCCTTCCTTTTTGCTCAGCTGTCCTGCGCAACCTCTGCTGCCACCCTCACGCCGGCTTTCTGCCAGTGCTGCCAATGCTCTCTCCAGGAGCTGGCCGGAATATCCAAAGTCACCTGGCCGTTTTCAACCAGCCAGAGACGACTGGCATGTTCCAGAACCTCCTCCAGATCATGGCTGACATAAAGAACTGTCAGTCTGTCCCGCAGCTCACTCAGGCTCTTGTTGATAAGCTCTCGTCCTGGACCGTCCAGTCCCAGCAGGGGTTCATCCAGTAAGAGAATTTCCGGTCCGGTCTGCAGAGCAGCAGCCAAAGCAACCCTTTGCCTTTCCCCACCGCTCAGGTGTTCCGGAACCCTGTAAAAAAGCTCAGACGAAATGCCGTGCGCCAGTAAATAATCAAGATTTGCTGTCTTTTCCCTCTCAGTCCGCGGTTTTTTTTGGCCGTAAAATACCTCATCATAAACAGTGTGACCAATAAAGTATTCCCCCGGTTCCTGCAGAACCAGACGGTTGCGGCGACGCAGGGCAGACAGATTGGCCTTAGTCAGGATTTGACCGCAAGAACTGAAAATTCCGGAACTGGGACGGTTCAAGCCAATTACACTTTCCAGAAGAGTTGTTTTCCCCGCTCCCGAGGGACCCATGATGCCGATAAATTCTCCCGCTCTTACAACCTTGTCCAGGCTTAAGCGTGTGCCGTATACTGCTTCCTGCCACTCGAGAACAAGAGGCTGCTCCTCCTGCCCCAAGAGCTGGTTTGAGATTTTAGCCCTGTTTCTGCTCCTGCGAGGCAAGCGTATGCCGTAGCTGCGTCGCAGTTCCATATTTGCCAAAACCTCTGGCTCTCCGCCCTCCAGTAAAATTCCGTCTTTAAGCAGCAGCAAGCGGTCTGCCAGGCTGGCAACCTCCGGATCATGAGTAATCCAGAGCTGGCCGGTATTTTCTTTGGCCTGCAGCAAAAGGCTCAGAATTCGTTCCTGAGCTCTCAGGTCCAGCATTGTCAGGGCTTCGTCCAGAATCAGGAAAGCCGGCTTCATAGCTAAAATAGCGGCTGTTACCAGACGCTGCCTCTCCCCGCCGGATAAGGTAGTGGGAGATTGATTTTCTTTTCCGGCCAGACCAATTTCCTGCACCAGATCCTGAACTTTTGTTTTTGCTGCCTGTCTGCTTAAACCCAGATTCAGCAGACCAAAACCCAGTTCCTCAGCTACGCTGGCCCCGATTGTCTGGCGGCGCGGATGTTGGCCCACAAAAGCAATTTCCCGCCAGCGCGGAAATTTATCCCAGGGACACAGGTTTTCGCCCTGAAAAAGCTGTATCTGCCCGGAAGCAGGCGGCAGCAGACCTGTCAGCAGTTTGGCTAAAGTCGATTTTCCTGAGCCGTTTTCACCCATCAGGGCCACGATCTCCCCCTGATGCAAGTCAAAAGTCAGATCTTTAATTATTTGTCTGAAATTCAGCTTCTGCACCTGCAATACTTTTGACCGCATCCTGTTCCTCCATATCCTGCTCACCTTAGCCAATGGAGTGTTACTCTAATAACTCTGGCGCCGGCGGACTACCTCATTACCGATGACAATTGCTATGGCCGCTTTGATCAGATCCAAAGTGATATAAGGAAAAAATCCGATAGCCAGCACAGCGGCAAAACTGCTGGGCTTATGCAGGTACCAATTGAGAATACCGTACAAATAAGACAAGCCAAATAAATATAAGACCGCAACTCCTGCTAAAACAGCCAAAACTGCCCGCCAGAGGCTGCCCTGTTTATAGATGAGGCCTATTACATAAGCAGCACCGATATAACCGAGCAAAAAGCCAAAGGTCGGTTTGAGAACATAGCCCAACCCCCCAAAGGGTGCTGAAGCCAGGACCGGCAGACCCAGTAAACCTAAAATTATGTAGACCAGCATAGCCAGTGCTCCGTAGCGCGCCCCCAGAATGATCCCGGCCAGATAGACAATTAAAGGTAAAATACTAAAGGGAACCAGAGCCGGCGCCACCCAGCGCAAGGCCATCCCCGCCAGACACATCAAAGCCGCAAAAACTGCGGTCATTGCCAAATTTTTTGTATTCATTTTTACCCTCCTTAATTGTAAACTGTTATTTTCATTTAAAGTTTACAACGGGCCGCTTCCAGAATCAAGTCTCCCTCTGTTCCGCCTCCTGCTGCAGGAAAGCAGAGAAAGAGTCCGGCACCTTACAGCACCAGACTCTCAGCTTTCGCTTTTTGCCAATAAAAGCACATCACTGTTACCTTTACTCTGCTAAACAAGCTCAATAAGCACCATTTCCGCAGCATCGCCCCGCCGAAAACCCTTTTTAAGGATCCGGGTATAGCCGCCCTGTCGGTCAGCATATTTAGGTGCGATGGTTTCGAATAATTTCTTTACTACATCTTCTTCCATCAAATAAGACATTGCCTGACGCCTTGCCGCCAGATCTCCTTGTTTGCCAAGGGTGATCATTTTCTCGGCAATGGCATTCAACTCCTTGGCTCGCGCTTCTGTTGTTTCGATACGTTCAAATTTTAGTAGGGAAGTAACTATATTACGCAGCATCGCCCCGCGATGACCTGAATTTAATCCCAACTTGCGGTAAGCCAACGATATCCCCTCCTTGCCCAGGATTTGTCATCTGTTTGCCCTTAGTCCTCGGTTTTACGGAAACCCAGGTTTAATTCACTGAGTTTCTGTTCCACTTCTTCCAAAGACTTACGGCCCAGATTACGTACTTTTATCATATCTTCTTCTGTTTTCTGAGTCAGTTCTTCAACTGAATTAATTCCGGCCCGTTTCAGACAATTATAGGAGCGTACAGATAAATCCAACTCCTCAATTGTCATATATAAGACCTTGTCTTTTGCCTCTTCTTCCTTTTCCACCATGATTTCCACATTGTTGAGCTTATCTGTCAGACCCATGAAAAGCCGCAGGTGCTCGCTCAGTATTTTGGCAGCCAGACTGGTAGCCTCTTCCGGAGAAATGCTGCCATTAGACCAAACTTCCATAGTCAGCTTGTCATAATCTGTGATTTGACCGACACGGGTGTCTTCCACGCTGTAATTCACTTTATAAACAGGAGCAAAAATTGAGTCGATCGGGATCACGCCGATAATATGCTCGGGTTTTTTGTTTTTATCAGCAGGAACATAACCACGGCCTTTTTCCACAGTCATCTCCATGAAAAGACGGCCGTCCTTGTCCAGAGTGGCAATTTCCAGCTCCGTATTGAGAATTTCAATATCCGGGTCAGTTATTATATCTCCGGCTCGGACTATTCCTTCGCCTTCCTTTTCCAGACGCAGCATACGTGGTTCATCGGTATAACTTTTTAAGGCCAATGACTTTATATTTAGAATAATATCAGTTACATCTTGCAAAACACCAGGAATGGTAGAAAATTCGTGTAAAACACCTTCGATTTTGACAGAAGTAACTGCTGAACCCGGCAGCGAGGACAAAAGAATACGACGCAGCGAGTTGCCCAAAGTAATCCCATAACCCCGCTCCAGCGGCTCAACAATAAATTTGGCATAGGTATTATCTTCCAAACGGTCTACGCATTCGATTCTGGGCTTCTCGATTTCTAACATCGGATGCACCTTCTTTCTCTGGGAACTTGACATACCAAACCATATCCATAAAGCAGAACCTCAACCGGCCAAAGCCGGGTTATCTTTAACGGGAGTATTTCTCCACGATAAGGTGGTCCTGGATAGGTATTTGAATATCTTCACGAGAAGGAAGAGCAATGACGGTACCGCTGCAAGCAGTAGCATCCAGGCTTAGCCAGGTTGGCACAGCCTGGGTACCTAACCCCTCGATTATCTGCTGCAGACGGGGCGAACTCTTGCTGTCTTCTTTGACTGCGACAACTTCACCGACACGAACCAGATAAGATGGAATATTGACTCTCCTGCCATTAACCATAAAATGACCATGACGGACGATCTGCCGGGCTTCAGCCCGGGAAGCAGCAAAACCAAGCCGGTAAATAACATTATCCAAACGACGCTCCAGCAGACGCAGGAGGTTATCACCGGTCATACCCTTTTGCCGGACAGCCTCATCAAAATATCTGCGGAACTGACCTTCCATAACGCCGTAAATCCGCCGCGCCTTTTGCTTTTCGCGTAATTGTATACCATATTCTGTCGGTTTTTTGCCGCGACTCTGACCATGCATCCCGGGTGCATACTGACGACGGTCAATAGCACATTTGCCGGTATAGCAGCGATCCCCTTTCAGAAAGAGTTTCAATCCTTCGCGCCGACATAAGCGACAGACGGGCCCTGTATATCTAGCCATCAATTACACCCCCTTATACCCTTCTCCGTTTCGGTGGCCGACATCCATTGTGAGGAATTGGCGTAACATCTTTAATCAGATTAACTTCCAACCCAGCTGCCTGTAAGGCCCGAATCGCAGCCTCTCGGCCTGTTCCCGGTCCTTTGACATAGCATTCCACTTCTTTCAGGCCATGTTCCATTGCAGCTTTGGCAGCTGTCTCAGCAGCCATCTGGGCAGCAAAAGGAGTGCTTTTACGCGACCCTCTGAATCCCAGTGCTCCGGCACTTGACCAGGAAATTGCATTACCGGCTGTGTCGGTAAGTGTAACCATGGTATTGTTAAATGTGGATTTAATATGAGCAACCCCTGACTGAATATTTTTACGTTCCCGGCGTCTAGTCCGGACAACTCTACGCGCCATTGCGGTTATCCCCCCTTACTTATTTTTTGCGACGTGCTCCAACCGTTTTTGCCGGACCTTTGCGGGTACGGGCATTGGTTTTGGTACGCTGACCACGCACTGGGAGCCCCCGGCGATGGCGTAAACCGCGGTAACAACCGATTTCCATCAGACGTTTGATATTAAGGGACACTTCACGGCGCAGGTCACCTTCGACTTTAATTTCTTTATCAATTATTTCCCGGAGTTTAGTGACCTCCGATTCGGATAAGTCACGCACACGGGTGTCCGGGCTTACACTGGTCTTGGTGAGAATTTTTTGTGAAGTGGGCAGCCCGATCCCGTATATATACGTTAAGGCAACTTCTACACGTTTCTCACGTGGCAAATCAACTCCAGCGATACGTGCCATCTAATCTATACACCCCCAAATTTCAATCCTGTAACTTTTATACTGTATACTGATAATATTATATGACAAGGTCATGTGACCGAATGCATTGGAGCATTTGTCCAATTCAGCCGCGCATCCGGGTGATTTGTCAACCCTGTTTTTGCTTGTGTTTGGGATTCTCACAGATCACCATAACCTTACCGTGTCTTTTGATAACCTTGCATTTCTCGCATATCTGCTTGACCGAAGGTTTAACTTTCACCGTGTTCCCCTCCCTTTAATCCTTACTTGAACCGATATACAATTCTGCCCCGGGACAGGTCATAAGGTGAAAGCTCCACCGTGACCCTGTCTCCTGGCAGTATCCGGATAAAATTCATCCTGATTTTACCGGAAACGTGCGCCAGAACCTTATGGCCGTTGGTAAGCTCCACCTGGAACATCGCATTGGGCAGTGACTCCAAAACTTTACCTTCAACTTCAATTACATCATCCTTAGACATTTCAATCCCTCCTCAGGCACTTGTTCGGGTCATTTAACATCGAGTTAATATTTCCGGACCATTCCTGGTAATGGCAACAGTATGCTCAAAATGGGCTGAATGCTTGCGATCCCGAGTCACCACAGTCCAGTGGTCTTCCAGGGTCTGGACTTCACATGTGCCCAAATTAACCATTGGTTCAATCGCCAAAACCATACCTGCCTCGAGTCGTGGTCCCCGACCAGGTCTGCCAAAGTTGGGAATTTGCGGTTCTTCATGCATGGCCTGGCCAATGCCGTGTCCTACATAATCACGTACAACTGAAAACCCGCGTCCCTCAACATGAGTCTGAACTGCATGCGAAATATCCTGGAGGCGATATCCCATCTTAGCCTGACCTATACCCAAGATTAAAGACTCCTCAGTAACTTTAAGCAATTGCTGAAGTTCAGGATCAACAGTTCCTACCGGCAGGGTCAGAGCTGCATCTCCAAAATAGCCGTCAATAACAGCCCCGCAGTCAATACTTATGATATCCCCTGTCTGTAATTTTCTTGGACCTGGTATACCATGAACAACTTCTTCATTGACCGAAGTACACAAGGTGGCAGGAAAACCATTATACCCTTTAAAGGCCGGCTTAGCCCCGCATTTACGTATAAAGTCCTCAGCCAGGCGATCCAGTTCCTGAGTAGTAATCCCTGCCTGTACCGCTTTTTTGAGCAGGTTAAGGGTTTCAGCGACGATTCGCCCGGCCTCACGCATTTTTTCCAGTTGACGGTTTGTTTTTAGCTCAATCATCTGACCTTACCCTTTAAAGAAATATTATACGGTCCTTTTATTTTTATTGCAATCTTACTCATCTTTTCTGACCACACTCCTCCTATTTCATGAATCCCTGATAGTGCCTTTGCATAAGATGAGATTCCAGCTGTTTCATTGTTTCCAAAGCCACAGAGACCACAATAAGCAGTGAAGTACCTCCAAAGTATATGTTAGTCAAACCTGTCAGGCCAATGACAAGACTGGGCAGAATAGCTATCAGCGCCAGAAACAGTCCTCCGGCAAAAGTTGTTCTGCTTAAGACCTTGGAAATATAATCCGCAGTCGGACGGCCCGGACGCAGGCCGGGAATAAATCCGCCGTACTTTTTGAGATTATCGGCTACATCAACAGGATTGAAGGTAACTGCAGTATAAAAATAGGTAAAGAACATGATCAGAATCGCATAGAGCAAAAGATAGGGTATCGATTTGAGTGTTCCATTCATACTGAACCATTGATTAACAAAAAGAGCAAACGAGGAATTAGGCACCCAGGTTACTATAGATTGCGGAAAAGCCAGTAAGGAAACCGCAAAGATAACCGGTATTACTCCAGCCTGATTCACTTTCAAAGGTATATGAGAACTCTGTCCGCCATATACCCGGCGTCCCACAACCCGCTTGGCATATTGGACCTGAATGCGGCGCTGTCCCTCCTGAACAAAAACAACTCCGGCTATCACCAAAATAACAATAACAGCCAGACCAATAACTGTCAAAAGACTGATCTCATTTACCCGGAGAAGACCCCAGAGATACTTGAGAGCATCAGGGACCCTGGAAACGATACCGGCGAAAATAATCAAGGAAATCCCATTGCCAATTCCCTTTTCGGTAATAGCTTCTCCCAGCCACATTAAAAAGGCACAACCGGCTGTTAAGACCAGAGCAACCAACAGGTAAAGCAGCCACGGCGAAACGCCCGCCGGAACATTCAGAGCACCCCGCAGCCCGAAAGTCAGACCGAAGCCCTGGATAAAGCCCAATATTACAGTCCCATAACGCGTGAGCTGCGTAATTTTTTTGCGTCCATAATCTCCTTCTTTAGATAGTCGTTCCAGATAAGGTATTACTATAGTTAAAAGAGTTAAGATAATGGAAGCCGTAATGTAGGGCGTAATACTTAAGGCGAATACCGTCAGCCTCTTGAATGATCCCCCGGAAAAGGTATCGAAGAAATCGAATATTCCGCCGCTGCCCATCATTTCCTTCAGCACTTCATGATTCACAAAGGGAATGGGGACATGGGCCCCAATGCGAAAGACTAAAAACATCAACAAGGTGAATCCGATTTTTCTCCTTAGATCCGCAACTTTCCAGGCATTCTTCAGAGAATCAATAATCATCTATTCCACCTCGACTTTTCCACCACTTGCTGCGATCTTATCGGCTGCAGTTTGACTGACCTTGTCGACTTTAACTGTCAGGGCCTTGGTCAGTTCGCCTGTTCCCAAAATCTTCACTCCATCTTTTACAGCCTTGATAAGTCCAATCTCATAGAGACTTTGAATGGTTACCTCTGCTCCATTTTCGAAGCGCTCCAAGTCCCTGACATTAAGAACTGTGTAAACTTTTTTGAAGATATTAGTAAAGCCGCGTTTAGGAAGCCTTCGGTATAATGGCTGTTGTCCGCCTTCAAAGCCTGGGCGTACGCCTCCGCCTGAACGAGCTTTTTGACCTTTATGTCCTTTACCGGCCGTTTTGCCTTGTCCGGAACCAATACCGCGTCCCAAACGTTTGGTTGCTTTACGCGCGCCTTTGGCCGGTTGAAGTTCATGCAATTTCATGCTTGCCAACACCTCCTTTTATTCAGCAACTGACTCCACTGAAAGTAAGTGGGCACATTTACGGATAACCCCCTGGGTTGCCGGATTATCTTCCCGCACCACACTGGAACCGATTTTCCTTAAACCTAATACTTTCAAGGATTCACGATGACTTCTGGAATAACCAATTGGGCTTTTTACAAGAGTAAGTTTTACTTTCATGACCAATCCTCCTAACCTAGAATTTCTTCTACGGTCTTACCGCGGAGTTTGGCGACTTCATCTGCGCGTTTTAAAGATTTTAAAGCAGCCATTGTCGCATTGACCATATTATGAGCATTCGCTGAGCCTAATGATTTTGTCAATATATCATGAATTCCGGAGACCTCTAATACTGTCCGTACGGCACCACCGGCAATAACCCCGGTTCCCTTGGAGGCCGGTTTGAGCAGTACTTGTCCTGCCCCGAAATTACCTATAACCAGATGAGGTATAGTAGTGCCGATAATCGGTATGGAAATCATATTTTTCTTGGCATCTTCAATTGCTTTGCGGATAGCCTCGGGTACTTCTCCGGCTTTTCCCAGACCAGCACCAACATGTCCCGCACCGTCACCGACCACGACCAAAGCGCTAAAGCTGAAACGCCGGCCACCTTTAACTACTTTGGATACGCGAGCAATATGCACAACTTTTTCTGATATATCCAGTTTACTCGCATCAATTCTCGCCAATGATTTTCCCTCCTTTACCCTGTCCTAGAATTCCAGACCTGCTTCACGGGCTGACTGGGCCAAAGCAGCAATCCGTCCGTGATAAATGTTCCCACCACGGTCGAAAACGACTTGTTTGACACCTTTTTCCAGTGCTCTTTCAGCAAACAATTCGCCGACTTTTTGCGCACCGGCAACATTACCGCCGCTTTCCCCGCTTGCCTTAAAATCAGCATCCAGGGTGGATGCAGCTGCCAGTGTAACTCCCAGCTCATCATTGATCAGCTGAGCATAAATATGGTTAAGACTGCGGAATACAGCAAAGCGCGGACGATCAGCTGTTCCGAAAACAGTTTTGCGTACCCGTTTATGCTTCTTTCTCCGTATTGCCTGCCTGTCTATACGCTTGATCACAGGATATTCACTCCTTTTGCTCGCGGCAAGAGATTTTGCCCTTGCCTGTTTACCTTATTTCTTACCGCCCTTTTTAGCCCCGGACTTACCAACCTTACGGCGGATGTGTTCATTCTCGTACTTGATACCCTTGCCTTTATAGGGTTCAGGCTTACGCTGTTTGCGCACCACTGCCGCAAAAGCTCCCACAGTTTCCTTATCCATGCCTTTAATCAGGATTTTGGTCGGGGCCGGTACTTCGATCTCCAGACCTTCATAAGGAATCATTTCCACAGGATGGGATTTTCCGATTGTCAGAACCAGTTTATTGCCTTGCATGGCTGCCCGGTAGCCCACTCCCACCAGATCCAGACCCTTGGTAAATCCTTTGGTAACGCCTTCAACCATATTGGCTACCAAGGTACGTGTAAGACCATGGAGGGAACGATGCAATGGTTCGTCATCAGGCCGGGTGACGATTATTTGTTGATTTTCCTGGACAATGCTGATCGCAGGATGCATCTTCCTGGTAAGAGTTCCCTTGGGACCCTTAACTGTGACCACATTGTCCTCTATTTGGATGTCCACTCCATTGGGTATTCCAATGGGCAGCTTGCCAATTCTGGACATTCACTGCACCTCCGTTGTTATCTTACCAAATGTAAGCAATTACTTCTCCGCCCAGTCCCGCATTACGGGCTTGTTTGTCCGACATAATTCCCTTGGAAGTAGAAACAATAGCTACTCCCAGACCACCCAGCACCTTGGGTATCTCATCCTTCTTGGCGTAGACACGAAGGCCGGGCCGGCTAATGCGCTTCAAGCCGGTGATTACACGTTCACGATTAGTGCCATATTTTAAGTACAGCCGCAGCACGCCTTGCTTTTCATCGGCAATGTACTCCACATCTTTAATATAACCTTCAGCTTTGAGCAACTCGGCGATATCTCTTTTGACACGGGAAGCAGGAAGTTCAACTTTATCATGATAGACCATTCCCGCGTTACGAATACGAGTCAAGAGGTCTGCAATAGGATCTGACATCGACATTTAAGACGTCCCCCTTTCTTACTCTTTTTTACCAACTAGCCTTCATTATTCCGGGAAGTTCTCCTTTATGAGCTAACTCCCGAAAACAAATCCGGCAAAGACCGAACTTCCGCATGTAACCATGGGGACGGCCACATATTTTACAGCGATTATGCGAACGCACGGCATATTTCTGCCCGCGTAATTGGCGTACAACCATCGACTTTTTAGCCACGCTTTTCGATCCTCCTTTTACTAGTCACGGAACGGCATCCCAAATAAGCGCAGCATTTCGCGTGCCTCTTCATCTGATTTAGCCGTCGTTACAAACACGACATCCATACCGCGAAGTTTATCGATTTTGTCATACTCAATTTCCGGAAAAATTAATTGTTCCTTGATCCCGACTGTATAATTTCCCCGGCCATCAAACGACTTGGCCGAAACACCGCGAAAATCGCGTACTCTTGGCAGGGCAACATTCAGAAGGCGATCGACGAACTCATACATCCGGTCGCCATGTAAGGTAACCTTAGTCCCAATCGACATTCCTTCCCGCAGTTTAAAAGCGGCGATAGATTTTTTAGCCTTGGTTACTATGGGCTTTTGTCCGACAATTTTTGTCAGATCAGACACAGCTGAATCAATTGCCTTGGAATTTGTAATCGCTTCGCCAACACCCATATTGACGACAACCTTATCCAAGCGCGGAATTTGCATGACATTTTTATATCCGAACTTCTGCTGCAAGGCAGGAGCAATTTCTTCGGTATATTTTTCTTTAAGACGAGCCACTAGGGTCCCTCCCTTCGTGCTTACTTTTTATCCGGTAAATTCACACCACAATTTTTACAGACCCGAACTTTGCCGGCTTCAGTCTCTTTAATGCTGACTCTTGTCACCGAATTACATTCCTCACAAAAGAGCATTACATTAGAGCTTGCCAGGGGAGCTTCCTTTTCGATAATCCCACCCTGGGGCATGCTTTGCGTCGGTTTGGTATGGCGTTTAACAATATTAGCCTTTTCTACTACGACCCGACCTTTTTTAGGTATAACCTGGAGGATTTTGCCTTTTTTGCCGGCATCCTTCCCGGTAATAATCATCACCATGTCGCCCTTTTTAACGTGGACTTTTTGTTTGGCAGCGGCCAACTTTCTACACCTCCATTTGTTCAACGGGGTCCTAGATTACCTCTGGCGCCAGAGAAACTATTTTCATGAAATCCCTATCGCGGAGTTCACGTGCTACTGGTCCAAAAATCCGTGTTCCCCGTGGACTTTTGTCATCTTTTATGATTACAGCGGCATTTTCGCCAAACCGTATATAGGAGCCGTCGGCCCGCCTGATTTCTTTCGATGTCCGGACGACAACAGCTTTGACAACGTCTCCTCTTTTAACAACGCCACCTGGTGTTGCTTCCTTGACAGATGCTACTATGATATCGCCAATAGACGCATAACGGCGGAGTGAACCCCCTAACACCCGGATACACATCAGTTTCTTTGCCCCGCTGTTGTCTCCGACTCTTAGAATTGTTTGTACCTGGATCACCCTGTTGACCCCCTTCCGAATTCAATTAGCAACCTTAGAGAACAACTGCTCTCTCAGTGATCTCGACCAGGCGCCAACGTTTATCCTTACTTAAGGGACGTGTTTCCATAATCGTAACGATATCACCGATTTTGGCTTCATTATTCTCATCATGAACTTTAAACTTCTTGCTCTGCTTGATAATCCTTTTATAGATGGGATGACGGATCGTCGTTTCGATATTTACAACAATTGTCTTATCCATCTTATTGCTGACTACCTTGCCTGATTTCAGTTTTCGTTGCGCTCTTTCCACTCTTGCTGGTCTCCTTTCCGCTCAATTAAGCACGCTGAATATTTAACTCGCGCTCACGAAGGATAGTTTTGCCGCGAGCTATGCTTTTGCGAACTTCCTTGATGCGCATAAAGTTGTCTAGTTGACCGGTAGCCAGTTGGAAACGCAAATTGAACAGCTCCGTTTTATATTCATCAACCTGTTTGATAAGTTCTTCATCACTCATATCACGGAAAGCATTAACTTTCATTTGCGTCACCTCCCTCGGTTTCCTGGCGAGTTACAAATTTGCATTTAATCGGAAGTTTATGCATACCCAGACGAAGAGCTTCACGAGCCAGTTCTTCACTTACTCCGGCCAGTTCGAACATGACGCGGCCGGGTTTGACTACTGCTACCCAGTATTCCGGAGAGCCCTTGCCACTTCCCATTCTGGTTTCGGCCGGTTTAGCTGTCACCGGTTTATCCGGAAATATCTTAATCCAGACTTGACCGCCCCGTTTGATATAACGCGTCATGGCAATACGGGCAGCTTCGATTTGACGGTTAGTTATCCAACCCGGTTCCAGGGCGACAAGACCGAATTCCCCAAATGTCACTTTATTGCCACGGCTGGCTTTTCCGTGCATACGTCCACGATGTTGTTTACGATGTTTCACTCTGGTTGGGACTAGCATCTATTTTCCTCCTTCCACCTGAGCGACTTTCTTGACGGGAAGAACCTCTCCTTTATACAGCCAGACCTTGATACCAATTTTACCGTAGGTTGTATTTGCTTCGGCGAATCCATAATCAATGTCTGCTCTTAAGGTGTGCAGAGGCACTTTACCTTCATGATACCATTCGGAACGGGCAATTTCAGCTCCGCCTAAACGTCCGCCGCATTGGATTTTAATACCTTGAGCGCCCTGCCGAATACTTCTTTGGACAGTTTGTTTCATAGCCCGACGGAAGGAAGTCCTCTTTTCCAGCTGTGCTGCTACATTTTCAGCCACCAGCTGAGCATCGAGTTCCGGTTTTTTAATTTCCACGATATTAACGGCTATCTGTTTGCCGGTCATTGCTTCCAAAGTTTTGCGCAGATTTTCAACCTCAGTACCGCCTCTGCCGATAACAATTCCTGGTTTAGCAGCATGGATGGATATTTTTACGCGATTGGCCGCTCTCTCAATTTCCACTTTGGGAACCCCAGCTATTTTAAGTTTCTGTTTAATATATTTTCGAATCTTCAAATCCTCATGAAGGAGTTCGCTGTAGTTTCTGTTTGCATACCAGCGGCCTTCCCAATCCCGGATGATTCCGACCCGAAAGCCTTTGGGATTTACCTTTTGACCCACATTATCCCTCCTTCTTCTCGCCAACAACCACAGTAATATGACTGGTCCGTTTGCGGATTTGATCAGCGCGGCCCTGAGCCCGGGGTTTAATCCGTTTCAAGGTCGGCCCTTCATTAACATATATCTCATTAACAAAGAGATTATCGGCAACTAACTCCAGATTATGTTCCGCATTAGCCACTGCCGATTTCAGAACTTTAGTTACAGGTTCAGTGGAGCCTTTGGCTGTAAAAGTGAGAATAGCTATAGCCTCACTGACTTTTTTGCCGCGAATCAGATTAACGACTTGGCGCACCTTTCGTGGAGAGATACGCACATATTTGGCAATTGCTCTGGCTTGCATATCTTTAATACCTCCCCTAATCAGCGCAGGCCGCTGGATTTTTCACTGCCAGCATGGCCTTTATAAGTTCTGGTAGGAGCAAATTCACCAAGTTTATGTCCTACCATATCTTCAGTAATATAGACCGGAATATGCTTCCGTCCATCATGAACCGCAATAGTATGTCCAATCATCTGCGGATAGATTGTTGATCTTCTGGACCAGGTCTTCAGAACACGCTTGTCGCCGGTGCTATTCATCGCTTCAACACGTTCAAGCAAGCGGGTTTCGGCGTAAGGTCCTTTTTTCAGAGATCTGCCCATTCAGAGGCCTCCTTTCGACTACTTAGTACGCCGTTTTGCGATAAACTTATCGGAAATATTCTTCTTCTTGCGGGTTTTAGCCCCCAGGGCCGGCTTGCCCCATGGTGTACACGGATTACGGCCAATCGGGTTACGGCCCTCGCCACCGCCGTGCGGATGGTCACAGGGATTCATAACAGCCCCACGAACGGTTGGCCGGATTCCCAACCAGCGGTTCCGTCCTGCTTTACCAATGCTGATATTTTCATAATCAGTATTGCCCACCTGGCCGATGGTAGCCCGGCAGGATGAATGGATCAGCCTCATCTCGCTGG
Source organism: Peptococcaceae bacterium UBA2264 (assembly GCA_002347475.1). Lineage (GTDB taxonomy): Bacteria > Bacillota > Desulfitobacteriia > Desulfitobacteriales > Desulfitobacteriaceae > UBA2264. The sequence goes on from DDXI01000093.1 coordinate 24,414, forward strand.
ATGGCAGGCGCAGGGTAGCATAATCCCCCTCTTTAGCCATCAGTTGTGCCGAACCGCCGGCACTGCGGACGATCTGGGCCCCTTTACCCGGTTTCATCTCAATATTATGCAAAAGCGTTCCAACCGGGATATTTTTGATTGGCAGGCAGTTCCCTACTTTGATATCAGAATCCGGGCCGGAGACAACAATTTGACCAACTTTTAGGCCATTGGGTGCCAGAATATAGCTTTTAAAACCATCGGCATAATGAAGCAAAGCAATATTGGCCGAACGATTGGGATCATACTCGATACTGGCAACTTTAGCCGGGATATTATCCTTAATACGTTTGAAGTCTATCAGGCGATACTGACGCTTATGACCACCACCCTGATGGCGTACTGTCAGTCGTCCTGTATTATTTCTGCCGGCCTTATTTTTCAAAGGTCTCAGCAAAGAACGTTCCGGTTCTGTTTTGGTTATTTCCTCAAAAGCCGATACTGTCATTTGCCGCCGGCCGGGTGATGTTGGTTTATAAAATTTTATTGCCACAGGTTTCCCTCCTTTGCTTCAGGCTATTACAGACCAGCAAAGCCTTCTATTTTATCTCCTGTCTTCAGCTTGACGATTGCTTTTTTGCGAGCTGCGGTCATTCCAATCGAGCGTCCAACCTTTTTCCTCTTGCCCAGGACATTCATTGTCCGCACTTCATCAACCGTTACCTTGAACATCTTTTCCACAGCCGATTTGATCTCGATTTTATTTGCAGCCGGGTCAACCCAGAAACAATATTTTCCTTCCTCAATAAGCCCTACGGACTTTTCCGAGATTACAGGACGTCTGAGAACATCACGTGCATCACGCATTATGCCAACACCTCCTGGGTCTTAGTTACAGCCGCCTTGGTGATTACCAAGGTATCATGACGGAGTAAATCCAGCACGTTTAAGCCTTCCACCTGCATGGCTTTAACACCCTCGATATTACGAGCCGAGCGTATTACGCTTTCATCATTTTCTCTGGTAACTACCAGTGCTTTCTTATCAACATTTAAAGCTTGCAGGAGCTTGACCATTTCGCGCGTTTTAACTTCAGCCAAGTTGATTTCATCCACAATAACCAGATTGGCTTCTTTCAATTTAGAAGAAAGAGCAGAACGCAAAGCCAATCTTCGGACTTTCTTGGGTAATTTATAACTGTAATCACGGGGTTTAGGTCCAAACAAAACGGCTCCGCCGCGCCACAGTGGTGAACGGCTGCTGCCGGCCCGGGCGCGTCCGGTTCCTTTTTGACGCCAAGGTTTATGTCCTCCTCCGCGCACTTCCCCCCGCAGCAGGGTTGAAGATGTTCCTCTTCTCAGGCTGGCTAATTGGGCCACAACTGCTGAATGCAGTACATGGATATGCGGCTCTATCCCGAAAACATATTCGTCTAGTTCAATCTCACCGACTGGTGCTCCCTGCATATTCACTACTTGTACTTTAGGCATTGCTTATTCCTCCTTTCTCTGGTTACTTTGCCTTAACAGAAGGCTTCAGAATGAGCAGTCCCTTTTTGGCGCCGGGTACAGCTCCCCGAATCAGGATCAGATTTTTATCAGCATCAACCCGGATTATCTCCAGATTTTGTACGGTCACCCGTTCTCCGCCCATGCGTCCAGGCAGGTTACGGCCTTTGAAAACACGAGCCGGGCCCTTCGCGCCTAATGAGCCTGTACGGCGATGATATTTGGAACCATGCGCCATTGGTCCGCGGCTTGCTCCGTGGCGCTTGATCATACCGGCAAAGCCCTTGCCTTTAGATTTTCCTACTACATCAATGAAATCACCAACACCGAACATGTCAGCCTTGATCTCCTGACCCACCTGGTAAGACTCAATATCGTCTACCCTAAACTCCCGGATAAAACGCTGCGGCTTAACAGCAGCCTTTTGGAAACGTCCTTTTTCCGGCTTGTTGGCCAATTGCTCTCGTTTTTCATCAAAGCCAACCTGAATTGCATCATAGCCATCGGTCGCGGCGGTTTTTTTCTGTAATACAAAACAAGGTCCAGCCTTAACCACCGTAACACAAATCTGACGCCCGTCTTCGCGGAAAACCTGAGTCATGCCAATTTTTTTAGCTAAAATTCCTTTAGACACGAATGCCACCTCCTGAACACTTTGAAGTGCACCGGATTAATCCGGCGCACGAGAGCGTTCCTAATTTTTATGTGATATTTCCACTTAATATTTCGTATGTTATTTACACGCTTCCGGGTGTTTCCACATACGAACAAAATTTATTATATCATAGTCCCCATGATTTTGCCAGGTCTGTTTTTTACTACAGCTTTATCTCAATATCCACGCCGGCCGGCAGGTCAAGCCTCATCAGAGAATCGACCGTTTTGGGCGTTGGCTCAAGGATATCGATCAGACGCTTATGGGTGCGCATTTCAAACTGTTCGCGGGAATCTTTGTTAACATGAGGAGAACGCAGAACAGTATAAATACTTTTTTTGGTAGGCAGGGGAATAGGTCCGCTGACCTGGGCGCCGGTTCGTTTGGCTGTCTCAACTATTCTCTCCGCTGACTGATCAAGAATTTTGTGATCGAATGCTTTCAGCCGGATCCTAATTTTTTGACTCATAATTCAACCTCCTCTAAATGGTCATGCCAAATCTTAAACATAAAAAAACCCGATATCCGGCGGAGTCACCGGTACCGGCAACCTTTTACGTTCAGAATACATACTCTTATCCAAATATTTTGCTTGAGACAGGCAGAGCTGCCTGCCGTTTGTCCGCCGGTGACCATGCAGGTCTTTGTAAAAATCATTGTCCCGGCTACAAACAGCAGGCAACCCTGAGCAGATATTTTTTTATTCTTTAACAGCTGAAACTACTCCTGAGCCGACAGTTCTGCCGCCTTCACGGATAGCAAAGCGCAAACCTATTTCCATAGCGATTGGGGTAATGAGTTCACAATCGATCGTGACCCGGTCGCCAGGCATAACCATTTCGATGCCTTCCGGCAGATTGATAACACCGGTTACATCGGTTGTCCGGAAATAGAATTGAGGACGGTAGTTATTGAAGAATGGGGTATGACGTCCACCCTCTTCTTTATTCAGGATATAAACTTCGCCCTGGAACTTGGTATGAGGCTTGATGCTGCCGGGCTTGGCCAGAACCTGTCCGCGCTCGATTTCCTTACGCTCAATACCACGCAGCAGAACACCGATATTGTCACCGGCCTGGGCCTGATCAAGCAGCTTGCGGAACATTTCCACACCGGTACAAACGGTTTTACGGGGCTTGTCACTCAAACCAACAATTTCGACCTCATCCCCTACTTTAATAACTCCGCGTTCTACCCGTCCTGTGGCAACTGTACCCCGGCCGGTAATTGTAAACACGTCTTCCACCGGCATCAGGAAAGGTTTATCTGTATCCCGTTCCGGTGTAGGTATATAGGAATCGACAGCGTCCATCAGTTTCCAGATGCCACCGCACCATTCGCAGTCCCGTTTGCCGCAGCCGCATTCCAGGGCCTTGAGAGCTGAACCAGGAATGATGGGGATATCGTCACCGGGGAATTCATAGTAACTGAGAAGTTCGCGAACTTCCATTTCAACCAGTTCCATTAATTCCGGATCATCAACCATATCAGCTTTATTGAGGAAAATAACCAGATAATTAACGCCAACCTGACGGGCTAAGAGGATATGCTCCCGGGTTTGAGGCATTGGGCCGTCAGCAGCAGATACAACCAGGATCGCACCGTCCATTTGAGCAGCACCGGTGATCATATTCTTGATATAGTCGGCGTGGCCAGGACAGTCAACGTGGGCATAGTGACGAGTTTCGGTCTCGTATTCCACGTGCGCCGTAGAAATAGTAATACCACGTTCGCGCTCTTCAGGAGCCTTGTCAATTTGGTCAAAAGCTGTGGCGACTGCCCCGCCAACCTTCGAAAGCACCAGGGTAATAGCAGCAGTAAGGGTAGTCTTGCCATGGTCCACGTGTCCAATCGTTCCTACGTTTACGTGGGGTTTAGTACGCTCATATTTTTGTTTAGCCATGTTTTTTTCACTCCTTTAAATATTTTAAACTTGGCAACAAACCTTAATGGAAAGGTTATATTGGACGTCAGGACTCCTTGCCCTGGCGTTTTGCAATAATGCCTTCGGCAATATTTTTGGGCACCTCTTCATAGTGGTCAAACTGCATGGAATGGACCCCACGGCCCTGGGTATTGGAACGCAGGTCTGTAGCATAACCGAACATTTCGGACAAAGGTACATATCCCCGCACAACCTGAGCCCCGGAACGTATTTCCAGACCCTCGATCCTGCCGCGGCGGGAGTTGATATCCCCGATAACATCACCCATATATTCTTCAGGTACTGTTACTTCTACCTTCATGACCGGCTCCAGAATCACCGGATCCGCCTTCAGGGCTCCTGCTTTGAAAGCCATAGAACCGGCAATTTTGAAAGCCATTTCTGATGAATCCACATCATGATAAGAACCCTCAAAAACAGTTGCCCGCAGATCCAGAACGGGATAACCGGCCAGGATTCCATTTTGCATGGCTTCCTGGATTCCGGCCCCAATTGGATTAATATATTCCTTGGGAATAACTCCGCCCACAACCTTATTTACGAACTCAAAGCCACTGCCCGGTTCGAGAGGTGCCAGCTCAACCCAGCAATGACCATATTGGCCTCGGCCGCCGGACTGACGGACAAATTTTCCTTCGGCTTTAACAGTTTTGCGGATAGTCTCCTTGTAAGCTACCTGCGGCCGACCAACATTGCAATCCGCTTTGAATTCCCGCTGCAGGCGGTCAACGATGATTTCCAGATGAAGTTCTCCCATCCCTCGAATGATCGTTTGGCCGGTTTCGGGATCGGTATGCATCTTGAAAGTCGGATCTTCTTCGGCCAGACGGGCTAAACCGGTACCCATTTTTTCCTGGTCTGCTTTTGTTTTCGGTTCAATAGCCACCGAAATTACCGGTTCCGGGAAAATCATGGATTCCAGAACAATCGGGGCCTTTTCGTCACATAATGTATCCCCTGTAGTTGTATCCTTTAACCCGACAGCTGCTGCAATATCACCGGACCGCACTTCGGTGATCTCTTCGCGGTGATTGGCATGCATCTGCAATATTCTTCCGATACGCTCCCGTTTACCTTTCGTCGAGTTGTAGACATAGGAACCCGAACTCAGCACCCCTGAATATACCCGGAAAAAGGCCAGCTTACCAACATAAGGGTCAGCCATAATCTTGAAGGCCAAGGCAGAGAAAGGCTGCTCGTCGTCTGCCGAGCGGATAACTTCGACCTCTGTCTCCAGATGTATGCCTTTTATCGGAGGTACATCAAGCGGAGAAGGCATATAGTCAACAACGGCATCCAGAAGCGGTTGAACTCCTTTATTTTTAAAGGCCGAACCGCATAAGACAGCAATAAATTTATTTGCTATGGTTCCGCGGCGGATACCTTCTCTGATTTCTTGTTCTGTGATTTCCTCACCCTCGAGGTATTTCAGCATCAGTTCCTCACTGGTTTCAGCCACAGCCTCCACCAGCTTCTCACGATATTCTGCAGCCAGCTCAAGCAAATCTCCGGGAATTTCAGCAATGTCACTGGTGGTGCCCAAGTCATCCGTATATATAGTTGATTTCATGGCTACCAAATCTACAATGCCCCGGAAGTTTTCTTCAACTCCGATCGGCAGCTGGATTGGAACAGGATTGGCACCTAACCGGTCTGCAATCATAGAAACTCCCCTGAAGAAATCAGCACCCATCCTATCCATTTTATTGATAAAAGCGATTCGCGGGACTCCGTATTTATCCGCCTGCCGCCATACCGTTTCGGACTGAGGCTCAACACCGCCCACTGAACAAAAAACAGCAACAGCACCATCCAACACTCTGAGAGAGCGCTCAACTTCAACAGTGAAGTCAACGTGCCCTGGCGTGTCGATAATATTGATACGGTGATCTCTCCATTGGCAGGTCGTGGCTGCGGAAGTAATCGTAATACCGCGCTCCTGTTCCTGAACCATCCAGTCCATCGTAGCAGCACCATCATGAACTTCTCCGATTTTATGCACTCGACCCGTGTAGAAAAGAATCCTTTCGGTTGTCGTCGTCTTTCCAGCATCGATATGAGCCATAATGCCAATATTCCGGGTTTTTTCTAATGATATTTGCCTCGCCATTGATAAACTCCTTTTTTGTCAAACTCGCTCTCGCCGCCAGATTACCAGCGATAATGCGCAAATGCTCTGTTAGCTTCAGCCATTTTATGTGTCTCTTCCTTTTTCTTTATGGATCCGCCTGTATTATTGGCAGCATCCATTAGTTCTCCAGCAACTTTTTCCTCCATTGTTTTTTCGCTGCGTTTGCGAGAGAAATTTACCAACCAGCGCAGACCCAAGGTCTGACGGCGATCAGCACGCACCTCAATAGGCACCTGATAGTTAGCTCCACCAACCCGGCGAGCCTTAACTTCCAGAACAGGCATCACATTTTTCATTGCGGTCTCAAAGACCTCAATGGGATCCTTGCCAGTCTTCTCCTGAATGATAGCAAAAGCATTATATGTGATCATTTCCGCAACACCCTTTTTACCATCCAGCATGAGCTGATTAATAAATTTCGTAACAGTTTTATTCCGGTAAATGGGATCAGGCAAAATATCTCTTTTGGCAATATACCCTTTACGTGGCAAATAGTTTCCCCCCTTTGCACAATAATCCAATCATATTATTTCTTGGGACGTTTTGCTCCATATTTTGAACGGCACTGATTACGGTTTTGAACACCTGTTGTATCTAAAGCGCCCCGCACAATGTGATAACGTACTCCAGGAAGATCCTTGACACGCCCTCCACGAACAAGTACCACGGAGTGCTCCTGCAGATTGTGGCCAATTCCCGGTATATATGAAGTTACTTCCATCGTGTTGGTTAAACGGACACGGGCAACCTTACGCAGCGCCGAATTCGGTTTT
>DDXI01000019.1:0-313 GCA_002347475.1 Peptococcaceae bacterium UBA2264
TTTTTTCTTGTTTCGTATTCTTCAGTATCTATTTCTCCGCGGGCATAGCGCTCATTCAGTAATTCAAAAGCCTTGTTTGTGCTGTGCGAAAAAATAAAGGGCTGCTTTGTTAAACGTTTGAAAATGTAAGCAATAAGCAGGATCACGGCAACAATGATCAGGAAACGCAGACCCAGGTCAACCCAACTGTAAATACTGATTGCTCCGCTGCCGGCGACAGCGCCACCTCCAAAATGTCTCATTCTCAATCACATCCTTTCGGGTTTATTTGATTTAATTGAATTTTATCATAGGGCTAATTATTTTCTGTGGA
>DDXI01000019.1:395-51092 GCA_002347475.1 Peptococcaceae bacterium UBA2264
TAATTATGAATACTAAGATATATATCCTGGGACACAAAAATCCTGATACAGATTCTATTTGTTCGGCTATTGCTTATGCGGAATTAAAAAGAAAACTGGGTTTCAACGCTTGTGCCGGCAGACTGGGCGAGCCCAATCAGGAAACAGAGTTTGTTCTCCAATACTTTGATGTGGAACTGCCGGAACTGGTCGAAACTGTGAAGAAACAGGTTTGCGACCTGGATTTGGATGTTGTCCCCAGCTTATCACCGGAGATTCCGGTCAAAACAACCTGGAACATCATGCAAAAGGTGAATCTGAAATCTCTGCCTGTTGTCGATGATCATGAGAGATTGATCGGTATCGTTACACTTCTGGATATTACGGAAAAATATATGGATGCCACCAATAATAATATTATTTCAGCGAGTAAGACTCCTCTTCAGAATATTGCCGATACTTTAAATGCCAAAATAGTCAGCGGGGGACCCGATGATTTTAAAACAACCGGAAAAGTTTTGGTTGCGGCTGCCGAACTCTCCCAGCTGGATGCTTTTGTCGAAAAAGGTGATATTGTCATAGCAGGGGAAAGACCGGACACTGTCCTCAAGGCTTTGGAGCTCGGGGCCAATTGTCTTATCATTACCTGCTGCCATGAGGTTGAGGAATCGTTAATCGAGAAAGCCAAAGAATACGGCTGTATACTGATGACTACCCAGGCCGATACCTTTACTACAGCCCGTTTAATTAATCAGAGTATCCCTGTCGGCTATCTGATGACCACAAATGAGATTATCAAGTTCGGTTTTGATGATTTTGTGGATGAAGTCAAGGAAACAATGATGGAAACAAGATTCAGAAGCTATCCGGTGGTTGACAATAATAATAAAGTGAGAGGCTTTATATCCCGCTATCATGTAATTTCCCAGAATAAAAAGAAGGTAATTCTGGTGGATCACAATGAGATCAGCCAAACAGTCCAGGGCATTGAAGAAGCCGATATCCTGGAAATTATAGATCATCACCGGCTCGGGGATATCCAGACCAGAAAACCGATTCTCTTTAAAAATGAACCTGTCGGCTGCACCTCTACCATCATCGCCAATATGTACTTTGATTCCGGCATTATACCCTCAAAGAAAATAGCCGGCCTGATGTGTTCGGCCATATTATCTGATACCCTGAAATTCAAGTCGCCGACCTGTACCTACCTGGACAAGGTCACGGCCGAAAAGCTGGCTAAAATTGCGGGTCTTGAGATAGATTCCTATTCTTTGCAATTGTTCAAAGAGGGATCGGCCTTAAAAGGAAAGACCCCCAGGGAAATACTTTGCAAAGATTTCAAAGAATTCGAGTTGAATAAGAACAGGATAGGTATTGGTCAGGTATACACCATCGATATTGAAAGTGTTGAAGAAATCCGGGATTCGATCTTGTCTTTTATGTCCAGTTATTGCACTGACGGTAATTATGATTTGATTTTGTTGCTGGTAACAGATATCATCAACCAGGGTTCAGAAGTGTTCTTCGTAGGGGATTTAAAGGAAATCGTCCGCAAAGCGTTTGATATCCAAACAAAGGACAACAGTGTTTACCTGCCGGGAGTAGTATCCAGGAAAAAACAGGTCATTCCCAATATCGCCAATTATCTGGTTTAGTAAGAAAGAGGACGTATGGAAATAAATAATGTTATGAATCAAATGACCGTACTCTTCCTCCTGCTCTTAACAGGTTATACGGCAGCAAAACTTAAAATCATTGATGATACTGCCAGTCAAAGATTTTCCAAATTAGTTATTCATCTGACAGCACCGGCAATGATCATTTCTTCAGTGACCGGAAATAATAATCTGGGCAGTGTCAGGGATATGCTGTATGTCCTCTTCCTTTCTTTTGGATTTTTTATCATTATCCCCTTCCTGGCGCTGCCTGTTGTTAAATTATTGCGCGTTCCCCAAGAGGATAAAAACCTGTATCTTTTTATGCTGATATTTCACAACAACGTTTTTATGGGATTTCCCGTCGTACGGGCTTTATTTGGTGAAGGAGCTATTTTTTATGCTTCTATTTTTAATTTTCCCAACACCCTGTTTCTGTACACATTAGGTATCTATCTGGTAAAAAGGCAGACAGACTCCAAAGATGTCTTTGAAATCAGGAAGATGTTTAATTCAGGCACCTATGCTATCTTAATAGCCATGCTGATTTTTATATTTAAAATAGAGATACCCTTGTTTCTATCTGAAACCATCGCTTTAGTCGGCAGTATTACAACACCATTATCCCTGATAGTGATCGGAGCATCCCTTTCTGCCATACCGCTGAGAGCAGTGTTCCAGGAAAAACACTTGTATCCCATTACTTTCATTTCTCTGTTTATAATTCCGGTAATCATCTTATTCTCTTTGAAGTTTTTTATCTACAATGAAATAATAGTGGGGGTATTAGTTGTCTTGGCTGCCATGCCGGTGGCTTCCATAGCCGTAATGTTCTGCAATGAATATGGAGGCAATACCCCCTTAGCTGCCAAGTCGATTCTGTTTACTACCTTGTTCTCTTTAATAAATATTCCTGTCCTGGCCCTTTTCTTACATATTTTTTAGATGGACAGGAATATTTCCAGGATGAAAAAAGCTGCTGGAGAGGTGATCTGAATGTGGTGTGCAAAATCTCAGGAAGATGTCCTGACAGCCTTGGATGTCAACCCATTTCTCGGGCTTAGCGAGAAGGAAGCGAAAGCAAGACTGGAAAAGTACGGCAGAAACAAACTTAAAGAAAAAACCAGGCAAAGCCTGGTCGCCCTCTTTTTCACCCAGCTGAAGGACATGTTGATCTATGTCCTTTTAGGTGCTGCTGTCATTACTATTGTTATCGGAGAATATGTAGATTCCATAATTATATTTTCCGTTGTCGTTATCAATGCCGTCATCGGGATGATCCAGGAATACAAGGCCAGCAAGGCCCTGGAAGCCTTGCAGCAGATGACTGCTCTCAAATCGCTGGTGAAACGCGGGGGCGTAATCAAAGAAATTCCTTCGGAAGAGATAGTCCCCGGAGACATCATCATCATTGATGCCGGCAGATATATCCCTGCCGATCTTAGATTAATTGAGAGTGTCAACCTGCAGATAGAGGAATCTGCCCTGACAGGAGAATCTGTACCTGTAGATAAGAATGCCTGTGCTCAATACCAGGATGCTCGTATCCCCATCGGGGATAAATCCAATATGGCTTTCATGTCAACCTTGGCCACCTATGGCAGGGGAACAGGTGTTGTTGTAGCCACTGCTATGGATACTGAGATCGGCAAGATAGCTGAGGTGCTCGAGGAACACGAAGATGAGTCCACTCCTCTGCAAAAGAGACTGCATGAGTTGGGCCGGATCCTGGGATTTGCAGCTATGGGTATCTGTGCCTTAATATTTATTATTGCCCTCCTGCAGAAAAGAGACTTGTTTGAGATGTTTTTAACAGCCTTAAGCCTGGCAGTGGCTGCCATTCCGGAGGGACTGGCGGCTATAGTAGCTATGGTTTTAGCTCTGGGTATAACCAGAATGTCCAAAAAAAATGCCATAGTCAAAAGACTGCCGGCAGTTGAGACTCTGGGATCTGTCAACATAATCTGCTCGGATAAAACCGGTACTCTGACCCAAAACAAGATGACAGTTATGAAATACTACACTCTGAACAATCTGAAAGATGTACCTGCTGCTGATATTATTGCTGATGCTGGTGCAGATGAAGCTGAATTGATCAGGACTTTGGTTTTATGTTCAGATGCTACCTACGAAAATGGCCAAGGGATCGGTGACCCTACGGAAATAGCCCTGGTTATGTTGGGTAACAGGTATAATCTGATTGACAAGGATTTGGAATCAGATTATAAAAGAGTCTCCGAAAGACCGTTTGACTCAGAGAGAAAATTGATGTCGACCTTGAATGAGGAAGGGAGCAGTTACCGAATTCATACCAAAGGGGCTATTGACAATATCTTGAAAATATCCCGCTCTGCCCTTTCCAGAGGAGAAATAATTCCTCTGACAGAAGAAATCAAAGCTCAGTACCTAAAGGTTACCGAAAAAATGTCAGATGAGGCCCTGAGAGTGTTAGGCGCAGCTTATAAAGATACGGAGACTGTTGTGCCTCCGGAAGAAATGGAAAAAGATCTTGTTGTTCTGGGTATGGTGGGAATGATCGATCCTCCCCGGCTCGAGGTAAAGGATTCTATCAGATTGGCCAAAATGGCCGGGATAACACCTATTATGATTACCGGTGATTATAAAAATACAGCAGTTGCCATTGCCAAAGTGCTGGGAATTGCCGATTCTCTGGAACAAAGTATAACCGGCGCTGAACTGGATGAATTATCAGAAGCAGAATTAACAGAAAAAATAAGTAACTACAAAGTGTTCGCCAGGGTTTCTCCTGAACATAAAGTAAAGATCGTCAAAGCCTTCAAAGCCCGGAATAACATTGTGTCCATGACCGGTGATGGCGTCAATGATGCTCCCTCCTTAAAAATTGCCGATATTGGTGTTGCTATGGGTATAACCGGCACAGATGTCTCCAAAGGGGCCAGTGACATAATTTTGACTGATGATAATTTTTCCACAATAGTTCAGGCCATAGAGGAAGGCCGGAATATCTACAGTAATATCAGAAAGTCGGTAATATTTCTCTTATCCTGCAATCTGGGAGAAGTAATTACCATCTTCGCTTCCATATTATTCTTCTGGCCGGTGCCGCTGTTGCCCACGCAAATATTGTGGATAAATCTGATAACAGATTCCCTGCCGGCAATTGCTTTAGGTATTGACCCGGGGGATATAGATGTTATGAAGAAAAAACCCCGTGACCCCAAAGAAGGATTTTTTGCTCAGGGCGCTGGACTCAGAGCCATTATCGGCGGGATGTTGATAGGTATCCTGAGTTTAGCAGCTTTTTATTTCGGTTTAGCAGAATATGGCTACAGTTTAGGTTCCAAGAATATTCCCCAGGAGGTCCTGGTTCATGCCCGAACCTTGTCATTTGTTGTTCTGGCCGGATCCCAGTTATTCTATGCCCTGACAATAAGAAGTTCCGCCAAGTCAATTTTTCAAATCGGTGTCTTTTCCAATATGTATTTAATCGGAGCCATAGTTATTGGTTTGACCCTGCAGGTTGGAGTAACGATAATCCCGCCTTTGGCTGCTGTTTTCAAGGTGCACTCCTTGAGCCTGGAAAATTGGGGTCTGGTCACTGTTTTCATGCTGGTACCCCTGCTGGCCAACGAAATCATCAAAATATTTATGAGAAGATTTTCTGGCAGAAAGTCTTCGGAGCCGGCTGGTCAAGCCAAATAACCAAATAAGAAGGGGAGGATAAGAGATGAGAGTTACAAGGTATATGCGGAATGCCGCCCTGATATTGTTTTTCCTGATATTAACAGGAACAGGTTTTCTTTTGGGGTGTGCTGCCGGGAACAATCAAGCCCGGGATAACACGAATAATGGCCAGACGGCTGTTGAGGATGAAAGCCGAAACAAAATCGTCAGCGACTTCCGCATGCTTTTGGCATATCAACCCAAGCCTGATTTTCTGCGCCGCTATATCGAAAAAAATATTAGCCTGGTCTCCCCGGAACAAGCATCCGAAATAGTTAACAGCCTGGAGAAAAAGCAAAAAGAACACCTGCCAGGATTTGCTGAGGAGAGATATGATTACAGCGAAAATATTCAGCTAAAAATCAGGAAGCTGGCTAATCCCCTGGATATGTCAGCAAGCCAGGATCTCGAAGACAGGGAACTCAGAGGCCTGCTGACTGAAACAGCAGAACATGGTTACAAAATCGAAACAGCTGAAGGTATGTATTTCCCGGTAATTGACTATGAAAAATATAAGTCCTATAGTCCTTATGTGACTGCTGACTTCAGGGAATACATTGAGCTGATGGCTGTGGAATCAAACAAAACTCCAATCAAAGATGCCGCTTTGATGATCGGCTGGGATGAGATTATTAAAAGAGCCTTAGCCCAGGAAAAATTCCTGACTGCCTATAAAGATTCCCAAAAAGCAGCTGAGGTTACAGAACTCTACAAGAAATATATGACTTTTCTGCTTTTAGGCGCTAACAATACCCCGCTCTTCAGCTATGATTCCCAGGTTATGGAGGCTGAAGCCAAAGCAACCTATCTCTCAGCCCTGCAAAATCCGCCGGAGAGCGCTTTGCTGAAGACTCTGGCTGAATATATGGATCTGCTGGCCGCAAATGATTATAAACTGACTGCCGAGGTGCAAAAGTACCGGCAAGAAACACTGGCCAGGATCAAGTAATATTCTGTGGTTAATCTCTGGGAAAATTCAGGCAGGGAGAACGCAATAATTTACTTATTGGCCTGATTCAGGCAGTAAATCTGGAGCAAGTCATGTTATACTAAATTATAGGAGAAGATATAGGAGGAAGCAGAGATTGTGTTTCAGATAATATAAGCTAAACATGAAGGAGGGCTAAAATGAAGACTGAGGATAAGTACAGAATTCCTTTAGAAAAATTAAGAAAAGTATGTAATTTTGAGGAAGAACTGGATTTTTGCAAGACTTCATTAGATGTACCGCCTCTTGATGGGGTTATTGGCCAGGAAAGAGCAGTTCGCTCCATGCAGTTTGGTTTAGCTATGGATGCCGATGGTTATAACATCTTTGTCGTTGGTCCTGCAGGAACAGGAAAAAGCACTTATGTGCAGGCTATTGTTTCCAAACTTGCTGCCAAAGGTCCTGTTCCAGCAGACTGGTGCTATATCAATAATTTCATTGATAAAGACAAGCCTCTGGTAATTTCCCTGCCGGCCGGACAGGGACGCGGCTTTAAAAACGATATGGATGAGCTGATATCCGATTTGCAGGTGGCAATTCCCAAATCTTTCGAAGGCAATGTCTATGAACAGCGCAAAGATGCCATCGTCCAGACGATTCAGCAAAAAATGGAAGAAAACTTCAATAATATTCAGCAGGAAGCACTTAAGTCCGGTTTTAATATGGAACAAACCCCCAAGGGATTTTTGTTTATACCCCTTCGGGAGGGCCGGCCGCTTTCCTCGGAGGAATATGAGAAACTTTCCGTTCAGGAACGCAAGGAAATGGATGAGAAGGGGCGCAAGCTGCAAAAAAAGCTGGATGAAACCTTCCATGAGGGTCGTATTCTGGAGAAACAGGCCAAAGATCAAATTACCGAACTGGAGAAGCAGATCACTCAATTTGCCGCCGGACCTCTGATTAGTAAACTGAAAGAAGAGTATAATGCTTTTCCCAAAATAACCGAATATCTGAATGTAGTCTTAAAAGATGTTGCCGATAATCATCTGCTTTTTAAAACTGCCGGTGCTCCGCCTGCTCCCATGCCCTTTTACATACCCCATGAAGAAGGGGACGTTTTTGTCAGATACAGGGTAAATCTTTTCGTTAATAATGAGAAAAGCGAAGGAGCCCCGGTGGTAATAGAACCGACTCCTAATTATTATAATCTTTTTGGCAAGATTGAATACAGAAGTCAGATGCTCCTGGTAAGCACGGATTTTACAATGGTTAAACCAGGGGCAATTCATCAGGCTAATGGAGGATTCCTTATTTTGCAGGCCAAAGATGTTCTGACAGAACCCTTTGCCTGGATTACTTTGAAAAAGGCCCTTAAATACAGACAGGCTGTAATGGAAAATATCGGAGAACAATATAATTTTGTTCCCACAGTAACCCTGAGACCAGAGCCGATTCCTCTTGATTTCAAGATTGTTTTGATCGGCAGCCCGCTTTATTATCTGATTCTGACTATGGATGAAGACTTCAAGAAACTGTTTAAGGTCAAGGTTGATTTTGATATAGAAATGCCCCGAACCCCAGAAAACCTGCGCCAATATATTTCCTTTGTCAGCTCGCTTTGCCGGAAGAGAAATCTCAAACATTTTAACCGGGCCGGTCTGGCTAGGATAATCGAATACGGCTCCCGCCTGGCCGGAGATCAGAACAAACTATCTACCCGGTTTAATGAGGTAACCGAGATCGTTTATGAGGCCATAGCCCTGGCTCAAATGGATAGTTCGGAGTTTGTAGATGCTCCTCATGTAGATAAAGCAATCCAGGAACGGAAATATCGTTCCAATAGACAGGAAGAAAAAATTCAGGAAATGATTTTGCTGAAAAAGATATTAATCGCTACCGAAGATGCTGTGGCCGGACAGGTAAACGGTCTTTCTGTTATAGGAGTGGGAGGGTATTCCTTTGGTATGCCGTCAAGAATTACTGCCAGAACATATATCGGGCGCGGCGGGATTATCAATATTGAGCGGGAAACCGAAATGAGCGGCAATATCCATTCCAAAGGTGTTTTGATCCTGGCTGGTTATCTGGGCGGGAAGCTGGCCCAGGAAAAACCGCTGAGCCTGACAGCGCAAATCACCTTTGAACAAACATACGAAGGTGTAGAGGGGGACAGTGCTTCCAGTGCCGAACTTTATGCCATCCTCTCCAGTCTGGCGGGTGTTCCCCTGAAGCAAGGGCTGGCAGTTACCGGCTCTGTCAACCAGCACGGCGAAATCCAGCCTATCGGCGGAGCAACTGAAAAGGTGGAGGGTTTCTTTGACACCTGCAAAGCCAGAGGTTTATCCGGGGAACAGGGTGTGATTATCCCGACGAGTAATATTGATAATCTGATGTTAAAGGATGAAGTCCTGGAAGCCGTAAAGGAAAACCGCTTTCATATCTTTGCCGTGAGTACTATTGAGGAGGGCCTCGAGCTTCTGAGCGGAGTACCGGCTGGACAAATCGGAGCAGATGGGAAATACCCTGAAGGAAGCATATTCTTCCTGGCAGATAAAAAACTGCAGGAGTATAATAAAGCCATAGGTCCTGTCACTGCGGAACCGGCGAAAAAAGAATGACGCTGTAATAAATATTCAAGGAGGAGAAATTAATGCTTTACTCACACGAAGTTGAAAACATGTGCACTATCAAAAAAGGCCCCAAACATGGCCCGGCACCTATTCCTGAAGAAGGAAAATGGGTCAAGGTTTATGATATTAAGGATGTTTCCGGGCTTACTCACGGTGTTGGCGGCTGTGCCCCTCAGCAGGGGGCCTGCAAGATCACCTTAAATGTCAAGAAAGGCATTATCGAAGAAGCTCTGATTGAAGTTATTGGCTGCTCAGGCATGACTCATTCCGCTGCTATGGCCTCCGAACTGCTGCCCGGAAAAACTATTTTGGAAGCTTTGAATACAGATTTGGTCTGTGATGCTATCAATGTGGCCATGAGAGAGCTGTTCTTGCAGATAGTCTATGGTCGGACCCAAACTGCTTTTTCTGAGGAAGGCTTACCAATCGGCGCCGGTCTTGAAGATCTGGGAAAAGGCTTAAGATCACAGGTAGGCACCATGTATGGCACAAAAATTAAGGGCCCCCGTTATTTGGATATGGCGGAAGGCTATATAACCAGTTTGGGGCTGGACGATAACAACGAGGTCATCGGTTACAAGTTTGTTCACCTTGGAAAAATGATGGAAATGGTTGCTAAAGATATGACAGCTAATGAAGCCATGGAGAAAGCAACAGGACAATACGGCAGATATGATGAAGCAGTAAAATACATCGATCCAAGACTTGAATAAACAAAGGAGGAAACAGTGATGCCATTATTCGAAAGTTACGAGAGAAGAATTGATCAAATTACCCCTGTGTTAGAAAAATACGGTTTTAAGAATATTGAAGAAGCCGAAAAGGTGTGTTTAGATAAAGGGATCAATGTTCATGCCCTGGTTAAGGCAATCCAGCCAATCTGTTTCGATAATGCTTTGTGGGCTTATACCCTGGGGGCAGCGATTGCCATAAAGAAAGGGGTCAAAGTGGCTGCTGAAGCTGCGGAAGCAATTGGCGAAGGACTGCAGGCCTTTTGTATCCCCGGTTCCGTGGCAGATCAGAGGAAAGTAGGTCTCGGTCATGGCAACCTGGCTGCTAAGCTCTTACGGGAGGAGACCAAATGTTTTGCTTTCCTTGCCGGCCATGAATCGTTTGCCGCCGCTGAAGGTGCCATCGGTATAGCCAAATCGGCCAACAGAGTCCGGAAGCAGCCCTTAAGGGTCATCTTAAACGGACTGGGCAAAGACGCAGCCTATATTATTTCCAGAATAAACGGTTTTACCTATGTGGAGACAGAACTGGATTATTACACTAATGAATTAAAAATTGCGGAAGAAAGACCTTTTTCCAAAGGTGAAAAGGCTTCAGTTAAATGCTACGGCTGCGATGATGTGCGGGAAGGTGTGGCAATCATGCATCATGAGGCAGTTGATGTTTCCATTACCGGTAATTCCACCAATCCAACCCGTTTTCAGCATCCGGTTGCCGGCACCTATAAAAAAGAATGTATCGAGCAAGGAAAGAAATATTTTTCCGTAGCTTCCGGCGGCGGCACCGGCAGAACTCTTCACCCTGACAATGTGGCAGCAGGGCCTGCTTCCTATGGTATGACTGATACGATGGGCAGAATGCATTCCGACGCTCAGTTTGCCGGCTCATCTTCTGTTCCGGCTCACGTGGAAATGATGGGACTGATCGGCATGGGCAATAATCCCATGGTCGGCGCCACAGTTTCAGTTGCTGTAGCTGTTGAAGAAGGTATGAAATAGAGAAATATCAATAACCGTGTTATTAAAGGGGATGTCCCATTGAACTATTTTATAGTTTTGCGACATCCCCTTTTTCGTTGAGAGATTACTGCCTTGCGCCTTACTCCATTCACGTGGCGTTGCAGCTGCCAGCTTAAGGCAGTATTATCTCTGACGATATTTTAAAAGATAGTAAATTTCCGGCACTTTAAAGGAATAATATTAATTATGTCGAAAAGAAGAAATATACTTTAGCGCAAATATAGCGGAAAGGAGGGGAGGGAAAAATGATGAATTACGGTCTAGGCATGGGTTCCGGACTCATAGTGTTTCTAATATTCTTAATTTATCTGGCTATTCTTTGCCTCAGTATTTACGTTATGATAAGCATGATCAGTTTTTTCAAAACTAAAAGCCAAAATGACAGGGAATTATTGTATAAAATGGATGAGCTGGTCAAACTGCAGACTCAACAGAAGGAAACCCAACAGAAGGAAATCTAACCCGATTGACAGAATGTCTTCATATCCTGGCCAAATAGTTGAATTTCGGCTTACATAATCCTGCTGATAGAGGCTGACATATTATTGTTAGCCTCTTACTCACAAGTAAAGCAAACTGCCATTGGATACAATAAGTTCAAATAGAAATATTATATAAACTGCGCTGGCCTAAAGGAAAGAAAAGAATGCAATTAATCTATGGAAGTGTAGGGATGGTGATTTATGAAAATCCTGATAGTATATGATTCCTACTTTGGCAACACAGAGCAAATAGCCCTGGCTATCAGCAAAGCCCTTACTGCAACTGAGAATGTTGAAATCTGCCGTATTGGTGAAATAAAACCGCAGCAAATGGAAGGCCTGGATATGTTAGTTGTCGGTTCACCTACCCGGGCATTTAAGCCAACCAGGGCAATAAGCGAATTTCTGAATAATATCCCTGCCAACGATCTGAGAAATATCAAGACAGCAGCTTTTGATACCAGGATTTCGACAGCTGACGTCCATTCGCGTATCCTGAATATAATGGTTAAGATGTTCGGCTATGCCGCTGAGTCTATAGGACGAAAGCTGCAGAAAAAAGGGGGAGAATTGAAGGTTTTGCCTGCAGGATTTTTTGTCAAAGACTCTGAGGGTCCGCTGAAAGAAGGTGAACTGGAAAGAGCAGCCAAGTGGGCTAAAACACTGGTTGACTAAAACAGCAATCTGGTGCAGGTATTTTATTTTCATTATTTAATTAATAGTCTTGTGCAAATCATATCCAGTATATATTATTAGAGTAATAGCTTAAAAAATGTGTTGGAGGTGTCTGCATGGTAAAGGTTCTCGTGAAAATGATTTTGAAGGAAAACCAGATAAACGACCTGAAAACTCTGGTTCCTGAGTTAGTGGCTGAAACCAGAAAGGAAAGCGGTTGCATTCAGTATCAATTGATTCAGGACAGAGATAATAACAATATCTTTTTCTTTGTTGAAGAATGGGATAGCTCTTCATCACTGGAAAAACATATGAATTCTCCTCACTTTCACAGAGCTATGCCGCGCCTGGAAAAAATTCAGGCAGTACCAATGGAAATAAATGTTTGCAATCTGTTCATATAACATTTTCTGCATAAATATTCGGCTCCGAATAGCAATACATTGGTAACAGGGAAGCGCCGGTCAGGATAATATAATTTTCTGACCGGCGCCTTTGAAATTAAACCCGTTTGATAATAAAATGATTATAATGGTATACTCAATATGCAAATATATGACAGTAGATTATGCGGACATTCCAGACAGGTGATTTTGATCTGCAGGCGAGGAGAGACTTTTATCACTGATTTTATTTCGGCAATACCTGCCATAACCATCCGAACTACCCATAATGATCCTGAACTGGATCAAAAACTGGCTTGGTTTCTGCAACAGCCGGGCTGTGTTTGGCAGACAACCCCTTCAGGACATGAAAGTTTGCGGCCAGTCTTAAATATAACCCGCCGGGGAGTATTTTTGTATGAGGGTGAGGATAATCTTCATTTTCATCCCAATATGGCCTTATTGCGGCTGATGAACATTTTAAAGGGAGAATCTGACCGCTACCTACAGGCAACCGGTCTCAAACCGGGGGACAGCTTATTGGATCTTACACTGGGCTTGGGCGGAGATGCTTTAGTTGGAGCCTGGGCAGTTGGGGCAAGAGGAAGAGTAATCGGAGTGGAACTATCTCCTGTCATCAGCGCTTTGGTTAAGGACGGTCTGCAAGTTCTGGCGGCAGCGACCCTGCCCCAAGCCGGAAATCCCGCCAAGAAAGAAGCCTGGGAGGCTTTAGCCCGGGCTGCCGGGCGGATCGAGGTTATCTGGGCAGACCATTATACCTACTTATGCCGCCAGCCTTCGGACTCAGTTGATGTGATATTTTTTGATCCGATGTTTCGTTCCACCCGGGAGAAATCGGCATCTATCAAGCCCCTGCATTCCTGGTCAGACCATCGCTCTCTCCGGCGGGAAGTGATTCAGGAAGCCCGCCGCGTCGCCCGGCGTTCTCTGGTGCTCAAGGAACGCAAGGGGAGTTCGGAATTTTCCCGGCTGGGCTTCAGGATTATGCCTGGAGGCAGATACAGCCAGGTAGACTATGGCCTTATTTCGGTCTGAAACGGCCAAAGCAAGATGCGTCAATCTGGTTATTCTGAATATCCCTAATTATTAAGGAGGATAATATTCTTGAACCAGCTAATAATTATTGTCGGTCCCACCGCGGTCGGCAAATCCGCTCTGGGCATCGATCTGGCCCGCAGTATTAATGGGGAGATTATTTCCGCTGATTCTGTTCAGGTTTACAGGGAATTGAATATCGGATCGGCCAAACCAGGTCTCAGGGAACAACAGAATATCCCTCACCACCTGATTGATTTTTTAAATCCTGATCAGCCTTACACGGCAGCCCAATTTCAGCTTGAAGCCGCCGTCTTGATAAAAAGTATCAGGGAACGAGGTCGTGTACCCATCTTGCTGGGAGGTACCGGTTTGTATGTGCGTGCTCTCCTGGATAATTACCGATTTATGGAAGGCGGCTCAAGCCATCTGAGAAAAAAATGGCAGGATTTCCTGGCCGAAGAAGGTAAGGAAGCCTTATTTGCCGCTTTGCAACAATACGATCCACAAAGTGCAGCTCGCCTGCACCCCAATGATGTTTTCCGAGTCATCCGGGCTCTGGAAGTCTACGAATTAACAGGCCAAACCCTGTCCAGTCAAAGACCAGCTCCGGAAAACAGTTATCCGGCACTGGCTGATTCAGTCATCTATGTGGGCTTGAACGCTCCCCGGGAGATCCTCTATCAGCGGATCAACCAGAGAAGTGAGCAGATGCTGACCGAAGGCTTGCTGGCAGAAACCCGGGAAATCCTGGGCAAAGGTTATTCCCCACAGCTTAAACCTTTGCAGAGTATAGGTTACCGCCATGCCATCTGGCATCTGCAGGGTTTGGTGACTCGGGAAGAAATGCTGCGGCTTTTACAGCGTGATACCAGACATTTTGCCAAACGCCAGTTAACCTGGTTTCGTCGTGATCCTCGTATCAAGTGGTACGATATCACGCAAACAAGTATTGAAAACATTGTGGAAAAAATAAGTCTGACTTGCACTGTCAGTAAAAGTCGTGTAAAATTAATGAATAATCAGGTAATAGAGTAAGAGCGATAGAAAGAAATGGTGAGGAGAGAGAGAGATGAATAAATCACCTTTTAATTTGCAGGATACTTTTTTGAATCAGATACGCAAGGAAAATTTACCTGTGACTATTTACCTGGTCAATGGCTTCCAGCTCAAAGGCTTAGTCAGAGGATTTGATAATTTCACTGTAATTGTAGAGTTTGAAGGGCGACAACAAATGGTCTATAAGCATGCTATCTCTACAGTTATGCCTGTTCGTCCAATCAATTTAGTAATGGCTGTCGGTACGCAGGAAGAACCGAAGGCCTAAGGTATAGTCGGCTAATTTTCCGGAATTCAAGTTCAATTAAAGTTTGCAGAATATCAAAGTTCGGCTTAAACCGGACTTTTTTTATTGAAGTCTTCTAAAAAAATCAATGATTGTATCAGAATACCAACAAATAGGCAAGCAAAAATTGAATATCATAGTTAAACATGTTATATTTTAGTTTGATGCTTTTATTCGATGCACTTAGTGGTTGTAAGAAAGGAAAATCTATTATTTATGGACTCAACAAAAATTCGTAATATCGCTATAATCGCCCATGTTGATCACGGTAAAACTACTTTAGTAGATGTAATGCTCAGACAAAGCGGAGCCTTCCGGGCCAATCAGCAGGTTATGGAACGGGTTATGGATTCTAATGACCTGGAACGCGAGCGTGGTATCACCATCCTTTCCAAAAATACAGCAGTAAATTGGCAGGGAACAAAAATCAATATCGTCGACACCCCCGGGCACGCTGATTTTGGCGGTGAGGTGGAACGGGTTTTAATGATGGTCAACGGCGTGCTGCTGATAGTTGATGCTTTTGAAGGGCCGATGCCTCAAACCCGTTTTGTCCTGCGGAAAGCCCTGGAACTGGATTTGATCCCGATTGTGGTCATCAATAAAATCGATCGTCCTGAAGCCCGTCCAACCGAAGTGGTTGACGAGGTGCTGGACTTGTTTATAGAACTGGGAGCTAACGAAGATCAGCTGGATTTTCCTGTGGTCTATGCTTCAGCCCGCCAAGGGACTGCCGGCTTGAGTCCGGATGATCTGGATACTACACTGGAACCGCTTTTCAAGGTGATTCTTGACAATATCCCAGCTCCGGAAGCTGATTCTGAAGCCCCCTTGCAGCTCCTTGTTACGACACTGGACTATGATGATTATGTCGGTAAAATTTGCATAGGCCGTCTGGCCCGAGGCACGATCCATCAGGGGGAAATTATTACCTTGATCAAACGTGATGAAAGCTTTGAACGGGCCAAAATAGGCAAGGTTTCTGTTTTCGAAGGTTTGCAGCGGGTTGACAAAACAGAAGTTTCCGCCGGGGAAATTGTGGCTGTTACCGGATTGACCGGAGCAAATATCGGCGAAACTATTGCTTGTGCTTTGAATCCGGAAGCCCTGCCAACCATCGAAATAGATGAACCGACCTTGACAATGAACTTTGTTGTTAACAACAGCCCGTTTGCCGGCCGGGAAGGCGAATATGTCACATCCCGCAAATTACGCGAACGCCTTTTCAAAGAGGTGGAAACCAATGTCAGCCTCCAGGTTGAGGAAACAGATTCCGCTGATTGTTTTCGGGTATCAGGCAGGGGAGAATTGCATCTCTCTATCCTGATTGAGAACATGCGCCGGGAGGGTTATGAATTTCAGGTTTCCAAACCGGAAGTAATTTACAAGACTATTAATGGTGTTAAATGTGAACCGATTGAGTTTTTAATTTGCGATATCCCCGAGAGCAGCTTAGGCTCTGTCATGGAACTATTGGGTGCCAGAAAAGCGGAAATGGTCAATATGACTTCTTTGACGCCCACCCAATTGCGGGTGGAATTTCGCATTCCCGCCAGAGGTCTCATCGGCTTTCGCGGGGAGTTCCTGACGGAAACGCGGGGAGAGGGCATGCTGAGCCATGTCTTTCATGGTTACGAACCCTTCAAAGGAGATATTGCCGGGCGGGGCCGCGGGGTTCTGATAGCTTTTGAAAACGGAGAAGCCACCACCTATGGCATCTATTCCGCCCAGGAACGGGGAACAATCTTCATTGAACCAGGCATCAAGGTTTATGAAGGTATGGTTGTAGGCGAAAATTCCAGAGAACAGGATATAGAAGTCAATGTGGCCAAAAAAAAGCATGTCACAAATATGCGTTCCAGCAGCGCGGATGAAGCCTTAAGATTGGAAAAACCCAGGATTTTTTCATTAGAGCAAGCCCTGGAATTTATCGATGATGACGAACTCGTCGAAGTGACCCCTAAAGGAATCCGCTTAAGAAAAAGATATCTCGACCGGTCAGCGCGCGTCCGTTATGCGAAGAGTTTAAGCCCTAAATAGGAATTGAAATCTATCATCCCTTACACCTGCCGGCCGGAGATTCACCTGTCTCCGGTCTTTCTCTCATCACTGCCGGCACATCAACTCGCTTATACGGAGGTATATTTATATATGGATATTTCGGGTGATTTATCCGGAATCAGGTCAAGTCAAATCCAGGAGTTCCAGGAACTTTGCGAACTTAGAACTGACCGTCATGAACTTATCAGTCCTGATTTAGCAGAAGGCATGGCAAAAATAACTCATATTTGGAATCGGGAAATCGCTATCTTCATCTTGCGCTCCGGGGAAGTCCATGCTGCATCAGTCGGTCAGCATGCCACTGTCCATCTGCCTGTTATCAAAGGAAGAAAAAACGGAAAATTGCGCTGTGTTCATACTCACCCCAATGGCAATCCCGCGCTCAGTCCTTTGGACCTGAGCGCTTTACTGGATCTGGGTCTGGAAAGCATGACTGCTCTCGGCACCAGGGAAGGCAAGGTACTTGGCTTGCAGTTAGCTTATCCGCAGGCCGGAAAACCCCAAATCATTCAACTCAACCCCGAATTGCTGTCTGATTTCAATTACAGTAATTTCACCCGGGAGATTCTTAACTCCAGCCCTCAAGAGGCAGTTCCCCTCCGGGATGCTCAGGAAAAAGCTTTTTTAATCGGTTTGCCTGAGGATAGCGAAGAAGACAGCGAACAAAACTTTTTGCTTGAGCTGCAAGAATTATCCCTGACTGCCGGAGTAAAAGTCGTGGGCCAGCTTTTGCAGCCCAGGCGTTTTTCCAGCGCCAGCAGTTATTTTGGTAAAGGAAAACTGGAGAAAGCCTGTCAGCTTATCCAGGAGACTGAGGCTACAGTTTTAATCTGTGATGACGAACTTTCTCCCCGGCAGCAAAGAACCTTGGAACAGGCGGCCGGCGTTAAGGTTCTGGATAGAACGACGCTCATTCTGGATATATTTTCTTTACGGGCCCGGTCCAGAGAAGGGAAGCTGCAGGTTGAATTAGCCCAACTTAAACACATGTTACCCTATTTAACCGGTCAGGGTACCTCACTTTCCCGCTTGGGAGGGGGAGTCGGGACCAGAGGTCCGGGAGAATCCAAGCTGGAAGTTGACCGGCGCCGGGTCCGGAAACGTATCTCCCTGCTGGAAGAAGAATTGCTTGCGGTTCAGCAGGAACGCCATGTGCAAAGGCAGCAGCGCCTCAAAAGCGGTATACCCCTGATAGCTTTGGTTGGCTACACCAATGCCGGAAAAACAACCTTCCTGCAAAAGGCCATGGAACAAGCCGGACAATCCACCAAAATACCGGTGGGGGAAGACCAGCTTTTCGCCACCCTGGATCCTGTCATCAGGCGTATTCGCCTGGCCAATGGAAAAAATATTTTGCTCAGTGATACTGTAGGCTTTATCAAAAAACTGCCCCACAAACTCTTGAAAGCCTTTTTGGCTACTCTGGAGGAAGTGCAGCAAGCTGATATCCTGGTGCATATTCTGGATGCCAGTCATCCTCAGGCCCTGAACCAGGCCCAAACCGTCCAGAATGTTCTCAGGGAACTGGGCTGTGAACACAAGCCCACTGTCACTGTGCTGAATAAGATTGAAAAAGTGACAACAGATTTTGAAGTATCCAGGTTAGCCCAGCAAGTAGCTAATCCGGAGGTTGTCTCCCTGCTCCGCGGTGATTCCCTGACCCCGATCTGGGAGAGAATCGTCCAGTTTTTGCCTGCTGCTAATTGCTATTACTGATCATAAATATTACGGATAATTTTACCTGTTCTTATATATTTCTTATATATATTGTATGCAGGTATTGTATAATTGATAACAGGAGGAACCGGACTTGTTTTGTATTAATGATTGGCCGGAAGCAATTCGCCAGGCTGTAGTCCGCGCTGATACCGCCTTGCAGAAACAGGAAAAGTATTTAAATGATCTCTTGAACCACAATCATATCAAGGTTCTGAAAGCCTTTCAGACAGAAAAGGTCAACAGTTATCATTTGCATGGTTCAACAGGATATGGCCTGGAGGACAGCGGCCGGGATACCCTGGATGCTGTTTTTGCCAGAATCCTGGGAGCCGAAGCTGCGCTTGTCCGAGGACAATTTGTCTCCGGGACTCACGCTATTGCCTGTGCCTTATATGGCATTCTGCGTCCCGGTGACCACCTGCTATCGGTCAGCGGCCAGCCTTATGATACGCTGGAGGAAGTCATTGGTTTGCGGGGAAACGGTCAGGGCAGCCTTAAAGACCTGGGAATTGACTTTGACCTGGTCGACCTTGATCAAGAAGGAAAACTGCAGTATGATCTGATTCAAAAAGCAATTACTCCTCAAACACGCCTGCTGCTTGTTCAGCGCTCCTGCGGCTATTCCTGGAGAGATTCTCTCTCGATTGCCAGCATGGCTGAACTGGCGGCCTTTGTGAAGAAAAAATTCCCCGGCCTGCTGATCTTCGTTGATAACTGTTATGGAGAACTGGTGGAAAAGCAGGAACCCTGTGAGGTCGGCATTGATCTGATTGCCGGATCCCTGATTAAAAATCTGGGTGGCAGCATAGCACCCGGGGGAGGATATATTGCGGGACGAAGCGAGTTGGTAAAACTGGCGGCCCAACGGCTGACGGCACCTGGCATCGGCGCCGAAATTGGAGCCACCTTCGAATGGCAGCGTTTATTTTATCAAGGCTTGTTTTTCAGTCCCCTGACAGTAACTGAGGCTTTGAAGGGGGCCATATTTACGGCCGCCTTCTGGGAGTCCCTGGACTACGAAGTCTATCCCCGGCCGGAATCCCGGCGCAGTGATCTGATACAGGCTGTAAAATTAGGTACGCGGGAAAAATTGATTGCTTTCTGCCAGGGCCTGCAGAAAGGGACTCCCCTTGATGCCCATGTAATGCCAATCCCCGGGGAAATGCCCGGTTATCAGAATGAGGTTATCATGGCCGGAGGAACCTTTATTCAGGGAGCAACCAGCGAATTTTCCGCAGACGGCCCTCTGCGCGAGCCATATGTTGCCTATCAGCAGGGCGGCATTTCCCATACTTACGTTAAAATAGGCAATATCTCCGCCGCCTTAAACCTTTATGCTGAAAATCTGTTATAGTTACTTAAAGAAAAACTTTAAATTGCTCAGAAAATTATTAAGATGATTATTTATTAAGATGATTATATCGAGAAAAAATAGCGAGGTGAAAACATGGAGGAAAAGGCTAAAAAAAGCACAGGAAGAATAATATGGGAAGTCGTCGAGATAGTTGCAGTAGCATTTGTGCTATCCTGGGTTTTAAGAACATTCGTTGTGGAAGCAAGGGTCATTCCTACAGGCTCTATGCTGCCAACGATACAACTGCAGGATCGGGTATTTGTAGATAAAATTTTCTTCAAATATTTTGACGAAATCCGTCAAGGGGATATCATCGTTTTTCATCCGCCTCCGGCAGCTCATTCCAGTGAAGATTTTATTAAAAGAGTCATAGGCTTGCCGGGTGACACGGTTGAGATCAAAAACCATATTGTTATTGTTAACGGAGAAAAACTGAACGAGCCTTACCTGCTGGAACAGCCGGATGATGATTTTCCAGCTCTGAAAGTACCCTCTGATTCACTTTTTGTTATGGGTGACAATCGGAATAACAGCGCAGATTCCCGGGAATGGGGTTTATTGCCTCTCGAGAATGTTACCGGGCGAACACTTTTCCGTTACTGGCCCCTTAACAGTATCAGCGTACTCGCCCGTTAGAGAAAACCTCTGCCTAATTTTGCTGTAACCCCAATTACAATATTTTTTAACCATGTTAATTACAGAAACTATTAGCTTGAATTATAAATTATATGTAATGATGGGAGAATTATTCATGGAAAATGCTAAATTAAAGGTCGTCATGCTTTTTGGCGGCCGTTCCGGAGAACACAAGGTCTCCTTAAATTCGGCAAAATCAGTGCTGCAGGCAATCGATCCTGGCCGTTACACAGTACAAACAGTCGGAATATCCCAGGAAGGCCGCTGGTACTGGGGAGCCCAGCCCGACGATTTGTTAGCCGGTGATTTCCCGGCTTCAGGTGCGTTCCCCCTCGTCACTTTAGTCCACGACCCCAGCAACCCGCATTTCATTGCCTTGGATGGAACTTCACTGGCAGATGGCGGCAAATTTGATCTTGTTTTTCCCGTTCTTCATGGCCCCAATGGGGAAGACGGCACCCTGCAGGGCTTGCTGGAACTGGCCGATGTACCCTATGTCGGTTCCGGTGTTTTGGGATCTTCTCTGGGCATGGACAAGGACCGCATGAAAGCCGTATTTGCTCACGCCGGCTTGCCTCAGGCTGAATATATATCCTTTCTGCGTTCAGAGTTCCAAAAGTCTCCCGTGGCCAGCGTCCGGAAGGTGGAACAAACCTTGGGCTATCCCTGTTTTGTCAAGCCAGCAAACCTGGGTTCCAGTGTAGGAATTTCCAAAGCTCATGACAAAGGCGAGCTCATGGAAGCATTTAACATTGCTTTTGCCTATGACCGTAAAGCAGTTGTTGAACAAAACATTTCCGGACGGGAAATAGAGATCGCTGTTCTGGGCAATGATCATCCGGAGGCCTCAGTGCCGGGCGAAATATTGCCGGTCAATGAATTTTATGATTATGAAGCCAAATATACCAGCACGGAATCAAAACTGATCATTCCGGCAGAATTACCCCTGGATCTCAGCAACCAGTTAAGAAAGATGGCTATTCAAGGTTTTCTCGCTGTGGGAGCATCAGGCTTAAGCAGGGTAGATTTTTTTGTCACAGCTGACAATAAACCCTATATTAATGAAATCAATACCTTGCCCGGATTTACCCAAATATCTATGTATCCTAAACTTTGGGATAATACCGGGGTCAAGTATCCTGAACTTATTGACCGTCTGATTGCTTTGGCCCTGGAAAGATACCGGGATAAATAAGACCATATGATACCAGTGATCGGGTTCCAGGTTCCTAATTCCGCTTAGTTCCTAATTCCGCTTAGCGGAAGTTAAAATACAATAAAAAAAGGGAGTGGATAAAATGAATCTGCACGAGTTAACCGGCTTTGAAAGCGGTGTGGTTGTGTTTAAGGAAAGCGGCGAAGCCTATATAGCAAACTGGTCTGGTTTCGAGGGAATCCCGCGCAAGTTCGCCAATGCCCTTTTTGGCCTGGATAATGGTAATGATATCCAGGAGACGGAGAACGATGAGTTTGACGACATTGCGGTCGAAATTGCTGTTGCCAATTCGCCAAAGAACTATACCATTAACGGAAGATATGAAAACGATGAAGTCATAATTATTACCTTCAAAGGTTGGGAGTAAAGATAACTGGATAAATCAGCGACAACCGCTAATCGATCATATTGATAGACAATCAGTATTAACCAGTATTAACGAGATGATGAGATGAATTGAATTAAATTAAGAAAAAAACAGGGTTTATAATAAAAAGGTTATAATTATTAAGCGGCCCATAAACTTTGCCAGAGCACTGCAATTAAGGTTGCGGTGAGAAGGCAGGGCAGATAAGCCGCTTCTATTTTATTATATTGAGTCCCATAATAAAGATTATGTAAAGCTATATGAAGATTGACGAGAGCCGAGAATAGTTTATCCTCATAAATAATATTAACAATTACTGGTATAGTTACAATGTCAAATCGTGATATTCACAAATCCAATTATTTTATAATAAATCGAGTTTACACGATGCCTTGGTATATCATGCTATGGTATTGCGACACGCGAAAGATATGTACAGAATTTCAATGTTATCTGTTCTGTAAAAAGGCTTTCCATTGTACACAACCTATTCTTTCGTTGATTCATGAGGTATTTTGCAGGAATAGTAAAATAATGTTTAAAATCTATTAGTGAATTATCCAGAACTACTTTTTCACTTTGCTGCAAGGTTAGCTTATGAAAGCGGTAATGCCAATCATTTCTTGCCACCTTGATATCGTCACTAAAAAATAGATTGTCCCGTTGCATATCAATATTTTCCATTTCAAACACATTTATTAAATGCTCAGTTGATTTTGCAGTTTGTTCGTCATAAATTGGACACATCAATATTGAAGGCATAAACTTTGTCGCTTTTCCCTGGCAAGAGACTAATAATTCACCCATAGCTACTACATCACAGGCTTGACTTATAATAATTGCATACGGAAAAATATACTCAATAAAATCTACTCCGTTTTCATCTTCACTATCGATGAAGCAGTACTTAACGTTTTTAAAAATGTCGCCTTGACAGATTACAGTGTCTTCTGAAGTATAAATAACTTTTGAAATGGTTGCCATAATATCACTTCTTCAATCTATATTTTTTTACTACAATAATTTTTGGTGAATCATAAACAATGTCAGGCACTTTTGTGCCAGGAACGTTCTCAAATCCAATTGCTTTTTCTCCCTGAGTTACTCCGGACGTATATTGGCTTTTTTCAGTTATCAAAATATCTGTTTCAGACGTAGTACTACTTGTTTGATATGTACCATCAGTTGTATTCGTTGGAGTTGACGTTTTTAAATAATCATCCATCATTCATCACCGCTCGTAATTTACTTGTAATCGAACTCTCGAACATAATCTGTATTGAATTATGACCTCTTTTTATATATTCTATTATTTCATTTGAATTACTAATAATTTCTTGTATAAAACAATCATAATCAAGTATAAAATCTTTTTTAATCACCTTGCTTGGATAATTTGGATTATATAAGCCAAACCGAAAATTTAGCATCATATTATCAACCCGGTACTCGGCTGTCTGCATTGAGCGTATTAGCTTAAACTGAACATCTAGTTCAACAATATTATTTGACGTTGCATATGCAACATTCGGACAAAAAAATCCCTTCTGAATTTTAAGTTTGTCTGTACTCATAACATTTATATATCGTAATCCAATTCTTAAAGAAGAAAATTTTTCGAGGGTTGCTTCTATATTCTTAATCACACTTGAAAAACAATCTAAAAGTGTTTCAAAAGTATCGTACTGTTTGTAGTCGAAGATTAAAAACTTATTTGATAAAATTATTTTATTTGTGCCTTCTCTGTTTGTAAATGTATTCTGTAATCCTTCAATAGAACTTCCATGAATATTTGCAGAGGCAGGAGAACTATCCCCTTCTATTTTTATTGTATTAAATTTTATCACTTGTTCCATTTCTTTTTTCGGGAAAAATTCAGTTATTTTATCAATAATTATCTGGTCAAAGATTTCTTCATTTTTAATATAATTTAAGAAATCAACACGACAGATGACTTGACTGATGAATGTTTTGTTATACTTGATTGCATCATATGTTGTCATTATTTAACACCTCACTATAGTATTAATTTGGATATAATTTGAGAATCACTACTTTTATTAAATGAAAGTTCCCGGTATAAAATAATTCTTCATAACGATTGGGAACCATTTTTGTATTTCACTCCACTATCGCCTTTAACAATGCATCCCTGGCGTCTGAATAGAACTGTATATCAACCTTTGTTGCCATATCATCAGATAAATCGAAAAGCTGTCGTCTGCATGAAACAGGTACCAAAACTGCAGAAGCGCCTTTTTCAACAGCTATTTCAGCTAAAGTGACAGGATTATGAACAGGCTCAATTGAACCACCCAAATTTATTTCCCCGACAATAATCAAACCGCCACGAACGCTCCTTTTGAGCATAGCGGTACAAAGAGCAATAAGCGTAGCTACTCCAATTTTAGCTCCTGATTTTGCAGCATCAAATGCTCTTAATTGAAGTACAAATTCATGTTCTCTTGGTTCTTTGTCTCCCACAAAAGCCTTTGATTTTGCATACAGATTCTGTTCTGCGAAACCAACGCTTTCTTTAAACGCCGGAGGAACTGGTTTATTTAGAATCTTAACCCCTGACCCAGGCCCCTCGTTTACTTCTATACGGAAAAGACCCGGATGCTCATCTATTCCTCCAGGACTGATTGTCCAAACTTGTCCAGGTTCAAGAGGATCAGTACCAATACTGTTTTCACTTTGAAGTTCTGGGGTACCAACATATCTTTCAACACTATCATTACCCATAATATAGCTGAAATGGGTGTTGCGAAATTCCGCAGCACCAATTCTTTTTTGCTGCTCTTTAACTCTTCTCCTACATTCCATTGCTAAACGTACAGCCCACTCCAAATCATGCTCAGGAATTTCTTCATTCTCTCCGGGAAATAAAAGCTTAAGCAATCCGCTGACAGTTTTATTAACTGCATTGGTATCTCTTCCGCTTAGAGCACCGCCAAAAATTACTTTTCCCTGTAAAGAAGAAACCCTGCTCTTTCTTCTCAGACGGCTCATACACTCTGACCAGAAATCACTCACCAAACCGAAGTGATCAGTTAAAATATCCTTGCTGATTTTTGGAACATCCCATCCCGGCAAATAAGCATGAATACGATCCATGAAGGCTGTATCATCCCTCATTTCGGCAGGCAACGGACCAAATAGATGTCCGATTCTCTGCTGATGTTCCACATCAACATCGAAGTTACCCACCATGACAAGGCTTCCGTCGGCCCGAATGCTTTCTTTTCCTCTACTGAACTCTCCCGATTCCATATAACCTTTCATGATATTTATGCCATCTTTTTTGTCAAATGATATTCCGGAAATTTCATCGAAACACACAACATCATACTGACATACCAATCCTCTGCGTCCACTATTGTTATCGACAAACATTTTTGCCACAGTTGCTTTGCCACCAGATATCAGATGAGCATAAGGGGATATCTGCTGGAAAAGATGGCTCTTGCCTGTTCCTCGAGGACCCAATTCAACCATATTATAATTTCTTTCAACAAAGGGTACCATTCTCAGCATTAAGGCTTCCCTTGTCCGTTCACTTAGTCCTTCCGGTTCTATGCCAACACTTCTGAGCAAAAATACCTTCCACTCTTCTGTTGAAAACGCCTTTCTTGCCTTTAACAAAGTATCCAGAACATTTCTTTGAGACATCTGAATTGCACGGATACTTTCTATCCCAAATGGTCTTCCCCGATTTTCTTGGGCAATTGCAGCATCATATACCAAAGAAACCTCTGCATAGAAGCCTCCCGTCAACATTCTTTCATGTTCACTGACAAATTCCGGCGAGATTCTAACATCCTTTAATTGCAAACTTGGCAATGTTGCCAGATAAGAATCTGATTTCTCGTCCAACCTAGCACTAATAATGTCAATAATTTTTACCTCGCCCTTTTCACGAGCCCTGGCCTTAAACAATTCTTCCTCGCCAGCTTTAACTGTTCGTGATTTTAATTGACGTTGAACAATCTCTAATCCTTCATCAATCTCTTCCTGATTTGTGCTGGCACAATACCTC
This sequence comes from Peptococcaceae bacterium UBA2264, assembly GCA_002347475.1. Lineage (GTDB taxonomy): Bacteria > Bacillota > Desulfitobacteriia > Desulfitobacteriales > Desulfitobacteriaceae > UBA2264. The sequence goes on from DDXI01000019.1 coordinate 26,380, forward strand.
CCCAACATAAACTCTACAACATAGGTAGGGACAGGAAACTGCCTGCTGAAAGTCCTTACCAAGTCTTTTCTTACTAAATAACCTTCCAAAGCAGAAGCTGCAACTTTATCAATTCTGTCCATCTCCATTAATTATCCCCACCTCCTACGTTAGTTGTTGACTGACAGATAACACTATTATTCTTATCAAGGAGTACAATATAAGCTCTCCTACCTTCATATGAATCTTCATCAACGATCAAAGAGCCCAGGCCGTTTTCATTAATATCTTTAATATTCATAACAATCGAAGTCTCAGGCAACATAGGTTTCAACCTTATATCAGCCTTCACTCCTTTATTATCTCCATCTACTGCAATCTTACAGCGCATCCCTTTCCACTGTATCTCGGTTATCAGAAGATCTGATTTTATTTGTCCATAATTTTTTTCTGTTAAAGTCAGTTGCAACATTAAACATTCCTGGAGACTAATACCACCATGAGTATATTCAATTCCTTTTCTGTAACAATTTACGCCGTCAGCCAACCCAAAATTGACACCTTCATTCCAAAACCACGGGTAAAGAGTTCCATCATAGAGTGCCCCGGGCTTAATCACTGCACATCTACCCCATTTACTTTCGGTTAAGGATTTTGGCAAAGATATCTTTGGAAGCCCGCCAGGCATTAAAAGCCAACCGTGGTCTGATACTATCCTGACAGTCTTCCAACCGGCTTTAAAAAGGTCCTGTACTCTTTCCCGTACCTCTCTGAGATACTTTTCTACTTGAGATGCAATTCTCCAGCCTATTTTGTGTCCTTCTTCATCAATTCTGCCAAACTCATACCAGCCTTTTTGATCTGTCAAAGCCAGCTTATCATCAGCCAGTATTGACCAACCTTTGTCTTCCATAAGATTATATAATTTTGCTGATGTGGCTGGTTGAGCATTGTCTCTAATGATTGGGATGAAATCCTGATTTAAATCATCTCCAGTAATCTCTTCTTCTAATGACATCAACGCTGGCTTGCAGGTTGCAGTTACTGTCGGCAATGGTGCCCATAATATTTCCTCTTGAATATCAAATCCGTTTTCTTTAAAAATCTCAGATAATCTCTTGCTTAAATCAAACCTTAACCCGTCAATAAAACAAACGCAATCGCCTTGCTTATAAGCTCGGCTTTCAAATACAGGTGGGTAACCATTTTCTTTTATTGCATTCTGAAGTTCTCTAGCATTTATGTCCAGCCACGGTAAATATAAAGAACGTAAAGCAGAAATGACAGCGGCTATATCCTCCTGCTTTTCAACGCTGGCTAAAGTTGAAATCGCAGCATAGTCTACCTGCCATCCCCATTTATCCTGTGCCTTAGCCACCTCGGCAAAATCACCAACTGTTACTGACGAAGTCTTTGTTGCTATTTCTGAGATCCATTCCAATGCAATCGCTAACGGAGCCTCGCCTAATTCAGCCCATACACTTTTTCTTCGTTCGGCATGCTCATTTTCAAGCCTTAAAATCTCCTCTCTAGCGCTTTGTTCTGTCATTCCTGATATTTTTAAAAGTTCTTTTCTCAGAACAGTTTCTTGTTCCTCATTCCACTGGGGAAATCTATTCCTATTGCCAATCAATGGCATGATAGTTTTTCGTAATATATCTGGTATAGCTTGATATTTTTCGGGAGCTTCGCAAAATCTATCCCAAACAATTTGCCATGATTTATCCTGCCCCCCAAATTTCTCTGTTGCAGCAAAAATACCATCCTGCTCTGGATTAAATTTATACTTGGATTTGCATATTTCTAAAAAAGCTTGCCATTCTTCATTTGTTCTTCCTGCCCTAAAAGCTTCTTGGTCTGACAACCAAAGTAGAATATCTTTTACTGTATCAACACCCGAAATAAGCGAATTAAAATAGTCCTTATCTAAATAATCAGTTTTCAAATTTTCTATATCTTCATCAAGTAGCTTTATAACAGCACGCTGCATGGCTTGAAGGGTAGCTACATCCTGATTAACATTCAATCCTATTCCGCCTTGTTTAGTCTTCAAATATGCAAGAATCGTCCAATCTCTTGCATTTACCTGCGACCATATTACCCCTCTATATTGAAGTTCAGCCAGAGGTTTTAATTCATCAGGGCACTGCTCTACTGCTCTTAAGTCCTGCCTGCTGACACCAGGCAGATACAACACAGGTACACGTCCATAAGGAAGAGAATATTCTTCAATAAACCCTCCGATTACAGTTCTTAACCAAATAGCTGGGCCTTTCCTTTCGAGTGGGTAATATTCTCCAAGTATTAGTAACTCAGGAAGTTCCGGCATAATTCTTTTTATAGCATTTTCCCATTGCCTGTCCTTATCGGTCCAAAGAATGCAGTCAGGCTTAATTTCAGCTTCAGGATTATGATTTGCTGATGCTCTTATAGATTTTATCAAGTGGTCTATAACCTTCACTGCCTTCTCTGCCTCTCTTCTTCTTTCGCTCTCTTCTTTTCATCTAAGGACAAATGGTAATCATTGATTCTTTCTCCCTTAAATATATGATACCAAGGATTTGAAACCGTATCTTTACCTCTGTCTATACCCCATTTTATATTAGGCTTGTCCCTTAGTATACCTGCGCCCTTCTTGCCCACATCTGGGACTGATATAAAAGGCCGGATATTCATTCTTACTCCATCGTTAATATCTGGTTCCCAGCCTATTGGCTGCAAATGAATAGGCTTCCAGCGTACAAAAATATCATGTGGAGCCTCACCTTCCAGTATCAACTCAAGACATTTTTTAAGGTTTTCTGCTGCTGCCAGCTTTTCCTCCGCACCATCAATATCAGCTATTATCTCTTCTTTCTGCCTTTTAATCCAGTCCCCCAGATAGGTATATATGAGTGTTTCCAGATTCTTTCTGTCCAGTTTATGATAATTCACTAGAATGGCAAATCCATCAGAAAGGCCGTCCCAAATATGCCAGATAAATGGGCGCTGACTAAATAGCTTGATATGCTGGGTAAAGAACTTATCCCGCAACCAGGAATCCAAACTCTTGCCGGCATAGTCAGCTGCTGCTAACAATTCTGACAGAATGGCATTGATATCCTTATCTTTATAAGCCATTGCCAAAAGGTTTAGCAGTCTATCTGAAGCTGATACCCCTCCACGAACAGAAGGAATACAGACTATGCCTTCTTTATCTGCATAAGGAAGCAAATCATTACACTTTATTATAAGTTCTCTAGCTTCATCTGACAGTTCCATGTCCTTATCCATCTCAGCAGGCCAGCGATAACCAAGCAATCTTGCAACAGCAACCTGTAAAGGAGCTTCACTTTGTGATGGATGCCCGTGGGAAATCCACTGAGTGGGATCATCTGAATAGGGTTTAGGTAGACCATCAGGATATTTTTCTTCAGCAACTTTTTGCCAATGCTCTAAGTCAAATGGTACTTTTAAAAATGTTGCAGGTGTAATACCAATTTTCTTATCAAGTTGCCTCAACATGCTTTTGAAATATTTCGAATTACAGAAACACCAATACGATTCTATATTTGATTGGTCATGAGGAACAATAACTGCTACATTTTGGTCGTAGAATTCACCTGTATAAAGTGTACAGTCAAGACTTTTCATACGTGTTATGGATATCCCATTCAAGCCATATGTCGGGTTCTTTATTCCAGGCCTCAACATTTGTTTTCCATTAGTCGACCAATTGATCACTTGATCTCGACCAGTGAAAAATTTGCTAAATTGTGGAGCGGTTTGCAAGTATCTCCAATTTCCACTTTTAATTTCCCAAAAAAAGCGAAGCCATCTATCATTGTCACCATTTACAATACCTCTTTTTGAAAATGCAAATTTTTCTAGTAAAGAATTTCGTTGAGAACCTTGTTCAATAAGAATTCTGGAATCCGGATTACTCAACTGTCCATGTTGTTTTACATTTATCATCGGTTTTTGAATAAGATTTTTAGCTTTATTTTCATTTTCATTAATTATACTAAGATTTGAAAACGAGCTAGAATTACAAGGAAGAATATTTTTTAAGCCCATTAAAGATACAGGGAAATCATACATTTGTGTACTAAATGATTTATATCCCATTTCTATAACTAAAGTCCACTTCTTTGATTTTAATAAATCTCGCCTAAATTCTTCATATCTTTTTAGAAATGTCCAATTTGAAGAAGTAACAAAGTATACCTCGCCTGTCTCGTAAAGAAATTGAAGGCATCTTTTTATTATTGCTAATGCTAAATCTTTATCTGCTTTAGAATATTCTTTTGTTAAAAAATAACGTAATTTATCATTCATCTTACTTCTACCAAGATACGGAATATTTGTTATTACCAAATGATATTTATCAGATAATAACAGAAAAGCTTTCTCCATTCCCTGGGCAACTATTCCCAATTCATCATTCTCATTCTTCTTTTTATCTAACTTAGCTAAAAGAAGCTTGCTTACATTCTTCCAGTTCTTTTCGAAAATATCTCCAGATTCAAAAGAGTTTCTCGGATTAATAAGACTGCCCAATACGGGAGCATCCTTGAATAAATTATGGATTTCCTCGAGATGATTTTCTAGAATATTATCACCTTCTGCTAAGGTTAGCCATTCTTCTTTCTTCACATTTACCGACTGTCCACACCAAGCAATCTGTAAATCAGGCAATTCTCTAAACCCACCAGCATCAGGATATTTCCATGCCATCAGTGCTACTGCGAAGGCAGCCAGTTCAACACATCTTTGGTCAATTTCAAGACCATGAAGATTCTCATTCAGTACAGCATCAACAGATTCCCTAGCCGATAGTCCTTTTAATTCCATTCTCATTAGTACAAGCATTAAAAAAGCAGAAACTAAAAAATGCCCCGAACCACAGCAGGGATCTAACACCTTAAATTCTGATAGTCTATCAGGCCAACCTTCAAATGTCCCTCCTGCCGGTGACCAATAGCCGTTCTCATCTTTAATGAAGCGCAAAAATTCTAAGGGTACTCCTGGTAAACTTGCTTTTTCCCTTAATTCATCTTCTGAGACAGCGTTTTTAAAATCTTCATGGTTAAGTCTTTTCCTTACCCACCAAGCACCTAAGGAATTATCCAGTAAAAAACTTACCATATACGGCTCTGTAAATATCTGGGTAACTACTGGAAGTTCTCGCGCACCAATTTTATTTCTGGCTTTATTAACTTCTTCTTTCTTTTTTGTTTGCCAAAATTGATATACCCATCCCAGGCTGTCTGAAGCAGTAAACACTTCACTTACCAGCTCGGACAAAACTACTTCCAATTCCTTCTGATTTTCAGGAGAAAAACGCATTTCAAAAACTGGCGACTCTGGACGGAATATCTGGGGTAGCATTTTAGCCGCCAGTTTTGCGGCTAACTCCCATCCATTAGCATATCCTATCTCTTTTGCCATTTCTTCACATTCTTCTAGCGAGACAGCAACAGCATTTTCAATATCTTTACCTTCATAGAACATCAGAAGTTGGTTCTCGGCAAGAAACCTGGCGAATAACATTCTGTGCCAGTGTTCATAAGCTACTTCCTCAGTCAGCATTTCAATTTCCTGCTTCCTAGTTATTGGATCACGTTTATCTCCAAGTTGGCGTCCATGTGACCGCAGTCTCCGGCGTAGTTCTCTTTGTTCTGCACTAAGATAAGCATAGGAGACAGATTGTTCTACTCCTAATTGTTCCAGCGCACTTTTTGCTGCTTCTTCCGCAACTTCTCTGGCTCTGATTACGGCCTTTTCAAGTTTATTTCTTAAGTTTCTATCTAAAGCATGCATATAGGATATGCTCCTTTCAAAGTTAGCGTATGACAATTGGCCCTTTTTGCAGAGCATCTTTTAGTTTCTTTCCTACCTCGTCCAACCATAAATCAATATCTTCTGCTTTGCTGAAAGTTTGCCTGGGTAAATCAACTGTCTGTATTTTTGGTTCTATCTCTTTATTGGCTAATTCCAGTGCCTTGTCGAATTTTGCTTTCAAAGCATCCCGTTTATCAGCCCAAGAACTTAACGGATACTGTCTTAAAGAAGTCAAAAGTTCGAGATGGGTCCCCATTAACAGGGGTTTTATTTCAGAAATACTACATGTTTGAAGAATTTCTACCTGCTTAGCTGCGCTTAGCTTATTCCAAACTTTATCTTTTTGTAGTTCATTGCTAAGATCAAAAAAGACAGCATGATAATCATTATATCTCTCATTCAGTAAGGTTCTAAGCTCATTTTCAAGTGATTTTAATAATGGACTAATCATGTCTGGTTTTGCAAGAAGCATTCGTCCTTGTTCTATTGCCTTTTTCTGATTGCGAATTTCTTCGACTTGTAAGGAGTCGCCTGCTTCATTTAATAATGATATTAAATTATTCCATTGTGGCATCTTTTCAGCAATTTTATCCTTTAAAACATTCCATGTATCAATATTGTTCTTAAGTTCGTCATTTTGTTCGTAAATATATAATAACTGCTCATTGCCAGTTTTCATTTTGATATCATCTATGAAGACTGTATCAGGCTTTTCTGGCTTCGGCATCTCTCCACCAGACAAGTCGGCCAGCTCAGTTATTTTCTCAAGAAATTCAGCTATTTTTTGTGTCTCTTTACCCGGTTCAGCTTTTACTCCAAGCTTTTGAAATAGTTTTCTTATCTGAATTCTCTGCATAACATTAACCGTAACCGATTCCTGTTTGAAGGTTACTTTTCCGATTTGCTTTCGCTCCAACTCTTTTGCTTCAATATAATTCCCTTGTTCGTCAACAGATTGAACTAGCCCGGCAACCAAAAGAACCTGAATTGCTCCATCCACAGCATCTCCTGACCACCCATAGGGCATACCCTCAAAGTTCTTCCGAATATCAGCACCTTTTTTACCGGCACCAATATAGCTCAGAACAGCCTTACATACCGGATTATCAACGGGTTCACCCTTGAAACCCACAGCCTTTAAGGAATCCGGAGAACCTTCTTTGGCCTTATCGTATACCTTTCCCCAGCCTGCATGATCAGCAAGGTCAAAATTCGGATAGAGCCTTTGTAAAGAATTTCTAATAGCTGTCAGGATTGATTCTTTGAAGTTCGACTCCAGGACTTCATTACCACCCGCCTGAAATACCTTTGCTCCCGAAAAAGCTTCTGACAACAATTCGTTAATATTAAATTCTGCATTGTCACGAATTGTTGCCATAGCTGACCAGGCCTGCTGGCCATCTGGTGTAGTTGGAACACCTTTCATGCCTAATGTGGCTTCAGCTGCTTTAAGTTCGATTAAATAGTGTCTGATATCATTAGAAGAACGTTTAGGTATAAATACAAATATTGTTGGGGACTGATTGCCAGCTTGTTTGGCATCTACTCTAAATGATTCTTCTTGTATATTCCAGCCATTCCTAACCCATATACAAATCTTTTCTTGAGAATCCTTTGGCAATGCAAAATCAAATGTTGGAAAAGCTTCTCGGCCCACTTTTGATATACCTTGAAGAACAGTAACTTTTCCGAAAGCTTCTCCAAATTTCTTTTTTATGCGATCCTCTCTTTCAGCTGCCATTCGGTGAATTTCATTCTGTAAGATATTTTTTTGGCTTTCAAATTCATTTTGCCAAGCCATGCTTTCTTCCGTCTGAATAAGATATGCATTGTTTACCTTCATCAAAAGTGTACATTTGTCCAGTAACCCTGGAAGTATATTGCGCAGTAAGGCGCTTCCTTCCGAAAGATTAGTCACCATTAAATCTGCCAGGGTATCTGCTGTTGCTTTTATTCCAATTTCCCGGTTCCTTTCTGATAATTGATTTATTAAAAAAACAAGGCCGCAAGCTCTTGCTATAAGTTTTTCATCTTCACCCTGTTCAATCCAGGACATGGTTTTTTCATAAACTGGTCTTGGTAATATCCTGGAATGCAGAAGTTTATCTGCTGAATCAAAATATAAAAAGTCGGCAGGAATAACGTTGCCCAGCTCTTCTTCCAGATTTGACTGCACAGCTTTGAGAACCATGCTTAATTTATTACGCAATTGACTGTCGGTACCGGTTCGATCTAAAGCTCTCAATGAGTAATCCCAGAATCTCCTCCTAACAGGGAGAATGGGATAATCTTGAGTAAAGTACTCAATGTCCTTTTGGCAGTGACCTATGGCTGAAGTATTTAAATGCCTAGAAATTTCACCGATATTCTTTTCCATAACTTTCATAATTTCCGAATGCGAGTCAGGCCTTTTTGCTAAAATTACTTTTCTGACTACAGCGTCGACATCAGTATCAGATAGTTCAATTCTAACTGAAAACCTTCCTTCGAGCTTTTTTAATAATGCTGTACCGGAAACCGCAGTCTGTCCGGTAGCAACAAAAAGGAGTTTGCTTCCAATTTGCTTGCAACAAGTTTCCACTGTTTCTTGTACATCCATTGCACGTTTACTGTCTTCGCCTATATACTGTTCCACCTCATCAAGGACTATGAGGGTCAAAGGAAACTGGCCATTATCTGATAATGCATCCCTTATAGCCTTAACCATTTGGTCATTACCGACATCTGTTACATTGGGGTACATGTTATTTAATGTTTCAATGCAGGAAGCAGGGGTTGGGAATAACTGCGGTTTTACTTCAGATAAAGCCTCGTGCAAGCCCTCAGCAACGTAAAAATTATCTAACTCTTCGTTCCATTCACATTCTTTTGAAACAACTTTCGCTTTTACTTCTTCTAATATTCCTTCTGATTTCAACCACAGAACAAAACGGGCAACAGAATAATTTTCGGGTAAGTCAGCAGACTTAAAAATAATGCTAAGCAAAGCCAAGCGGACACTGCCATTTGCACTGGCGCCTAATGTCCCGGATGCCGAATACAATCCGCCCATTCGCTTACCTTGTATGGACAACTCTCTCAAAAGAGCACTAATATTTTCCGGAAGATCTGCTAGTCCTCTAGCGGTTGCTCCGTCTTTGAATTCAATATCTTTCCAAAATGCACTAAGCATCTTTACCAAATGCGATTTACCTGATCCATAAAATCCACTAACCCAAACTGCAGGTTGCTGGTCCTGTCTCAAGTTTCGAAGATAAACATCCAAAATGTGATCTATGCCTTTTTCATATTGACCATCACACACGAATGTTTCTATTTCATAGCGAAGAACACTAAGCTTTTTATCACTAACACTGGCAACACCCTCATTAGGTAATTTACGCTCCTCAGGATTTACTGAATATATTTCTTTATTAAGCATATCGTCCCTCCAGCCCTATATTTCTCTGTCACAGGTTATTGGAATAGCATGATAATTCCATCCATCGTACCCGTCCAATAATTGATAATTGTGCATCTCGCTATAACTCCCAGGGAAAAAAACTAATAAACGCCCAGAAAATCTTGGTGACAGCTTATCGACTAATTCGCTTACTTTAATCAACCCAAAGACTGAACCAACACCGGTTACGGCAATAATATCTGCACTAGATAAATTCTCTTTGTTGAGTAACTCATCGAATTTTTTTTCAATAAAATCTCCGTATCTTTTAATGATGCTTCCGAGTAAATGTGGCTTCTGATAATAGCTCTGAGCATACTTTAAGCTGTGCATCCATTCTGCAAAAGTATTGGTTATATCAAAGTGAGCCCACCCATGTTTTCCATTCTCAGCATTTTTGGTTGCTATTTCAAATTCACCAAGTCTGGCACGGATTCTTAATTCATCCGTTTTATTATATACTGCAAAAATAACTCTTTGAGCAGCAGCAGTATTACGCCAGGGTATTTCGATTGTTTTTATATAATTCTTCAGAAGCACATCAATTTTGTTCACGTAACCATTCAGCCTCCTCTTTCGTAATTAAATTCGGAAAAGCTAACTCCATGACGTTTCCGATATGCTTGAATACTATCCAACCTCTTTGGGAGGCTCTTTCAGTAAGTTCAATAGCCTTTTCGCGGCTACAATCCATAATTTTGATGAAGTCAGTATCAAACAACTCCAACCCTCTTACACCATATAAGTAACCCAAATAAAGAGCATATGAAACTGAAGCCGGTGTTGGTTTCGCCTCAGTTCGAATTTTCTTTACTCTCCCAGTAAGATGTCCGCTCTTTGTCCAGCTTGAGTTAATATTCTGCGCAACTGACTTCAGAGTTGCTTTGCTAAATCTACCTGGTTCCAAATCTTCAATAAATTCTTCCATTTCTTTTCTCGTAAAAATTTTTGATTCCGGTGTGCTTAATATGATCTTCAGGGAACTTCTGAACAGATTATCTCTTGATATTGTGCATAACAAAGCAAGAAGAACTCTTGCATCCTTTTCTCTATTCCAAAAATACAACATTGTCCTGAAAAGCGGTAAATCTGGATCCAGAGAATATAATTCGATCAAATGTCTGCTTGTTAGATTTCTGTTTTTTGCTGAACGCTTACCCAGGCAGTTGTCTTCTTCAATTGCTTTAATAAACTGTTTAATATTTTTGGGACTTGGTACTTCTTCCAGTAATAGTTTTAGTTCCTCTATCATAATTGTTCTGGACGTATGAACAGTATTTTTTCCGAACTTAAATCCGAATTTAGTTAGTATTCCTTCATTCAAACGAATCACATCCTAAATTATATGTAAAATAAATACTTTTGGTGTTATAAAAACATCGAATAGGTTGAGAACGGTCCAATATTATTTCATCAAACATGCTTTGCCAAAGTATACAGATTTTAAAAATAAACTCATGATTATTCATTCATCCGATACGCTAGTATTTGCTCATTTTATCCCTTTTTTGATTTTCCATTAAATTTTATTATAACATATTAATAATACATTATATGGACAAACAAAAACATATTCCCAATACTAATCCATTTGTTTACAAAAACGTATCCTAACTGATAAAAGTTCTTACAATATCATATTTTAAGGAAAACTACGATTTCAACGTGCATCAGCCTACCTCATTAGCTTGTTAGAAAATGCAGGCTTAAGCAGGTATTCCCTCACTCGTTGTGTATTAACAAGTGAGGGAATACAGCTATCAGCAGATAAATTTTAGGGCCACTTAAAGTAATTTATTATTTTTATGGTCTCGTTTCAAATTATATGCTCTTCTCATTCATAACCCTCATAGCGTTAAAAATAGCAATTCTCAGTTTATATTAAGTGATCTCCCTTACATTTTCATAACCTTATAGACATCCTTCTCCAGAAATATCTTATACTGTACTTCTATAATTCCTGCAGTTCCCGTATCCGAAGCGTAATCTCCTCGGATCGTTGCCATATAGGTTCCATCCCCGTTGTTGCCAATAGTGAGAATTTCATAGTTTTTGAGCAACTGGCTCTTTTCCAATTCCCCAACAAACTCATCATAATCATCCGGCCGGGAAGCAAGCGGGGTTAAAAGATAGCGAATACTATAGCGCTGATTTTTCTCGGCCTCCAGGTATCTTTTGAGCGCTGTCTCCGGAGTTCTGGCCAGGATATCCTCGCCGCTTTTTCTGATGCCGGTATTGACACGCTCGTGATAGAAAAACATCAGGGGATCATAATTATTCACAGCATTCCAAATTATGTATTCCTCAATGCCAAGTTCCAGGCCCGCTCTTATCTGATCGGATATTTTTGCGGCGGTATAGTCAATATGGCCTCTGATCCACGGGGCCGTAAAGCCCTGGTACCAGGGCCTGATTCCCCCCGGCTTGTTGGCGGCTGCATTTCTTTCCAGCGCTTCCATTAAGGCTTGCCGGGCTACATCATACGGGTACTGGTCCGGCACCATAAAGCCATAGATACCCGGGCCATAGTGGCTGGGGTAAATCATAGGGCAAATATAGTCAACCTGATCAGTAATTTTCCCCCAAGTCTGGCCAATGTCTTCCGGTTTATCGTCCCAGGAACGGGTTATAACTCCAAACACATCGGCGGAGACCTGAACATTATAAGGCTCCAATTCCTGGCCGGCATACTCTAAAAACGCCTCTATTCCTTCATCCTTGTCTCTGCCGCTGCGCCCCGGGAATTCCGTGACCGGATTGTAATATTGAGCATTATCCGGGAAGCGCACATAGTCATATTGAATCTCATCGAATCCCCGGAGCGCTGCTTCCCGGGAAATGGCTACAAGATATTTCCATATGTATTCATCAAAGGGATTCACCCACTTAACTCCGGCCCGGTCCTGGTAGACTCCACCTGTTTTCAACTGAATAGTGTGCTCACTCTTTAATTCCGCCAGATAGGGATCTTTAAAGGCCACTACCCGGGCTATACAATATATATCCTTTTTTTTGAGGTAATCTATTAACTTGGTATAATTTTGGAATGGGATGGTCCCGTTAGATTTAATTTGGTTAATGATAGCAATATCACTTTTCCAGGCAATCAGTCCTTCGTCATTTTTAATGTCGATAACCAGAGCGTTAACCTCGGTGCTCTCACAAATAGCCAGAGCTTTTTCCAATTTGTTGATTTCAGCCAGACGGCTGGTATCAGGCGGTTGCCCAGATTGACCACTTATAGACCTGATATAATCGGCATAATAGTTGATATTATCTTCAGCAAACTCAAAACCGGCGACATTAGCGGTTATATATAAGCCCCGGGCTTTCACTGTCTTAACCTGGGGCTCTGCAGTTACCGGCGGAAGTGGTACATAAAACTCCCCCAACTGGGTCTGGCGCTCTTTTTCCAGTTCTGCTTTTTCCTCCAGCAGATTTCCGGCTTCACCTCGACCATCATTAAGGATGACAGCGGCGTTTTGGGCATCCAGGGCTTTGTTGGCCTGCACAGAACAGCCTGCTAATAAGGGTATCAACACCAGAATAATAATCAGCTGCAATAATTTCTTTATCATTTTATACCTCTATCGTCATATTTTTTGCTCTATTCTTGTTGGTGTTAATAGGCGTAGACTTCCTGGCCAGAGAAATCCGCCAGGAAGTCTTTTTTCCCTTCCGGGACCGTTATGACTCCCTCTGCCCCATCGCTTATAAACCTCTCGCCCGGATTCCGGTCAAAATAATCGAGGTAATTATATAACCCGACATTATCCACTTTCATTTCACTGGCCCTGATTCTTGGTATGACCAAGCGGTCAAATCTTTTATCATAGGGCGAGTATCCCGGATTCCAGCCCACATTCAAGACCGCCATATTGTTATAGGGAACGCCCTGGAAGGTGCCGGCCGCTAAATACCTGGTCAGTACCTGATCCTTGGGCCTGGTGCCAAAAGGCAGCGCGAGCGTATTTATGACATAATCATCCCGGTTCATCATTGTTTGCAAATATTGGGCCTGGGCCCCGATCTGGGCCTGGATTTCATCCCCGCTGGCCTTATCCAGGATGGGATGGTCTTTGGTATGGTTGCCAATATCCATGCCCTTATCGATGATAAAATTGAGCTTTTGGCTCTCCAGCCCCGCTTGCTTGAAGGGTCGTTCCCCGGTAAGGAAAAAAGTTGCTTCCAGCGGGAAATCCTGATGCTTTTCATGAAAATCCACCAAGATACCTACCGCGCAATCTTCACTGATCAGCCCATTTTCCAGGTACTCAAAATTATTCAGATTGCCATCATCAAAAGTTAGCACAACCGGCGCATAACCGGGCTCGGTGGTGATATGGCCCGTAATATAATCGCTTAAACTGATAGGCCTGTATCCTTTTTCGTAAAGGACACTGAGATCCTTCCGAAAATTGGCCGGAGTTCTGACCCATTCACTTTCTTCCTTTCCGAGGTTATGGTACATGAGCACCATTATTTTCCCGGCCTCGTTGGGCTTTAAATTCAAATCGATCTTCGCTTTGGGATCAATTTCAGCCTGATCTTCAACCGGGTTTCCCGCGGCCTTGTCCTCCTGTTGTATGGCCGCTGGGAGCGCTGGATTCATGCCACCGCTGACCACCAGAAGACCAGCGCCGATCATTAATGAGACACCTATTATAATTGCCCTAACCCTTATTCCCATTGACATGCCTCCCGCATAATGTTGTCCACTCTAAGTATACATTAAATTATTTATTCTTACGAACATAAGACAATCCTTCTTGTTCTCCTGGCAATCTTTAGAGTGGTTGCTATCCTGGCTGATTCGTCGGTCATGATCACGATATCAATTCAGTAACTCTGCCGGTAGCTATATTATCCATTCATTTGAGAAGCGGATATTTTATGATATATTTATGAGTAATCGGGAGGTTGTTATGGTTATATTGATAATTACTCTGGCAACGATCGCTGTCAAAGCTCTGGGCGGACTAATTGGGGTGCGCTTTAAAGACCAACTGCATCTCATCCTGGGTTTCAGTGCCGGCACTGTTCTGGGGGTAGCTGTTTTTGACTTGCTGCCCGAGGCGCTGGAACTGACCCGGGATAATTACAGTATAGAAACTATGACTATTCTTATGGCGGCAGGATTTTCTATATATATGCTGCTGGATAGATCCTGCTCCTTGCATCTTCACGACCAGGAAGGTTGTGAAAATGCCAGGCATGGCGGTAATTTAGGCGCTTTCGCCCTGACTTTCCACAGCTTTCTGGACGGGTTTGGAATTGGCATGGCCTTTAAGGTCTCCCCAGCAGTCGGCTGGATTGTGGCCGTGGCTGTTTTGAGCCATAGCTTTTGGGATGGAATCAATACCGTCAATATAATATTTAAAAACGAGGGCGAGAGAAAATTGGCCCTGAAATGGGTGGTGGCAGCTTCCCTGGCACCAGCTTTAGGTGTTGCCTCCACTTATTTCTTTACGATTTCGGCACCCTCCTTAGGGTTGATATTAGCTGTATTCATCGGTTTATTCCTTTATATCAGCGCCTCTGATTTGATCCCCGAAAGTCATCATAAGCATCCCACCTTATATACTTCCCTGATGACGATTATCGGGATGGCAGTTATTTTCCTCGCGGTCCGATTGGCTGGTTAAATTTTAATCGGATCCAGGCTGTTACATCATTTTTCCTGTCGCCATTGACATCACCTATGGCGACAGCCTCCGGCCAGGATCCCGTGGGATAATTTATGTACGGTTCAAAGTCCGAGGCAAAAACAGTTTGTGGCAAAACTAATAAAATTAAAAAGGCCAGTAGTAATGTTTTGATTTTTATATCCTTCTCCCCTCCATTTATATTGATATATTATACCACACCAGAATGGCTTCGTCTTGAAAGAGATAATTCCTTCAGGGCATTAGCCGGCCATGATCTTGCCGGCAATCAACAATATAGCTAACGTTCACGATCAGGTATAATCGGCTATAAAACCAGCAGTTTAGCTTACAGCTATATACTGCTGGTTTTATAGCCTTGACCCCGTTGCCTTAGAAGTCAGGTCATTGGTGATTAGAATATATTGTGTTTCTTAGCTCTATTCTTTGTTTTCCTCTTGGTGTGTCTCTTGATGTGTCTCGTCATGTGCTTCCTGCTGTGTAACTTGATGGGCCTCTACTTTTTTGCCTTTCGATTTCCTGCGCAGCCAGAAGAAGAGAAACGCGCCTATTCCGGCTAGTACGACAACTCCGCCTCCAATATAATAGGGTAAAAATTGATAGGATTTGTCCTTGCCCTGGTCAATGGCTGTACTCGAAAGAGCGATATAGTCCTGTACATATGGGTAGCCAGGATTTGTTTCATTAATCTGGCGGAAGATCTCAGCTCATTGCGGGAAAAAGCGTCCAAATGCATCCCCGCATTCATCGCTCCCAGTTGGTAAATTATTCTTATAATTTAAGTTTATATTAAACATATGTGAACTTCAATAGTTTTCTGAATATTGTGTATATTTGCATTAAACTACGACAAATCAATAATGGTTAGTATATTCACTATAAGGTCAAAATTCGCCGTACCGAAACTTAATCCCGAAGTTTGTATTGCTTATGTATAGATCTGGTATCAACTTTCCAATATAATAAATACTAACGAGGGGGGATAACAATGAAGAAGCTTTTAATATGCTTAAGTCTGGGCTGGATTATTTTACTGGGCTGGCCTCTGCAAGCTATGGCTTGCAATCTGGTCCTGGATCCTTCGAGTTTTTCAGTAAACAGTGGTGAGACCGTTTCCTTCCACTTAGAGCGTTATAAAACCCATAATGTATGCGTCACTCCTCTTGAAGCTACAGAAATAATAGTAACCGGGGGAGAGTTAGTTGATCCCGGAAAATGGGTGGCAGGAACCCCTGATGTTCTCGATTTCACTGTTAAATTTACCAATCCAGGTAATGCAACCGTTCGGGTAGAACGTTACTGTACCAAGGTAGGTTTAATGAGTGTGGAATCCAAGGGAAGCGTTAGTCCCGCTTCCGGCACATCGACCACAAATCCCCTGCCAGATGCGGCTGAAAATCCAATCCCAGCAGAGACATCAACCCCACCTGTTGTTAATCAGCCTTCTTCTGCTGACGCCAGCAACGCAGAAGATGTACCCGCCCAAACTTCAGCTCTATCCAGGTTTGTTTCCCTGCTCACTTTTGACTCGCTGAGTCTTAAATTATGGTACGTATTTTTCCTGGTCGGGATGATTCTGTTTCTTTTTAAACTAAAACGGATAAGAAAACCATTCCTGTTTTTGAGTGTTATTATCCTGGGCTTTTACCTGGGCGGCTGTCCTGAACCGGTAGGGACACCCTTCATTTTATTTATCGGTAATAGCTCGTTGTTCAAGATTGCCTTGATTATGTTGCTTGTTCCAGTAGTAATATCTCTTGTTTGGGGGCGAGCTTTTTGCGGTTGGATCTGTCCGTTGGGAGGGGTCCAGGAAATAATTTTTTCGGATAAAGCTGCTGTAGCCCTTCCAGCCAAGGCAGACAAATATTTAAAGTTGCTCAAATACTTGCTTCTGGCTGTATTTCTATACCTGATTTGGAGCACCGGCAGAAACTTCTGGGCAGAATACGAGCCATTTAAAGTTTTATTTAATTTTGAGGGAACTATCCCTGCTATGATCATACTGGCCATTACTGTTCTGCTAAGCATTGTAATTGAGAGACCATTCTGCCGTTATATATGTCCCCTCGGAGCTATTTTAACAGTGAGCTCCAGATTTGCACCTTTCAAAGTCAGGGTAGCTGAAGATATCTGCAAAGGATGTAAATCATGCAGCAAAAATGTTTGTCCCATGAATGCCATCAAGATGCAGGATAAAGATATGAAACTGCCGATAGTCGATAACCTGGAATGTATTAAATGTTTGCGCTGCGAAGAGCTCTGCCGGTTTAAGGCCATATTTATTAACACCGGTGTGCTGCAAAGAAATAAAAAAACTTAGACTTCAAATTTCGTATAAATCATTGGGGTTATTATACTTCTTTCTATAGGAAATTCCATAGCAACCATTGAACAAAAATAATGGGGCTCCAACGAACCTTTATCGATTCCAACCTCACATTACCGGTAACTCCCGTTTCCCATACCTCTTCTCTCCAGAACTTCATCCACTGTTTACCCGCTTACTCATCAGCCCTTACAGTTTCACTTCAATTCACACTTGCTCTAATTTTTACCTTCTCTCCCATAATTGCACTTAAAATCCTGTCTCCTGTCCCGGTTGCGAAATCCGGGAGTTTCACGTTTGGGTGAATTTTGTTTATTTATGATATAATAACAGTATATACGATCCGCGCCTGACACATATCTGAGCATTTATAAATTCTTCCAAAATAACGAAAGTTGTGGTATAGTATATCAAATTAACTGGGGGTGAGAGAAGGAATGGATGATAATCCTGGTGATAGACGAAGCAGCAAGGAGTATTGGTTATCATTGAAAATAATAAATCGGTTGAAGACAAGCAATAATAAAAGGCCGTAAGAAATCCGGTAAAGAGGGGTTTGTTATGTCCTTTTTATTTATTTTTATTTATTATAAGATCATTATTATATGGAGGATGAATTAAGTTGTTTACCGAAATATTATTTTTAATGGTACTCACTGGGGTGAATGCATTTTTTTCTGCCTCAGAAATGGCCCTGATCTCTTTAAATGATAATAAAATGAGAATAATGGCCGATGTAGGAAATAAGAAGGCTAAGAAACTAATAAACTTGTTGAGTGAACCAAGCAGGTTTCTTGCCACCATTCAAATAGGTATCACTCTTGCAGGATTTCTCGCAAGTGCTTTTGCGGCAGAAAGCTTTTCGGGAAGGCTTGTTAACCTCATCAAATTCACAGGCCTTTCGATTCCGGATTTATGGCTGAAAAATATTTCAATGGTATTGATAACTTTGATATTATCCTATTTTACTCTTGTTCTGGGAGAATTGGTTCCCAAAAGATTGGCAATGAAGAAAGCTGAATCCATATCCATGATAGTTGTAGGTCCACTGGTTATCCTTTCCAGGGCAACATCGCCGTTTATTAAGTTCCTTACCCTATCTACCAACTTCTTTGTAAGGTTGTTGGGTGTCGATCCGCATGAAGAAGATGAGAAGGTTACCGAAGAAGAAATCCGGATGTTGATAGATGTAGGAGAGGAAAAAGGGACAATCCATGAAACTGAAAAGCTAATGATTAACAATATTTTCGAGTTTAATAATAAGACTGTTTCTGACATTATGACCCACAGAACTGATATCGTTGCCCTTCCTGCAGAAGCAACTCTGGACGAAGTTCTTCATCTGATAAGGAAAGAGAAATATTCGAGAATACCGGTATACAATGAAAATATTGACGATATTATTGGATTGTTACACGCCAAAGATATTATTAATTACCTGATTAATAATAGTGACAGAGAAAACTTTTCCTTGAAAAAAATCATCAGACAACCATATTTCGTCCCGGCTTCAAAAAGAACCGACGAACTGTTTAAGGAACTCCAACGAAACAGGACCCATATAGCGATCATTATTGATGAATATGGAGGGACGGCAGGGATTGCTACTTTAGAAGATTTAATCGAAGAAATCGTCGGAAATATATTTGACGAAGATGATGAAGAAGAAAAGTTTTTTGAAAAACTGGATGAGAACACATTTATGATAAATGGTTCTGCAAGTCTGGACGATGTCAAGGATTATCTTGAAGTTGAGCTTCCGACTGAGGAATATGAAACATTGAGTGGTTTTGTGATAGGTCAACTCGGCAGGATACCAGGAAAAGAGGATAATCCGACTGTCGAATTTAATGGGTTATTATTTAAGGTCGAGGAAGTTGAAGAAAAGCGCTTAGCCAAGGTTAAAGTTTGTAAACTTTGACTCTTACTACCGTCAGTATTAATCAGATCCAGGCTGTTTAAAAAAATTAAGGACAGAAATTTGTCTGCAAGCAACAAGTTTCTGTCCTTCTAGTAGTCCTTTATTATCAGATTGAAAAATAATGGGGCTCCAACGAACCTTTATCGATTCCAACCTCACATTACCGGCAACTCCCGTTTCCCATACCTCTTCTCTCCAGACCTTCATCCCCTGCTTACCCGCTTACTCATTAGTCCTTACAGCTTCACTTCAATTCACACTTGCTTCACTCAAACCTTTCGGCTTTTGCAAACCAAACCTTCATCTCCGCAAGCTCTGTTAAAAACTCTTTTCTGCGAATTTGCCTGGATATAGTAAGTCTCTCGACTTACCGATCTTTTAATCCAACGGCATGTTCCGTTTCCATCTTCCGGCTCTGTTGGTTTTCCATCTTAGGAATTCCTTGGAGCTCATCTATAATAATACTTTAAAAGGCTCCTGTGGTCAAAGCCGGAATACAGTCGCATTCCGTGTTGTTCCTTAATATTCAGAATATTACGTCTATTATCTCTCTTATCCTTAAAATAGTGTACGAGATTTTGATGGTGAGAATCCGTCAATACAATATGTCAAGCAAATATCCATAACCTTTATCTTCCATCCTTTCCTTTGGAATAAATGCAAGGGATGCACTGTTGATGCAGTATCGCAATCCTCCTGATTCCCTAGGGCCATCTTCAAAAACATGTCCAAGATGTGCATCTCCTGTCTTGCTTCGTACCTCTACTCTTTTCATACCATGGCTGGTATCCGTTAATTCTTTTATTACATCAGAACTTATAGGTCTAGAAAAGCTGGGCCATCCGCAACCTGATTCAAATTTATCGCTTGAAACAAAAAGTGGTTCCCCTGTTGTCACGTCCACATATATGCCTTCTTTATAATTGTCATTAAACTCATTGCTGAAAGGCGGCTCTGTGGCATTGTTTTGTGTTACATTATATTGCATATCCGTAAGAGTGTTTTTCAAAACCTCTTTGGTTTTTGCCCTATATCTCAACTGATGATCTTGGGCGTGTTTTGCTTTCTTGAATTTTTCTCCGCTAATATGACAATAACCATTTGGGTTTTTATCCAAATATTTCTGGTGGTACTCTTCGGCAGCAAAGTAGTTCTGCAGCGGCATCACCTCAATGGCGATCGGCAGGTCATATCTTTTTTGAAGTTCTTTTAAGGAATTTTCAATTATTTCTCTGTCTTGATCATCTGTATAATAAATGCCGGTACGATATTGAGTTCCTATATCATTACCCTGCCGGTTCTTTGCCACAGGATCAATTACATCATAAAAGAGCTTTAATATGAAGTTCAGGCTTACTTCATCCGAGTTATACAATACTTTGACTGTTTCTGCATGACTACTTTCTTTATGGCACACATCTTCATAACTGGGGTTTTTCGTATTGCCGTTTGCGTAACCCACCTCTGTGTCAAAAATCCCTTTTACTAAAGACAGGTATTTTTCAAGTCCCCAAAAACAGCCCCCAGCCAGATAGATTTCTTTTATGTTTCCTTTGTTACTTTTATCAATAGCCATAATTATACTTTCCTTTCTTTTCTCCGGTTAACAGAAAGGTATAAAAGGCGCAATGTCAGATTTAATGACAATACGCCTTTTCTTAAAAAATTGACTTCACGAATAGGAACTTTCAGGTGTTTTTAATTCTACAGTGTACCTATGATTTCCATAAACGATGTATATTGCAGTAGGCTCTGGCGTATAAGACATCTTCATCCAATAAGAATTCTGCCTGCGGCTTCTCTCCCGGGCTTAAATATTTTCGGTACACTTTTTTATCTGTCCAAATTTCTATCCATTCGATATAATGTACATCTATCATTGGATGTTCAGAGGATCCAACTTTTACAAGTATACCGCCCTTTATTTTTTCGATTACCGGCACATGTTTCTCTTTGGCAGCATCCACAGTATTTTCATTTTGCAAAATCATCGGCTGACCACAACATACCAGCATTTCTTCTCCTGTATGCAGAATCTCTACAATGTTTCCACAAATATCACACTTATAGACTTGTCCTATTTTTGTCATCTTGTCCCCTCCTTCTAATTACCCTGATTCTCATCACCCCAAAAAAGCACAAAAACCGACCTGGTATGGTCGGTTACGCTGCCAGCTCAGTACGAGGGGATAAGCGTCCAAATGCACCCTCGCATTCATCGCTCCCAGTTGGAATATTATTCTTATCATGTATATGATATATTATGGAAAAATAAATAGCAATACTATTCTGTTTTCAATCTCTCAAAGGTCTCGAATGTTTCTTTAATTCTTCTTGCCAGCCATTTTTCATCGAATTCGCTTTTATACAAAAATCTTGTCTCGTTTTCAAGAGTCCAGTCATCTTCACTTATATCAGATACCCTTTCATAAAGTTTTGAGCCAGGTAATGGATAAGGGACATTAAATGATATTTCGTCAAGCCCTAGAGCCAACGCAAAATCAAATGTCTCTTCTATTGTTTCGACTGTTTCCCCGGGATATCCTACAATAAAGAATCCGGCACAAGCAATTCCAGTACTTTTGAACATTTCTACTCCACTTCTTATTATTGCTGTATTAATATTTTTGTTCATAAGTTTTAAAACATTGTCATTTCCAGACTCTATACCAAAGAACACCTTGCTGCAGCCTGCTTTTTTCATCATCTTAGCAACTTCATCAGTTACACTGTCAACTCTCGAAAGACAGCTCCAGGAAATTTGCCAGTCTTCCTCTATAAGCCTGTTACAAAAGCTTTGCAGAAATTGGGCATCGTATGTAAAAAAATCATCGGCAATCCAGAGTGAGTTATAGCCACGGGAAACGATATCCCCCACCTCTTCAAAGATTTTGTCCAGACTTCTTAATCTAACCTTGTTACCAAATATGGGCTTCGAGCAGAAGTCGCAGGAAAACGGGCAGCCATATGTCATCATTATAGATGCTTTTCTTTGGCCAGAATATCCTGAGCACAATTCCTGATATTTTTTATGGTCGAATCCCTCTCTGTCCGGTATCGGGCGCTCATCAAGCTCTTCCTTGGTAAGATGGCTAACCGGAGAGTCCAGAAGTCCCATTTTAAAGCTCTGTATGCCCGCATACATTGACGGCTTGATATTTCTCAAGAACTCGCTTCTGCTGGAAGCATTTAAGTAATCCCGGCAAAAATCAGGGAAACTTTTGGCGGCCTCTCCTTTGAACACTAAATCAAACTTTTCTGTAAATTTAGCGGCATAAAGTGTAGGCAAAGGACCTCCGGCTGCATAGATACTATCCGGATTGACTTCTCTTAGTTTCTTGAGCAATTCCAAAGCGTTTTTTACTAATGTTGTCATAACATATATGCCAGTAATGTCTGGCTTGTACTCCTGCGCTTTTTCTATTGCCTTCTCCACCGTCATAAATGTGCAATCAAGCTTCCTTACATCAATTCCATTTTGCTTGAGCACAGCGGCAATCAGGCTTATACCAATTGGCGAAAAAAGCTGGTCTTTTATGGCGCCCGTATAAAAGTAAGGATATACAAGCAGAACCTTCTTCATTCTCATTTCGCCACCTCTCTGAATTTTATGGAATATCTGTAATTATTAAATTTTCTGGAAGAACATATAAGTTCGCTTTCAAAACCAGCCCAGCAATAATTATTGCTGGTTTGCTCTCTGCCCCAGTAGAGCTTGCTCTGAACATTGGCAGGAACATATCTTTCGATAATAGTGAATGCCAAGGAGTGGGCGCAGCTGTAAAGTTCGCAAAGGCCCTCTATTTTCTGCCATCCCGAAGGAGAAGCTGACAGTTCGTTATTAATAAGACCCTTGTCAAATATGCTTCCTCCCAGTTCGTTCAGCACAAAGAGCTTGCTTTCCTTTTTTTCTGTTTCACAGCTTAAATCCACCGTTATCTCATGGGCCCTCAACTCATATGTAATTCTGACTTCTCCCTGTGGCGGTACCTTAACAAAGCATGCTTTGACATTGAAAAGCATGCGTAAGAGCTGCCCCAACTGGAGAAGCAGCTCTTGACTTTTCTCATGCTTCATATAGATATTTGTGGTTATATATTCCAGAGTTCTTGTCAGAAGGCTGGATTTGAGGCCTAATACCTTCCATACAAGCTTCTTGTCAATGCTGCCTGCCACCTCAAATGAATCTTCAGCCTTTTTGATGCTCTTTATTGATGTGAAATAGGTATAACCGCCTGTTTGAAACGCACAGGCTCCCAGTCCCATTCCTTCCTCCAAGAGCAAAATGTTGTCATAATAAACAAGCAGCCCCCTGTCAAGACCTTGTGAAACTCCAGTTCCTTTATATTGGTGTGATATGTAAAATTTAAGCGTATCAATCCTCTCCTTTTGCTGATGTAGCAGGCTTAAATTGATTTCCACAGAAAACAAAACACACCTTGAATAGCCAGGAAACTGCTGCATTTAATCCTTGGGTTTTTTCAGCTTGATTTCACTGGTAACAATATTCAAAACCATGTACAATACGCTCCATGAGAACATAGCTTCAAAAAAGAAAAATCCGGAAAAAAAGATAATAACGGGATTCCAGGTGGTTGTTATAGCCCAAACAAGCAAGCCCAGGCCGATAACTGCGCGGACCAATTTGTCAGCTGGACCAATATTTTTCCTGAGTCCGCGGGGAGTTACTTTAAAAAATATTCTCGCGAACTCGCGTATGAGAAGGCCAACTATGAAAGCTGAGAGATAGAAAAATAAGATGATACCCCACCCGAAATAATTCAGGAGAATGCCGGCTAAAGACTCGTTGAAAAAGTGCAGTTTGATCTGCGGAATAACTAATACATCCAAACTGTTTTTCAGCGAAAAATCTTCCACATCACCTATAACCAAACAATATTTCCCTTGATTGGTGGGACTGAAAACCCCTATGCGGTAATCTCCGGCGGGAACTGTCCGCCCTTTCAATTTTATTTCCTTTTGGGAATCATCTGCCTTGTATTCCGGTCCCCAGAAATAATGATCCTTGGCGAATTTCTCATAATAAGGAGTCCATTCAAAAGTTATTCCATCCAGGAGGGCCACCGTTTCATGGGCTCCGATTTCCATTTTGTGGATTTCTACTGAAATATCTTTCCGAACCTGAGGAATATCTGGTACCAAAATACCGACATACAGGCGAAATTCCCGATCGGAAGTTATCTGATATTCCACTGGCATACCCTGAAGCTCTCCGTAAAAAGCCTGGGAAATTTCCGGGTCGGAAATTACTACAAAATCACTATCGCTTTCTACTAATCGAGGCAGATGTGCAATAGCGTTGCCGGGCATAAATATTAACAGAGCAAGTATAATCAAACATAGTTTTTTGGTGAATGCTTTCATAATTCTTTACTCCTCCTCGCAAAACAAATTCCACTCTGACTGGACAGAGAACCAATTATTTTTCACTTCCCCTAAAAAACACAAAAACCGATCTTGTCTGGTCGGTTACGCTGCTAGCTCTCTGCGGGGGCAAAGCGTCCAAATGCTCCCCCGCATTCATCGCTCCCTGCT
>DDXI01000158.1 GCA_002347475.1 Peptococcaceae bacterium UBA2264
AGGAACGAATACCGGTCCGTTCCCTTTCGGAGGTTTCCAGATTTGCTATCCATTCTTTGCTGCCGGAAACAAGACTGCGCAGCTCGTCAATTTCTGCTGAAAAACCCTTTTTGATCAGGTTACCCTCTTTAAGCGTAAGGGGGGCTTCCGGATTCAGAGCCTGCTGGAGCGAGGCTGTTAACTCTTCAAAGCCTCGGAAAAAGGGCTGATAGTCTCGTAATATTTCCGTGCGGCTGTTATCTAATACAGCAATTGTTTCAGGCAGTATACTCAAAGTTTGGGCCAGGGCCAGTAAGTCTTTGGCATGAACGCTGCCGTAGGAAACCTTAGCCATCAAGCGTTCCAGATCATAGACACCGCTTAATGATTTCCCCAGGTCGCTGCGCAGGAAAAAGTCATTGACCAGATTATCCAGGACATCAAGACGACGTGAAATATTGACAGCAACAATCAATGGCTGATCAACCCAGCGGCGCAAAAGGCGTCCTCCGAATGCTGTTTTGGTCAAGTCCAGAATACTGAGCAAGGTCCCCTTTTTTCCCTGACCGCGTATTGTCTCGGTTAATTCCAGGTTGCGGCGAGTCCATTGGTCCAGGATCATCCATTGATCTTGCCCATAAGATCTGATTGCCACGATATGAGATGGATTAACAGCAGGCATCGTCTCCAGGAAATAGGACCATAACGCCCCGGCGGCTTTGGCTGCTGCCGGCAAATCCTCCAGGAGGGCAGACTGCCTGGAGAAACGGGTGCTGAAATCGGGATTGATTTTGTACGTTTGTTTGGGCCGTGCTGTCAGGTAGTATTTTTGTAAGTATTTGTTATTATACAGATCCGGGGGCAGCAGCAATTCTGCCGGTTTAATCCGGGCTAATTCTGTTAACAAGACCTCAAAGTTTGCTGTTTGGAAGATTGTGAATTCACCGGTTGAAACATCAAGAAAAGCCAGTCCCCAGTCACCAGCATGGGCCAGGCATCCTAAATAATTATTATTTGTTTCGGAAAGAGCGGAATCAGTTATTGTCCCGGGAGAAACAATCCGGATAATTTCGCGTTTAACAATGCCCTTCGTTTGGCGGGGATCTTCTGTTTGTTCACAAATCGCCACCTTATAACCGCAGGAAATAAGTTTAGGGAGATAATTATTGACAGCATGATAAGGAATACCGCACATTGGTATCTTTTTGCCTTCCCCAGCCTCCCTGGCCGTCAGAGCTATTTCCAGGATCGGAGCCGCCAGAACGGCATCCTGATCAAACATTTCGTAAAAATCACCTAAGCGGAAAAAGAGAATTGCATCCGGAACCTTAGCTTTCACTGCCCGGAATTGCTGTAACATTGGAGTTGTCATTTTCAGGCTTCTCCCCTCTTGTTTAGGTCTGAATCTTATCTGGGGGAGGACAAGCCTCCCCCGAATCAGAGGGCAATAGATGATTGCCCGCAGAGAAATTATCAGCTGATTTCACCTACTAAGGTCCAGGGACCTGCTTCTGTTATCCTGACGTTGGTTATGGTTCCGATCAGCGAACTGTCCCCCTTAAATACTACCAGTTCATTGCTTCTGGTTCTTCCGGTTAAGCGCTGGGAATTGGTTTTGCTGGGACCTTCAACCAGTATCTGATAGCTTTGGCCCAGCATTTTTTGCCGCCATGCCAGGCTTTTTTCTTTTTGCAGATTCATCAGTTCCTGAAGGCGTCGTTTCTTAATATGCAATGGTACCTGCTCAGGCATATCTGCAGCCAGAGTACCGGATCGTTTGGAATACATAAAAGTAAAAGCCTGACTAAAATTGCTCTGTTTCACCAAATCCAGGGTTAGCCGAAAATCGTCTTCCGATTCTCCGGGAAAACCAACGATAATATCCGTAGTTATACTGACCCCCGGGATCTGTTGGCGGATCTTTTCCAAACGGCTCAGGTAATATTCCCTGGTATACCTGCGATTCATTTTATGCAGGATATCATTGCTTCCGGCCTGAACCGGCAAATGAATGTGTTCGCACAAGTTGTTGCCGGCAGCAATGGCGGCGATCAATTTATCGGATAGATCCTTGGGATGGGAAGTCATAAAACGCACTCGCCACAGCTTGGGGATCTGAGCAATTTCCTGCAAAAGATCAGCAAAATCGTAAGCAGGCAAAAATTCCATACCATAGGAATTAACATTTTGCCCCAGCAAAGTAACTTCCCGGCAGCCATTCTCAACCATAGTGTCGATTTCCTGCATTATATCTTCAGGCCGCCTGCTCCTCTCCCTTCCTCTGACATAGGGTACTATGCAGTAGGAACAGAAGTTATTACAGCCGTACATGATATTGACATTAGCCTGTAACCTGCCTTTTTCAGAGAGGAAAAACTCCTCTGCTGAATCATCCGGCTTGTCACAGACAAAGGCTGTTTTCCCGGATGTTCCGATTTGCTGTAAAATTACCGGAAAATTATGCAGGTTGTAGGTACCTGTCCAGATGTCCACATGAGGTGCTCTTTTTTGCAGTCGTTCCAGGGCTTCAGGTTGTTGGACCATACATCCGGTTATAGCAATAATCAAGCCTGGTTTTTGTTCCTTAAGTTTTTTTAGTTCACCGATTTTACCCAATATTTTATTTTCGGCACTTTCCCGGACACAGCAAGTATTAACAATTACCAAATCAGCCTCCTGCAGATTGGCTGAGCGTTCATAACCCTCCTTAACCGATAGGGCAGTTAAAGTTTCGGCATCCCTTTCCGACATTTGACAGCCAAAAGCCAGGGTCACAACTTTTCTGACTTCTCCAGACATTATAAGTCAACTCCTAAATGTATTACCTTATTAACCTTGATTATAGCTGTTTTGGGGACTATGGACAAATTCAGCTGTTCAGGTTTAGGATGTCCGGCTCCCTTACAAATAAATAGCCCATCTTAATGATGGGCTATTTTGACAGCCTGTTACCTTATATTGTCTAAACACATATATCAGAAATCCTCTTTTTCCCTTTCCCCGACAGCAGCCTGTAATTGCTGCCACAGAACATGGGAACGGGCATCAATAACCCGGCCTTGATCATTAATGAAAACATGGACGGTTTTACCTTCGGCCAGTAAAGTTTTCTCCCGATAGACAAGGTAAGAAAAAGTAACTTTGCGGGAATAGATATTAACTTTTGTCAGAACTGTAATGTCGTCATCATAGAAGGCCGGCTGACGATAGTGACAGCTTGCTTCAATTATAGTCAGGGCCAGCCCCTGTTCTTCAAATACTGTATAGGGCAGTTCCAAATCCCTGAATAATTCTGAGCGGCCAACTTCAAACCATATCAGGTAATTGGCATGATAGACAATACCCATCTTATCTGTTTCCGCATAACGGACACGAAAACTGGTTTTCCCCTGAAACTTCAAAATAAAACCTCCATATTTATCCGGAGCTAATTTTGCAGTTGTTTAGGCTTTTTTCATCCCTTTTACCACCATAGTCACCAAATCCAACATCCGGGTAACATAGCCGGCCTCATTATCATACCAGGCTAAT
>DDXI01000047.1 GCA_002347475.1 Peptococcaceae bacterium UBA2264
CTTATAGGCAGGCTACAGGCCCATTTTGGGCCTAATAATTAAGAGTTTCCCCGAACGCATAAAATCAGTTTAACATCCTCATAACTTGGAAACCGCATAACCAGCACGTTTCTCTGTCGTCGATCTCCCGTGATTATGACTGTATTGTACATTGACGGCATCAAATAAAGAAAGTGATTCACTTCCCCTTACTTTATATAATAAGTTCTTCTCCTCCTTTACGCAAGCCCATGATTTCCCGTTCCGTATACTTAGTGGTACGAGATGTGTAGATGATTACTGAATCATGATCCGACGCAATAATTCTTTCCAGTTCCATTTTTAATTTCTTCAAATTGCTCTCGCTGATATCTCCTTCTAAAACCGAATTTTGTACCCAATTTAAATACTTTCTGCACCTTTTTAGCACTTTATTAACCCGCTTTTCTCCAACATCGTATACTAGGATCACAAACATAGCCTTTCCTCCGTTTTAATCCTTCGCCGTTTTCAATTACCACTGAGTAACAAAAGGCTCATAGTTCTTCTCCCCCATTAAATGCTTCTCAAGCTTATATAACTCTAAACGCAATAATCGCCGGTAAGAAACGGGCGATCCAATCTCTCGGTGATTAATCGTCGTCTTTAACCGATTTTCCAACTCCTCAACGAATACTCTCCGGCCCTGTTCTTTCAGTATTAACCCGCCTCCCTCTTTTTTAAAATCCTTCTTACTAATCATTTTCTTACCAATCAAAGAAAAGATGATACGATCCACAACGATTGGCTTAAAGATTTCCGCTACATCCAGATTGAGTGAAAAGCGACGAAAGTTCGTCGTATGCAAATACCCAATACGTGGATCAAGATGGGTCCGATAAATCTCGCTGAGGACTGTTGAATAGATGATCGTATTACCAAAACTAATCAACGTGTTGATCTCGTTTTTGGGAGGACGCCTGGAACGGCCATCAAAGATAAAATCATCTTGCCCATGGATCGCATCAAACGCCCGATAATATTGGTCCCGAATATTTCCTTCGATGGCCATAAGGACAGATATGTCTGCCGATGTACTGATTTTTTCTGCCAATCCTTCGATCTCTCCCAGTTGCTCCCCAACATTCTTATTACGATTGGCATAATATTTAAGGACCTGGCGAATGTTGCGCTCGGCCCCAGTCACAAACTGGCGAGCAATGTGCAGTCTGGATTCCGGTTTAAGATAATGCTCCGCTTGGCGCAGGATCATATAACCCGAGTTATAGTGCTCTCTGGGATAAAAAGTACCCGAGTAATATCCATAATGATTGAAGTAATGGATCAGAATTTCCTTCTGAGTACAAAACTCCAAAAAACGTTTATTCAGATCAACATCACCAAAAACCATCAGTTCCGAGGTGTCCTCCACCGGAATAAACTTACGATCCCCTTCTTCGCTCTCAAAGAAGATGGTGTTATCTTTGCGATGCAATTGCCCATTTGAAAAAATGTATAATGTTTTTTTCAAAAGTCTCCCTCGCTTCTATCCTATCCTTAAACTATAGGAACCTAAATTCGTACGTTTGATGCTCCCATGCAACAGCATGATGGTTTATCAGAATTATCTTTAACATAACTCTTATTCTTGTTACGCCCAACAGAATTCTTTATAAGCACAATTTCTACACAAAGGAATTTTGTTAAGGAGAGGAGGAGTATCTTGCTGCGCAATTCGCTCAATCTCCAATGCAGCCACATCCAATTCACGTTCCAGTTCTGGCGTCAACTCGACTTCTTCTTTCCGTTTCTCTTTTGGAAACAACAATTCTCCTTTGGTATCCAGCCCGCGACTCTTTAGTTCCCTGAGGTAAAAGGCCAGCTGCATGCGAGCGCTTTTTAGATATTTAGAACTTTTCTTTACCTCGCCGATGACCAACCCGTCCCTTTCCTGACGTACAATGTCCAGCTTGATATTTCCGATCGATATCTCCTTTTGCTTATCTCGATTATACGTGTTCGCGTGAATAAAACGCCCTAAATCCATATTACCATCATCCTCATCCGGATTAATCTGATGCACCATTAACCAAACTTCACGGGGACAGCAATAATAATACCAAATAAGGGTTCCGGTTAAGTTAAATTCACTTTCGCTAGGCACGGCACCCCTCCTCTCCTATATCGCTCATAAAGCTCATCCTCAAACAACATGCAAAGCAGTGCTCAAAATATCATCGTTTCTTCTTCAATATTCAAACCACCTGCCGGTGCATAATATCCCAGCCTTAGAACCCACAATTATACGGGACCGGTCATCTGCAATCCGACTTGAGCTAAGCCTAACCTCAAAAAAAATTATCAAACCCCTCCATATATCTTTTGGCCAGCCCCACCACATGATCATAATTTTCCATTCCTAAAAGCATTGGGATCTTATTCTGGTGATATATTTCCCTATCTACCAGCGAAAAGGCCAACTTGGCCGGAACATTGACTACAAAATGATTTAATAAAATCATAAATTCTTTTCGCCTTTCAAATGACAACCCTGTTAAATATTTTTTATCCTCATATTGCTCATAAATGCTTTCCGGTGAATAAAGAGCCAGCCGGTCTTGCAACTTAATAAACTTTTCGGGCAACCATCTTTCATCTTCTTGCTTAACCTGCCAGGGAACAAAAACCGGTAGTTTGGGATAGTCTTCGCCAAAGGGCTGAAACCCTGACAAGGCAGGCCAATTCCCTTCAAAGGCATCTGCTATCGCTTGTTTCCCCGTTTCAAAAG
This sequence comes from Peptococcaceae bacterium UBA2264, assembly GCA_002347475.1. GTDB lineage: Bacteria > Bacillota > Desulfitobacteriia > Desulfitobacteriales > Desulfitobacteriaceae > UBA2264. The sequence goes on from DDXI01000047.1 coordinate 2,747, forward strand.
AGTTCCGTTCAAACATCCTTTGATAATAAACTTTTATCAACTGAAGCATTTCAGATTCCAGCCAAACTTCCTTTTCCTTTAAAAGTTCATCCGTCAGCTTTTGCAAACCTGATGCATAAATATAACCGCGCGTTTTATTCTTTCCTTCCCGCAAAAAGGAAACTAACGACAAAGTTCCGATTTTCTCTTCAGACATTTTCATTTCAGACATTTCAAAATTTCGATTCACGCGTCCCGCTGCTTGCACAATAGAGGGCAAAATAGGCAGAGCGCGAGCGATGTGTTCAAAACTGAGATCCACACCTGCCTCGATAATTTGCGTAGATACTACACATAAAGGATCATTTTTCTTCTCCTGGCGAAAATCTCTGATTTTTTCAATTTCAATTCGCTTATGCAGCGGCACCATCATGCCATGCAAGAGCTTTAAATTTGGCAGTTTCCCACTTAACTCCTTACTTAACTCCTTATAAACAAGATAAGCATCTCCGATCGTATTTAAAATTGCGGCCTGGGATTTTTCTTTCCTTGCCAACAAAAAGTGAGCCAAACTTTTTTCATCAACTTCTCCGAGCCGAACAACCTGGTACCGCTCAATTTGTTTGACAGGTTCAACGACAAGATAACCCGGCTTTTGGGAAAGCCCATATTCAAAAGGAGGCATGGTTGCCGACAAAAAAATAATTCGCAAATTGTATAGAGCCGCAACCGCTTCTAGGCCGCATAAAAAAACATTCCAGCCTTCCGGCGCGAAAATTTGCGGCTCATCAATAATTACCACACCGTCGTGCAGATAGGCCCTGCGCAAGACATCCTGCGCTTTCCCGGGGAACAGCACCTTTGACCATTGCTGAAAGCTCGTGCAGATAATAGAGTTGGCCCAAGACTCCATCATCAGTTGATTAGGGCTGAGTCCTTCTTCACCATCATCTTTATCCTTTTTAGTTTCAAGCATGGCTAAGGAGTGATGTTCAAGTACCAAAGCATCCATCGCTTCCTCAATTACTTTACTGGTTTGTTCCAGGATGGACAAATAAGGTGCTACATACACGATCTTTTGATAACCTTGCTTCAATCCCAGCCAGGTCGCAATTTTTAAGGCTGTAATGGTTTTGCCATAGCCGGTCGGCATTTCCAGCGTATATATTCGCTGATCAGGATTCGCCGCCAATTGTCGCAGAATCTGCTTTTGGGCTGCGCTTCTAACCTTCCTCATAGCTTGCGAGTCACTTTTTTGACAAAATTGGTCTAACGCTTGATTATTGCTAAGATGCTCCTGCTCACTTAACCAAAAAGTATTCATTGGGCTGACATGAAAACGATCTCCGGCAATCAACGCCGTCGTCAATTCTCTCCAGAAACTCAGTTTCTCCATTAAATCCAAAGGAGGAAGATATTTATAGCTAAGGTCAATAGCTTCCTCTGCTTCTTCCAAGATGTCAAAGACCTCTTCAGCCCATTCCTCCAGGACCTTTTTGGTGATTTCGATATGTGTAAATTCCGGATAATTCTGACGAATGAAAAGAGTGAGTCCTTTTAAATCGATTTTATCCCATGCCCCCGCTCCGATCCAGTGATTATCCCGTATCTCTTTTAATCGACCATGATGATCGGCTATATCCCGGGTCAGCCAGAGCCAATAGACAGCATAATCCTGCCATTTCTTCTCTAATTTTAATAGTTTATATCCCAAATAGGAAAAAAGGAAAGCTCCTTCCGGAGCATGATTAGGTCCTCGCTTACGTTGTCCGTTAATATAACTTTGCCATTCCGGATGTGATTTTGCCAGGTCATGACAAATTCCGGCTAACCCGGCCAGCCTGATTAATATAGCATCTCTATCCTTAATTCTTTGCTCTACATAATCTTTCACCCCGCGGAGATGGTCTGTTAGAAAATAAACCTTACCATTTTCGCTGGGACGTGCCACACATTTTTCAAAAGGGATTACACCAAGCATATTAAATCCTCCCCAAACATGGCAAGTTTAAGATCTAATAAAGTGTCCATTTGAGGGATAAATGATATTGCTTTTCCATTTTTTTCATAGAGGAAATCAATGGATTTTTCGAACGTACGATTTCCTTTGTATTCGTACATATAACCTCCCGCCCTGCAATAATACCGGTCAGTTTTAAGCACAATCTCTTTGATTAAAGCCGTAGGAATGACTGTTTTCGCCTCTATCTCCTTCTCCTCGGCTGCTGTAATATAAGATACATCCGAATATGTCCGGTATAAGACAGGCTTCGTCAAAGCATATGCCGTACCCAGATAAGTCAGATAGACTGCTTTTTCATTGACCAGATGGTCTAAAAGCGATTCAGTATACTCATTCCCTGAATAATAAATTCGATAGCTTGGATTAACCAGCAGTTCAATTGTTGTAGGCCGGTTAAACGCTGTGCCTGCATCTTTGCCCAGCATAGACATTTGCTGCGCAACTGTCCTTACTGGATTTAATAGCTCTATGCCAATTTTATCCTGCGTTACAAAATCTTCGATCCCAAGAATTGCCCCCACTAATCCTCTAACCGCTGTAGGAGTAATAAAAGGGTACGTCATCTGCGTCGCCGTTGTATCCGGACGACGAAAATGAGCAATGCTTCCTTTAATATCAAACGCTAAACCTTTCATGACTGCCTCCCTTTACCATAAGGGCTGGATGTATTTATTAATATCACCGTTTATTTTTACGCTTGGATGAGACCAAATTCTGCAGCGTGCAATCTTGTCTTTCTTTTCAGAAATAATCTCCAACAGCTTTGTTAAATCAAGAGAAATATCTTGCAGTGAAGAAGGTTGCTTTCCTGCAGTTTTCCAGGTGCTTGCCTCTGGAGAAATAGCAATCAAATCTTCAGGATAACCGATCCTATAAAAAGGATCATTATATTCAATGTGCACTAAAATCAAGGGCAGCTGTTGGCCTCTTCCTCTGGCCTGTCGATGCTGGGTCCCTTGCCACAATCCTCTCAGCAGTAATTCCTGGTCTTCAACTGTCATCCCCGAATGCTCTGCCGCCCGGGCATTAAGCACTGCCGGCATGGCAAAAACAGCAAAGGGAATCATATAACTTGTCCAAATCGTCCCTTGCGTTTTTCCCTCACCATCGTCAGTAGAATCCGTGCTAGGCATAACCACCGTTCCCTGCACGTATTGACTGTCCACTGGATGAAGGGAATGAGCCCACCCGAACTGTACCGGACCGGTCAAGTTAAACTTTGGTTTGACAGAATAAACAATGCCAAAAATCCTGACATCAAAACAATGTTCCTGGAGAACACTTTTCATGTCTTCCTTGGCCTTTTTATCTTTCCCTACTTGTTTGGCAATCAGTTCTGCTAAACTGCCCCTGCCCAAAAGCTTCCCTTTGTCATTGGCTTTTTCCTGAACAAAAATATAATTTTTTTTCTCACTTCCCCCATCTCTTTCGCAATCGATCACAAAATCACGTACATCCCTTTTGATGCTGACATCACTTAAGGAAATTCTTCCGTCTTCTTCGGGAAACAGTCTGCGGGCATCACTGTCATTCAAAGGGTCTCGATTGGGAATTCCATCTTTGACCGATTTGATAAATAAAATTTCTCCGCTGTTAATTGTCATTTTCATTTTCCCCCTCAAGCTTGTCATTTTTCTTATCTGATTTATAAATTAGATATCCGGACCAAAAAGCTGTCATGAACACATCTTTCTCTGAAACTAACTTACTTTGGGCGTGCTTTTCCAGGAATCCTAATAATACTTGGGCCAAAACAGGACGGAAATTAGCAGCTATCCCCATATCCCATTGCTCGGCCAGTTCTTCACAGCGCAGCAAACCGTTTTTCCAAATCATTTCCGGCGTTAACTTGCTGCCAAACTTCATAACCCGATGTTTAACAAAATCCTTTTTAGTTTTTTGATAATAAGTATTAGAAAATTGTTTTAATAATAAGCCTGAAGCAAAACCCAAATGTTCTACCGCTTCCAAATCTTTTAATTCCAGCTTGCCTTGTCCATACAAACTAATAAAGTGTTCCCAATCCGCCAATTCTCTCACTCCCCCTTGTTTTTTCATAACCTTTTTTTCATATTGCTTCAGGAAATAAACAAAACTGTAATAGAAAATCAATTCCTGCTTCATTTGCCAGCTTTCTTCTTTATTCGCTAATTCATTTAATTTTTTTGCCGTCGCTAAACGCAATCTAGCAATTCTTAACGGTTCTCTATGTAAGGCTGCTTGCAAGCTTTCCCACAGATACCCGGGACCATACGCGTTAGCCAAGAGAGAGGGAAGATTTTCAGTCCGGTAAACCGGCTGCTCGTTCATCTCCAAGGCTGCTTGTATTTTTTTCAGCTCTGTAGTCCTCAATTTTAGCAATATCACTTGAATTTGGTAAGCAACACTGGGCAGTACATCCTCAATCACAGCCCGGATATGCATATTCCCCCGGGAAAGATCACCTGAGTAATAGAGGATACTTAAACGATACTCATCGGTCGATTCCGGAATCATACTGCCTTTCATCCCTGCTAATATTTCAAAGTGCAAATCACTATCGTTTAATCTCTCTGCTTTTTTCATCATTCTGCGGTATTTAGTAAAGAGCTGTTTCGAATCACCGTCAGCTAACGGTAAAAGCATGGGGATGCCAAAGATCGCTTCAAAACTTGATGTGCGCATATTTTTCTTAGCTTCCACACTGGTAATGGGAGCGAACATTTCTTTTAACACCACGCTAGAAACGGGCACCTGCACTTCTTTCAAGAATTGTACGCCGTATAAATAGGCCTCATAACTTTCTGCATCAATTTTAATCCCTCTGGTCCACTCTTTATTCTCCCAGTAAATTGAACGGGGCATTTCCCAAGTTGGTGACAACCACAGCCAGGACTTATTATAGATAGAAACAACCTCTGCATTTTGGTTGGAAAAGGTCGAAATCGCATTTTTCTCTCTGCCTAATTCAGCCGCTTCATAAAATTTAGCCTGGCTAATCTTTTGCAGCACCTTTTCTCCTTCCAAATAAAGGTGCGAATCCGGTTCGAGCGCACTGGCCGCAATCCATATAGAATCCTCTTCTTCTACCTTTTCCGTACGTTTATGAAAAATTGGCAAACTTTCATCATAAATCAGGAGAATTCCTAATTGCTTGTCTTCCTCAATAATTTCCGAAGCTTTTTCTTCAAATAAACTCGCTACCTTTTCCGTTAAGGATTCCTTATTAGCGTCGCTCAAATCCCTATAGCCAATGGTACTGTTTAATCTGGGCCGTAGTACTTCTTTAAACTTCTCTTTATTCTTCATGGCTTTAATATGTGGGTCATACATCAAATAACAGGGGAGCGGGTAAATTCCCTGAGCATGAAGGGGGTTGCCGCCATTGGGGTAAGAAATAGGGAACGCCGTATTTCGTCTCGGGTCAACTTTGAAGTTTTCTTTTTTGTTCACTATATCTTTGTTACCCAATTCTAATATTTGCAAACTTAACTTTTCTCCATTTAATTCAACCAAAAAAACATGTCGGAAGTAATTTTTGCAATTTTCACTGTCTACATCTGTTAAAAGCTTAATTCTTTCCCTTGGAGAAAGTTTACTATTCTTTATTGGCCGGCCTATTCTGATGATAGACTCTGCAAGCATTCTTTCACCTTCTTTATCATTAAAATAGTTTCCATTTAACTGTGTAGCTTTTTTGGAGTTGACACGATAACCTACGGCAATAATTGCATCAAGATATGAAATACAAGGATGTGAATTTTCACATCCTTGTATTCTTCGACCCATTTTTTCCATTTCCTTCATTAGGATACAATATTTTTAGCAATACTTACAAATATCCCCTCTTCCTACCTCTCTTCCACCTCCACACACCCAAACCCCTGACTGTTCTTACTCCCTATTCCCCCATCTATAGCTAACTGAAGTAATTCTTTTGGCCCGTTCAAAAACAGTTTACCCCAATATCCTTTGATCACCGTATCCTTATAATTGATAATTCTCATCCTTTGTAATCCTAAGGGCCTAACTTCTATTGCTCCTGTCGGCTCCTCCTTTTCGAAAAGGGCTCGGTATTTCTTCCGTAGATTCTCATTGAATAAACGGGTATAATCCGGCTCTCCCGGTTGAAAAAAAACCGTGTATTTCCTCCCATCCGGCCTTAGCAGGGTACTATATAGAACGGCTGGTGACAGTGTTCTAATGTTCACCTGGTTTTCCTTAACACGAAATTGCCGAACCTTAACCTTATCAATTTCCAATTCCAGTGCTCCCAAACGCAAACCGCCCTTTGTTAGTAAAATACTAACCAGCGATTGGCAAAACTTAGGCAAAGGGGATGATACGGTCAGCTGGATTTCCCTTTCAAAAGCAATAGTCTTTCTCACCCGATCCATCTGATAAGCACCTTGCAATAAAGAAAAACTGAATAGTTTAAACGTGCGGCTCCCATCCACATATCCTTTCTCATGCAGAAAATTAGCCAATTTAGAATCAATGGAATTATATATGGCTGCTTGCACCAGATAATTGTAATGAATCGGTAAGACACCCGGCTTTTTCAGCGGTTTAAAATAAATCTCTAAATGAATAGTTCTCACCTCTTTATTTATAGATATCAAGCACTTGGCAATCATCCTTTTCGTTCGTTCGTTTGTTTGTTTGTTTATTTCAATTCCTTATAGGCAGGCTTTAAGCTTCAATTGTACATCGACGACAGCAAAGAAAAGGACTCCCTTTTAAACTGCAGGTGTGCTAGTGTAAGGTACCACAGGGTTGGTAAATGTTTGATGTTTTCCTTACCAAGGGTTCCTCTCACCCTTCTAATAATTCCTTAATTTGGGCGATTTTAAGTTTCTGTTTCTTACCCTGGGCTTTCCAGGCACCATTCTTTTCCCAATACGCCTTTAAGGCCAAGGCAGGCCCTTTCTCCCCTTTAGAGCCCAGTTCAATGACTTGATCAAATACTTGTTTATCTTTACTAAGCAGCAAGTCCTTTTCTGTAAAGTGCTCTATTTCAAAAATCAATCTCTGAGCCGGACTTAAGTCAATTGGCGGTTCTTCTTTAATTACAGTTTTCTTTTCAACAGGCCTGAGATTGCTTGCCTCCACGTTCATTTGGACTTTTTCAGCAGGAGGGGGATCATGCATAAAATTTTTGGCCTCTTGTAGAGTTTGTGCCGTTACATCCTGAAATTCAGAAAAATATCCATACCCCGCAGAACTCTTCGAGCCAATTCCCAGTTCTGCAAGTGCCTTTTGCAACCACGCTATCGCTAGTCTAAGCAGTTCACCCGGACCGTATCCGGAATTAAGCTTAGCATCTCGACGAATACCGACTATAAATTGAACCGACCGGCAACTGATAACATAAAAATTCACAGGATTAGGATTTTGATTATCCCCCGGCATACTCTCACCTTTATAGTATTTAGGGAAATGGATGGTTAAAACATCAGGTTGCAGGGAAAAGCCGCTATCTACAAAAGCGTCAAAAAACTCTATTTGCCCTCCGCTCTCTTCACTGCCAAGGATATCCAGACAGATAGTTCTAAGCTCTTTATGTTTCTGAACAAGGTCTTGTTCGCTCTTCAGTTTTTTCTCTTGACCATCGAAAAAGGCCTGAATCACCCAATTTCGTATAACCCCTTTGATGCTCGACGCTGGAATATAGGGGAGCCCATACAATGGATGAAGAGTCAGCGAAGTTTCTCGCACATGCGCTCCGCCCAAGCCGTGCAATAGTTTACCGGTTAGTTTCCCCTCCAGCACCGCCAATGTGTGCGTCGCCTGAAGCCCTGCCAACAAAGCCGCTTCTCGTTGATTAAGGTGTCTGTCAATCAATGTGCGTGCTGAATTATTCAATTTTAGTTCTCTCGACAAAGGTTTAAGACGCCTATTGCCATCACGTTCCAATGATATCTGTTGAAAATAATGGACTTGATACCAGAGCTGATCAATCTCGTCTTTATTCAAGCCTTCATATGCAGCACAGGTATCAGCAGGATGAAATCGCATGACTTCACTTCCCTCCTAATAATTTCATAAAATACTATCATTTGACTTAGACTTAGATATTTGGTCTCTGATCATCCCATCCGCAAACCGTCTCATCCAATCCAGCAAAGCCAAAACTTCATTGCTGATAACTCGATAATCATTGCTATTCATAGCTACCACAATTTCCACAAATTCCATGTCCCTCTTCTCGCCGTATTCCTCTAATAAATCCGGTTGCTTTTGTTTTATCCAATCAGAAATTTGTTGATAGAGCACTCTGTATTGATCACCTTTGGCAAAACAAAAGGCCAAAAAGGCCAACGTCTGTCCCAGGCCATTAACTTTAATCATCGCGGGAAGCTTTTTGACATAGGAGCGATACTCCTTCAGTTTGTTATCCCGTTGAATATTTCCCTCAACGTACCTTCTAACAGTTTCAAAGGCATATTGAGCTCGTCCGTTTTCAATCCCTACTCTGGTCGTTGTCTTTTCCGCACTCATCTTACGTTCCCCCTTTACCGCCAAATTCGACGCAATATTCCTTTACCCAAGCTGCTGTTTCCTCCCAGTTGAAAACAAGCCGGAAACACCTCTGCTTGTTTTATGAAACTCAGCACCTCGTCCGCTTTCATCATTTCCTGATTGCTTATCCGTGAGTTACCGGCGAAACAATAACTATAAAAAACCGTTTCCGGTGGGACATTTTCTTCATACCACAACGCACCGGGCTGAACAGTACCCGTATTTGGGTCAATCCGAATACGTGCGTTGACTTCGGTGGATAATGTCACAAAATCTACGAAATCGTCATCCGGGAGAACCATCAGTCGGTCACTAAACCCATTATCAATTCCCTCAAAAACCAACGCTGCCAGCTGACTCGCCAACTCTTGGCACTCATTCGTGAACTGAACGCTATAAGTATATTCCTCCAGTACCACCTGTTTCTTTTCAGCCCGAGGATTTACAATCAGCGTATTTGACGCCACACAGGCACCTTCTCCAGATGGTATGGTGAGCAAACTATTTTCCTGGCGATATAACTTCAATTCTTCATTAAATCGCTTCAAGACCAGGGGGCAGGTAATCCAGGCAAATACTCCCCGCAGCGATTTCACAGGGAAAAGGAGCAGGCGAGCATCAGAAAACGAAATTGCCCCTGCCTGAGCATCACTTTGGTTTTCCGCTGATTCCCTCCCAAAGACTATCTGCACCCGGGAAGCTTGGGCAGTGTTCTCCACGGCTGCCATGACCGTAGCCCGAATGGCGCCCTTGAGCGATGAACTTTCAATTTTTGGGTAATCCGTATGTTTTTCACGTTGAATAGGCAGGTCAACTAAACCCAGTTCACTGCCACTGCCGGCATGAATCGATGTCACCGCCTGTAAAAAAAGCAATCCGTTATTACTAAACATTGTTATCCCCCTCGCTATTTTTTTCATTTGCCGCGCCGCAGACAGCCCAGCCATACCCCTCATGTCCGAGCTCATCGCTGAGCACAGCATCTTTTAGGGCTGCCACTACTTTCCCCGCCAATCCTTTGCCAACCCTGAGATAAAGCACTGATCCAGCAGGGACCGCCTGACTTCTTGTCTTCGGAGCATTACGAGCAATGTCCCATCCCCCCAGCAAGGTCGGCCTGCCCATTGCTTCGGCAAGAATTGGCAATTCTAACTCCTGGTTTATTCTGAAGCTCTGTTTTTCACGTTGATAATAAGCGGAGTGCTCCGTCCACACCGCCGGACTGAGAAGAATAAGTCTGGCAATCCCGCTTTCTTCAATTTGTCCAATAATCCGCCCCTCTTCCTGCGGACTAAACAAGCTGAATTTCTCCGGTAATTCCTGCAAAATCCACGGACGATTCCTACCACCTAAACGCAGATAAGGAACATCCGCAAAGCCAGGCCCTTCGTTGCAAAGAACAACGAAGCCAGAGCGTTCACCTAACTCCAAGGACTTGAAACGATTCATTTTTAAATGGTACAACATCCCCACTTTAGCTGTTTTCCTTTCCCAATCCCGGGCGATGCCCTGCTTTTCCTCAGTTTCTATGAAACGCGAACTACGATAAATCTCACTCCCTTTGCGTTGCAGGATTTCCTGTTTCCACCGCTCGAAGCTGAGAAATCCTCCGCTGCTGGAACTACTTTTCTTTTCCTGCGCACCATAAAGGCCGTAGTCCCTCCCATTGGAAGTCGGATTTTCATCGCGTCGTAACTCCAGGGGGTAAGCCATTTCTGCAGCCTGTTCGCTGTTATCATTTTCAACTTTAATCACCTGATAATCCATTGGCAAAGGCAACTGGGCCTGTTGTTCGGCAAAAATTAAGCAACCTCGCAGCCTTAAGCGCCCCGGACTCTGCGTTGTTCCCATCCATTCCTTAAGCGCCGGGTCACTGCCCTCCAAGAATCTTGCAAAACTACTCTTCTGATGAATATAAGCACTGCGCAAAGCTCCATAAATAGTGCTTAGATGAGGGGGAAATATTGTCGCAGCATTTGAATTTTCACCCGCAGTAAAGTTTTTATGATTACGGAAGAAAAATGTATCAACCGGCTGTAGTAGAAGTTGTTTCACTGAGATTTTCCCTCCCTTCTCTTAAAGAACCGGCACATCTCCATCAGGTGCACAAACTGAAGCGTTGAAGGCATAATTTCATGAATATATATAAGCTGTCGAGCCTGCTGAGATAAATCCAGGTCACGGCACTCCTCTCGAGCAGATCTCCTCAGAACTCTTGCCATTTCCAATTCCATCAGTTTGCGATTTTGCTCAGGATTATCGGGAATCACTTTAATTTTCTTGCCTTCCTTTAACCCGACCCCTAATAATGGTAAAAATGCCTGGGCAAAATGTTCTATAAAGCTTACTGAAAGCTGATTACTCACCATCTTCACTAACCCTTGCAGATACTTAACCGCGCAACGTAGGGTTGTTTCGGAATATTCCTTACCCTCCAGATCCCATGGTAATACCGCTTCACGGATTTCTCCACTATGAGTTAACACAGCCAAACCCAAGGCATCCTTGGCTTTACCCCCTGGGTATTGGAAGGATTTCGCGCGTTCTTCCAAGGAGCGAGCATATTCTAAGACCATATTTAGGGGAGCCTTTTTGTGGGCAATAACCATACCCATCGAAGCCGTTGCTCTCGGACTCAGCCCCTTTTCCTGATCGCTAAATGCTAAGCGCAGGGCTTTAGCCATTTCGAGGGCCGAAGTTACCGGCGCAAAAGCTAACACATCATCCCCACCGGCATAGATCAACATACCCGCGTATTGTTTCACGATCGCCGGTACACTGGAAACTGCAAAATGATCCAGTCTCGCACTTAATTCTTTTTGATAAGCCATGTTCACCTTCGTGTCCAATGGTTCGTTCATGCCCGTTATCCGTTTCTCACCTGAAATCCATTTCCCCATATCATCCCCGTCCATCATAAGCACGGCAAAATACTTAGTTCCACCGGTTAGCTCATGGGTTGACGGAAAAGCAGCAAATGCATGGGGGGCACTCTTATTTTCTTTAAAAAAGTCGCGTGCCAGACGCTTACTCAGACAAATCCCGCATAAACTCTCACCATCCTTGATACGACCAACCCTGGTTGTTCCTTCCTGAACGACCGGAGCTTTAAATTGTTCTCGTCGTTGATTCCAGGTCTGAACCAGATTATGTTTCATCAAACCATAGCTGGTCCGATTTGCCGACTGCTGACCTTGAAAGGTCAAGGCCTGTTGTTCCCCGCAAACAGTGCAAACCAAACCTTCTTGTGAGTTTATATGGTAAGGGCGACCATTTTTAACCGCCGCCAGTCTTTCTTCCACTTGCACTCGGGCACGTGCAAAATCCTCCTCGCCGCGAAGCCTCTCCGTAGCCCAAAAGATTTCCAGTAAGGCCTTCACCTGCTGATCCAGAAGTTCCTTCATATAATCCTGCTTTAAGTCAGACGGAAATACTCGTTCAAGAGCAAAGCGTCCCATTTCAGCTAAGGAGTTTTTAACGGCCTGCTCAGCTTGGCGAGCAAGCACAGCCACCTGCTGCTGGTTAGCCTTCAGATAGCAGACAAAACGGTTCGGCAACGAAGCAACTTCAATATTTTGAGAAGTACGCTTTTCCCGAAACTCAGCCGGATCAACACGAGGATAAACCATTTCACAAGGTATTCCCTGCGCTTCTGCTAATTCAAGAACTGTCAATATTGAACGTTCCGTTAGGTAGGATAGCAAGTAACTGCCACTCCAAAGATCTTCAATTTTGCGTGCTGCTGCTATAAACCCCTGCACAGGCCCGATGCTAAAGACTAATAAGCATTCTTCATTCATATCGACACCCCCAGGTTTTGTAGAAATTTATTTCTCTGAGTGGTATAGTCAGGCTCATTCATATGCAGATTGCTCATTTCAGAAACCAGCGGGTAATAGTCCCTACCTATGCGGCGTACCGTACATAATAAAGGTGAAGCCAATCTCGGTGTTCCTCTTCTCCCCACATTACCCAACATTTGCTGCGGATGACGTGAACTTCCAGAGTTAGCGATATGACCGGCTTCACTAATTTTATAACGTACTTCTTCCGCTGAATTTGATGCTTGTCCCAGCCATATCCTCATTAACCTCGGGTAAGTATTCGGCTGCATAGTTCTCTCTGCAAGACAGGAACTGTGATTGGGACGGAAATTAAACTCCTGTCCCAAGTGTAAATCGGTCAATATTGTTTGCAGAGCTTTGCGAAATTCAGTAACATCCATCCACTTAAATTCATCGAGTTGTACCGCTCCACTCCCCCGGCGTGAACGTTGCCCAAAGCCAGCGAGCATAAAGGTAACTAAAAAGTAATTCACATACGTATCCCAACCTTGACTGTCTTTATTTAAAACTTTCATCTCAATTCTAAGTTTTCTTTCCGGCTTTAAAGCAAAGGAAGGGATAACTCGGTTTTCATATTCTTTATGAGGACAAAGATTGTCTTTTCCGATGTGTTCTTGTATTGCTTCACGATCCCTGGAACTAAGCATCAATAACAGTGGTGATCGGCATGTGCTCTCATCTCCTCCTGAGCTTCCCCCAAATAACGTTTGCTCTTTCTGCAACAATGATGCCGGTGTATTGTTCCCGGTCTGAAGACTTCTCCACCAATAACGCAACACTCCGCGGATAGAGGAACCCCGCAATTCAGCGTTAATTGCCCTGCTTCTATTACGATCATCGGTGCTTTGCCAGCCATGCATAAAGAGCGGCGTTAAAACCGTAAAGTCAAATGATTTACTTAGGACAGCCGATCCCTTTTTTAACTCATTTAAGTCATACATGCCCTTTCTCCTTTCCATCGTATTTATTACAAATATCTCCTCTCTATAGAACCACCGTATTTGTATGATTACTTTAGTTTGCACACGGATATTGCCGAAATTGAACATGTTGAAAAACCCGCTTCGATGTCACACTGCCATCTTGCGCGGATTCTTCCGTCATTACTTTACGTTTAGTTGTCGCGTAATAAGCTGGTATCGAACGTTCTGCCAGCCAGACCACCATCCTCATTGTTGCTGCCGGCTCACCTTGCACTACAACGATGTCTCCCGATTCATATATCTCTTCCAACCATATTTTCACCGGATTAAGCCAGGACTCATTCCATTCACCTACGGCAGGCACATATCCCCAACTTTGTGCAACTGTGGTCGGCATGGATTCAAAAGAGACAATATTCCAACGTTCCCTCGCATTTTTCCGCTGTTCGTCCGTAAGCTCATGGGATAACAACAGGAGCATTTTCAGTCCGGCATCTTCTCTCTTGCTTTGCTCAGTCCGATCTGCATGGTAAAACTCCTCATCCCCCTTCCTCTTCCCGTTCAATATCTCATCCGAGTACTCAAAATATGGTTTTAAGCCATCCAGAATTTTTTCCAAGACACGTTTAAATTTATCACTTTGCTTAATACTGCCGGGTTTGCCACCGGCATGATTGATGTCATTTCTTTTGTTTGTCAAATCTTGCGTAAAGGCTAATGCAACCTTATGGGCGTGGATATGCTCCAGTAATTGCCGGACTCTGCTATTGTCGCAAACCCTCCATAGTGGTTCAGGCATAGAGTCATGGTGGATTTTTAATGCACTATTTACATCCCTGCGAATATCGCCTTTGTGTTCATTCAATCCATTATTCCAGCAAATTACAGTAACCACATTTTCACTCAGCAACGTGATGCCCTGCTGAATGAGATCGTGTTCACAACACCAGTGCGCCATATAGTAATAATCCATTATCGAATTACTATCAAATATTTCGAACTTCTCTTTCATTTTAGCAAGCAGTTTGACTAAGGGAGGAAGTTTATGTATTTCAACCTTTTCCAATTCATTTAAAATTCCCTTTAAGTCTTGGATAATGGGCTGTACCCTGTTTGCCCGACAAGTAGACAAGGCTAAACTAAATTCCCGCAACGCCTTAGCCAACTTTGTTAATTGAAAGGCCTCTGCGTCTTGCCCTTTGGCATCCTTCAAGTCCCGACTCATCGGTTCGTCTATCATAGTTACCAATGTCGCCGTATTTCCATAACGTAAAAATTGATTAATGCCAATCGTCCATTCCAACAGAGAAGCCATTTCAGCCAAATCAATCATCGGAGCCATTTTGGTTTCACGATCAAGGGCTTCAAAATTACCATACAGTATTTTACCCAGCGAGGCTCCGCGTAAAGTTTTGGCGTAATTCCAGACCATTGTGGCCATAATTGGGAATGTACGGAAAGCGTTAGTAACATCAAAATATATCTCGTCATTTGTCTCAATTAATTCCACAATTTGATCAAACAACTTCCATTGGGCCTCTACCGACTGATCAGCATCAATATCCACAACCTTCACTGAAACGTTCGGATGCTGTACCTGCAGAATACTATTTAATCCACAAATATTACATCCTTCCACAACCTTATCGTTCCAATTTTTTTCTTTCGCCTCCTTTGTCAGGCAAACGATAATTTGATCCTCCTGCATCCAGTCATTTCCATAGAGTTCTAAAACAGCAGATTGAACAAACTTTCCAAGTTTTGAATTTCTGCCATCCGGTAAATAATAGTGGCACGGAGTGTAGTCTGTAGTGCCGAGAAATGAAATTAATTTGCGGGGCATAGTCACTATCCCTCCTATTTCGTCTAATTCCGGACATCTTTTCTCCTTTGGACTTTTTATCTAAAAAAGAGTGATTTCAAAAATATTTAATAAATTTCCAAACATTAAATAATTCTTGTTTTTTTCTCTAAATCCTTTATTTATGATAAAAAAAATATCCCCCTCACTTGGACGGCAAACGTTGTATTCAAGTGAATGGAGATACCTTTAAAAATTTTAATAAATTCCTATATCACTTCATTGCTTCTCCGGTAGAACAATCATTTCTTTCAGTTCACTTATTACCAAGGAAGTACGAGTGAGAAAAGCGGTTCCACAGGAAACTACATCATATTTTTGTATCCCGAGGGAAGTTCTAATGCATTTTCTGTGCCAGTGAGTAGTTCGCAAACAAACATGTGAAAATCATTGACCTTTTCAGGTTCCACTGGCTCCTTATCAATTCATTAAATAAATTACCTTCTCCCCACCACTTCCGAACAGCCGCATCCTTGTGAATTCTTACTCCCCAATCCTGCATCCAGGGCAATTTGAAGCAATGGAGGCGGACCCGAAAGCAACATCATGCCAGAATATCCTTTGATAATTCCTCCCTTATACTCTAAGATGTGCATCCGTGGATTATTTAGCATTTGAATATTCATATCCTTCGGCTGGTTATCTTTTTGATCACCGGCTTTATTCATTAGACAGGTATTTCGTTTTCGTCCTTTTTCTCTGCTTGATTCCAAGTTCTGATCCCTTCCCATTTTTTTGGAGATTTTCCACAACGTTGCGCCTAAATTCCGGTTCTCCCGGCTGCAGATAAACTGTGTATTTACTCCCGTCTCTGCGAAAAAGGGTGCTGTAGGCTACGACTGGCGATAGTGTGCGCACGTGAATAGTTGCGCTCCGCACATGCGGGTGTGAGACCTGAATCCCGGTAATCTCCGCACCGGTCGCGCCGATTCTTAACGTCAACTGTTTTAAAAGCCCGCCTGCAATTGACCCCAGAATATCATTAATCGGTGAGGATACTATCCAATTCGCCCCTTCCGGGAAACGGATATACTTTTTATCCTTTGATAACTCATAACGTCCCAATAACTTGGAAAATGTAAAGAGCCGGAAAATCCGTCCATCTCCTTCAAAACCTTGCGTATGAACCTGATCCGCGATTTCGCCCTCCATTACATGATAAATCGCGCTTTGTAACCAATAGTGGTAGTGGATCGGGGACCCTTCCATTGATGGAAACTTTAAGCTTATATTCAGCCTCACTTTGCTGCCCCCCTTTGTTGTGCAAACTTTATTTCTGATGTGAAGTGAATTACTTATAATTGCTCCGGACCATCAGTCCTTGCCCATACTTTGTTATCCCAGAGTGACCCTGCTATCCAGAGCCACGATTCTGTCAGCATCCGCCAATAGGGGATTGATATCCATTTCCACTATGGACGGGTTGGCCAGGACCAGCTGCATAAAACAGGTCAGACTATCGGTGAGTAGCTCCAAATTTGCGGCGGTGCCGCCTCTGGCTCCGGCCAGGATTTTGCTGATCTTTGTTTCGTTAATCAGCACGCTCATTTCGTCCCTGCTCAAAGGCGGGATGCGCAGCGTAACGTCGTTCAGTATTTCG
>DDXI01000064.1 GCA_002347475.1 Peptococcaceae bacterium UBA2264
TGCCGAACTTGCCGGCCGCAGCCTAAGTTTGGCAAATGTTGAGGTGGTTGGGGAAAAGATTGACGATCTGGCAAAACCCTTGGAATGGTATGGAACCTGGGCCAGGGATCTGATGACTTTATATAATATCAAGGGTATCACTCTTGAACCACCTGATCCTACCTGCTGTTCCGGCTGCGGTTTTGGTATTGCTACGGCGGTTATTAAATTTTTCATGAAAAATCCCGGCAAGGATTTTGGTAATATTGCGATTGTTATGGGCAGACAAAAAATGACCGACCCTGCTATGCGTAAAGTAATTGCCTTGGGCAAGTGTGCCTGTGAAACTAACAGTTCTCATCCCCATCTTGTGAAAGTTCCCGGTTGTCCTGCCGGTTTAAAAGTTATGGCAGAGCGTTTACAGGCTGTGGCAGACGAAATCATCGATTAGCACAACAAGTGTAAAATTTATTCGAAAAATATGCGATAATCATAAATTGTAAGCATGCGACTGTTGGTGTTAAATCGGCAGTCGTTTTTTAATATGTCTTCTTTTACTTATCTTTAAAATAAAAAATACAGGGACATCTTTCTAAGAAGTGTGTAAAAGACGAGTAATATTTGCTATAAAAGATCATAATAACAATCATTTGATGGATACAGGTCCAGAAAAGCCAGGGCCAGTTCATTTTCCGCTAGAATTTCCGTTTCCGGGCGGGAACAGAAAAAGCAGGGTTGCAGTTGCTGATATTATCCAGTAAACTATTGATATTGATGATATTGAAATTACAAGGTGATGGGGCTCACCTACCGCTGAAAAGCTGATGGCTCCTGCTGGATGTTATATCTGGCAGGAGCTGTTTTTTAGGGAAATGGTCTCTGAAAGATTATTCGAAGTCTTGGAAGGCGAACTGTGGAATAATTTATATGTAGTAAAAGAAAGGAGGTCGTGAAGATTATTCAAGCGGAAATTCCTAACTTCGGTAAACTTAATCTTGAGATCGCCGTTTTTGACTTTAACGGAACTTTAGCTTTGGATGGTCAACTCACGGCACAGGTTAAATCAAGATTGCAAAGACTGGCCGCAGAGCTTGAAATCCACATCCTGACATCGGATACTTTCGGCTGTGTCTGCGAACAATGCCAGGGATTACCCGTGCAGGTTAAGGTTCTGGAGAGCAACAATCATACCGAAGAAAAAGCCTTATATCTGGAGCAATTTGGCAGCAGGCAAGCAGTCGCTGTTGGAAATGGGGCTAACGATCAACTCATGGTCAAACAAGCTGCCCTGGGCATCGCTGTAATTGGACCCGAAGGGGGCAGCAGTGCCACTATGCAGTGTTCCGACCTGGTTGTCACCGACATCAATGCTGCCTTTGATCTGTTATTAAATCCTAAACGAATTGTGGCTGGCTTGAGAAGGTAATGAAACAATGTGAATATGATTTAATAATGTGATATTATATAGTATATTTTTATATTTTACTCGGAAAGAAGGAATTAAATTGCGAAGCGATATAGTGAAAAAAGGGTCAACAAGGGCAGCCCACCGGGCTTTATTCTCAGCGATGGGTTATTCGCCGGAAGACTTGCAGAAACCATTGATTGGTGTTGTTAATTCATTTAATGAAATTATTCCAGGCCATATCCATTTACGTGATATTGCCGAGGCAGTCAAACTCGGTGTGGCATCAGGCGGGGGTACTCCGGTTGAATTTCCCTCCATAGGAATTTGTGACGGTATAGCTATGGGTCATGATGGCATGAAATATCCTTTGGCCAGCCGAGAATTAATTGCTGATTCGATCGAGGCGATGACTCGGGCCCACGGTTTTGACGGACTGGTTATGATTACTAACTGTGATAAAATTACTCCAGGCATGCTTATGGCTGCCGCACGTCTCAACATACCCAGCATTGTCGTAAGTGGCGGGCCAATGCTGGCAGGTCGTTATCAGGGACAGGATATAAGTGTCAGCCAAATCTTTGAAGCAGCCGGCGTTTATGAAGCCGGCAAGATCACCGCTGAAGAACTGCAAGCCATGGAAATGGCCGCTTGTCCGGGCTGCGGCTCATGTGCGGGGCTGTTCACCGCCAATACCATGAATTGTCTCACCGAAGCGCTTGGCATGGGACTACCGGGTAACGGCACAATTCCGGCAGCTTATACGGGAGCACGGCGGATGCTGGCCAAAAAAGCAGGTGCCTTAGCTGTTGAGTTAGTGGAAAAGGAGTTAAAACCCCGCGATATATTAACTCAACAAGCTTTTGAAAATGCTATTGCGGTGGATATGGGGATAGGCGGTTCTTCCAACAGTGTTCTGCATTTAACAGCTATTGCCTATGAGGCCGGGATTGAACTCCCTTTAGCCCTGTTTGAAGAGATCAGCGCCAAAGTAACCTACATTACCAAACTTAGTCCCAGTGGTACTCACCATTTGCAAGATTTGAATGAGGCTGGCGGGATCTCTGCTGTTATGAAGGAACTTTCCAAATTAGGAGTAATTCATACTGAAGCTATGACCGTATCTGGTACTGTTGCCGAAAGAATACAGAATTCTTCCATCAAAAGACCGGATGTTATTCGCAGTGTCGAAGAACCTTATCGCAAAACGGGAGGGATTGCTGTTTTAACCGGAAATCTTGCTCCCGACGGTGCAGTCATCAAAGAAAGTGCCGTAGCCGAAGATATGCTGGTTTATCAAGGGCCGGCTAAGGTATTTGATTCTGAAGAAGAGACCATTGAAGCAATTATGGGGCAAAAGGTTAAAGACGGCGATGTAGTGGTTATTCGTTACGAGGGGCCAAAGGGCGGACCTGGCATGAGAGAAATGCTCAATCCTACGGCAGTGATAGCCGGCATGGGTTTACGGGTAGCCTTACTGACTGATGGCCGTTTTAGTGGTGCCACTCGAGGGGCCTGTGTCGGACACGTTTCTCCAGAGGCTATGGATGGCGGACCGATTGCCCTTCTGCGGAATGGTGATATAATTTCTATTGATATTCCCAACCGTAAACTTGAAGTTGAGCTAAGTCCGGAGGAACTAAAGCGACGCCAGGATGCTTGGGTAAAACCGGAGCCCAAGGTAACCAGCGGTTATCTGGCCCGCTATGCCAGACTTGTCACTTCCGCTAATACCGGGGCGGTACTAAAATAAACATGTTAAGGACGGAGCTTACAATAATATGCTTAATACCGGAGAAAACTGATCCTGGTAAATTTATTTGATCGCAACTGCAGCCGGATCAGAAGCAGTATATCCCTGCAATTGAACAAAACTACTGAAGAATATTTTGAAATGTGGAAAGCCGAACTTGACCGGATCGTAAGTGTAATTTCCGATGCCCCAAAGCAAGGCATTCGTCTGCAAAACGATCAGGGGAAAAGAGTGACCTGGGAAAAAGAGATGAACAGGCGGGAAGATGTTCTCAGGAATATGGAAAACAAACTCTCGGGGCTGAGTACCGGAGGGTTGAGTATGGAAGAGAGCACCAGAGGCGGAATCAGCCGGTGAAAAATTATGGTTAGCCTTCCACACCTAAATCGTTGTCCTCGGAAACCAATTCTGCCGCTTCTACTTTTTCCGGCAGCAAATGCCGGGGAACAAAGGCAAAGCCTGCTATTAAGGTCGGGACTACGGCACTGGCAATAACCGCAGCGACCACATATGAATATTGAGCTTGAGACAATATATTGTGGGAAAGGCCAAACAGGGCTGAGATAGTGCCGAATGTCAGACCCGTAGACATCATTAAAGTATAGTACCATTTCTCATTACGTTCTTTCTTGAACATGCCGATAACCGGATATAAGCCAAAAATTTTGGAAAAAACCTTGCCGGCCAGCAATAACAGAAAAACAAGGGGAGCCGCAATTAGAAGAGGCAGGGAGACAAGCATCCCGGCGCGCAGAAAATAAAAAGGAGTGAGAAAACCAACGGTTAATGTGCGCATGCGGCGAACCCAATTTTCATCTTTAGCTGCTCTTCCAGCCAGAACCATGCCCACGATGTAGGCGGGTAAAACTGCTTCGCTACCGGACCAAACTGCCAGCGCCCCTAAGCCCATCAGGATAAAGATTACCCATTTAGCTCTGATAGCAGCAGTGTGATAGGCATAAACATGTGTCAGCCATCTGGTTATAAAAGGCAAGGCCACGAAAGTAATGATACTTACTATAATGAAAATTATGGTTTTATAAGTAAACGGGGAGAATATGAGCCCCAGAGTAATAACTGTTGCCAAATCGTTAATAAAACAAGCTCCCAAAATACCCTTGCCGTATTCAGTTTTGTTAAAGCCCGTTGTAAGCATGACGGCATAAACAACTGCTACTGAGGTTGTGGAGAGAGGGCTACACCGGTGAGTAAACTTGCCTGCAGGGTCCAGCCAAGAGCATAATAGGCAACAAGAGAACAACTTATGAATGGGGCCAGAAATCCGATCAAGCCTACAACCGTTACTTCTTTTATCTTTTTCTGAAGCACTTCAGGGTCCAGTTCCGCACCTGCCAAAAAAG
Organism: Peptococcaceae bacterium UBA2264; assembly: GCA_002347475.1. Taxonomy (GTDB): domain Bacteria; phylum Bacillota; class Desulfitobacteriia; order Desulfitobacteriales; family Desulfitobacteriaceae; genus UBA2264. The sequence continues at coordinate 4,499 of DDXI01000064.1, forward strand.
TCAACAAAATGGCCCCTGCTGAAGCCAGAAAACCCAGCCACTGCAAATTTGTGCCTAANNATAATGGCTAAGCCGAGCCAAAGAGCGGCAATTGTATAAATTTGTTCCATGATACCAACCTTTCTTTTAAAATTATTTTTTATAAGCACATAAAATGACTCCTGATTTATATGGCTAGGCCGTACAAATCAGGAGTCATCAGCACTTCATGGCATTTTGGTGAACTCCATCACCCTGAATTTTATGCAGTTTTTATTTTACCATATCTGCTTATTAATGCAATATAAAATTATCAGTGCATCACAAATTAAATTTACCGGATATTCCTGCATCCTTGCTTGCGCGGGGCTGCCGGCCCAAGGTATTGCCGCCTAAAGCATTATCTACATTTCGTTTGATCACCCATTCACACCCGGACCGGTGTGTCCTCATCTTCCGCTTTAAAAAGGATGGAGCAAACCAAATTGATGTGCCAGAACGAGAGCAGATAAACGCTGGCCATCTATCTTGGCGAATTCGGCAGGAAAACAAAATGTTAGGAGATATAAATATCTGAAAGAACAGGAATGATTTTATGTATAGTGAAGAACAGATTTCTGAGGCACTTCATAAATGTTGCACAGATAAAGAAGCACAAATAATCAAAGCCAGATTTGGTATAGGGCAAACTTCATGTGCTATTGAAGAAATTAAAATGACGTATATGATTACCATTGATGAACTAAAAAAAATAGAAGCAAAGTTATTGCGTTTTTTAAAGAAAAATTAAATGCCGAGGAATAATTAGGCAAGAGACCCGGTATACTGCCTCCACCTTTCTGAAATATAAATATTTAGTTTTGACGCAACCTTTCAATAATGCTGACTTTCGTAATGCGTTTATATAGAATGGAGTACTATAATATAAGTAAAGTCCGAAATCGCAAACAGGGTTATGCTGCCGTCAACCTAAATGAAAAATGGCTGATGGGCATATAAGAAGGGGGAGAGGACATTTGAAACAGATAGCCAGGAGTATCTCCAGAGAACTCCCGGGAAAGGCTTCTCTTAAACATCTGAAATATTTGCTCTTTTTACCTGCGGGGTATAAAGAGAAGGAAACAGAAAAAAGCTGGCCTCTGATCCTCTTTTTGCATGGCTCAGGAGAGCGCGGCAGCGATTTGGAACTTGTCAAGAGAAACGGGATAGCGAAGATTGTGGAGGAGCTGGCGGATTTTCCTTTTATCACTATCTCCCCGCAGTGTCCGGAAGACAGCCGCTGGACTGAACAGGCGGAAATAGTGATGCTGTTACTGGAGGAGATCGAGGAAAAATATAATGTCAATCCGCAAAAGGTTTATCTGACCGGTTTGAGCATGGGAGGCTATGGCACCTGGCTGCTTGCCGCTCAGCACCCCGAAAAATTTGCGGCCATCGCCCCTATCTGTGGCGGGGGAGACCCGCAGTGGGCTCCCAGATTGAAAGATATGCCTATATGGGCCTTTCATGGTGCTCAAGACGATATCGTCCCCTTGGAAAAATCGCAGATAATGGTCAGGGCTGTAAAGGAGCAGGGGGGCAATGTTTGCTTTACTATTTATCCGGAGGCAGGCCACGATTCCTGGGTTAAGGCTTATGATGATCCTGAGCTTTGCCAATGGTTTTTAGCGAACTGAGGCGGAAAAACCCCGCAGGAAGGATATGAGTATTATGTATATCTTAAACGCTGCCCTGCTGTTCGCCATCACAGCCATTGTTCTGACCGGAATCATGATTTCAGAGGTATTATTTGCTTTTGGATCCTCCGGCAGTCCGGAATTCCTCTATACCTGTACCGGCTGTCATAAACATTGCCCTTTATCCAATCCGCAATGTGGAAAAGCGGCTTCGCAGATCCAAACCACCAAAATAAATTACCAGCAATTATATGGAGATAATTGCTGATTAAAAAAAGTAAATACCCGCAGGATTGGCACTCAATTGCCTTTCTTGCGGGTATTTTTCTGCATAAATTAACATTAAAGCAGGATTAATAATTAAACCGGAGAGGAATATACATGGGTGACTGTTTTGCAGCCGGATGGTTCGCACATTGATAAATCAATTAACTAGCTTTGCTAACAACATGTTGAGCTTCCCAGTTCGCATATTCCCCACACCCCATACAAGGTGATCCACTGGCGTCAGTATCAGTATTTTTGCAGGTAAGACAGCTAATATCCTGTGCTTTAAGTACCCATGCAAAACAGCCCATATTAGGTGCTTTCTCGTTGATGGTAGTAGAATAGTAGGATTTGTAATTGTTAACTTTCATTGTTGTACCTCCTGTTTTTTAATTTGCATAAAATTATTTTGTTAAAAGTAATTGTGAAAGATAACACATTCACTAAATGTAATGTAACATATTTCACAAAGTGTGTAAAGCCTATTTGAATAAGTTTAAATATTAAGAATATTTAAAATAATATGATAAATAGTAAGCAAGCGCCTGTTGGTGTAAAATCGGGAGTCGTTTTTTATCATATCTTTTTTTACTTATCTTTAAATTAAAAATTAAGGGACATCTTTCTGGAAAGTGTAAAAAAGGATCATTAGCCTTGCATTAAAA
>DDXI01000021.1 GCA_002347475.1 Peptococcaceae bacterium UBA2264
TCCGATTATCAAGGGAGCCAATGGTATTCTTGCTTTCGGCAAAGAAGAAATGGCTAATATGGGTGAAGAAGGTCCCTGTATTCGCTGTGGCCGTTGTGTTAGTGCCTGTCCGATGGGCTTAAATCCCAGTATGTTAAGTATTTTGGCTGAGAAGAAGTTTATTGACGAAGCCAAAGAAGAATTTGATCTGTTTGATTGTATGGAATGTGGCTGCTGCAGTTTTGTCTGTCCGGCAAAAAGAAGGATCGTCCATCATATTCGCTATGCCAAAAAGCTGTCAGCCGAAAAGGGAGGGAAATAGTAATAGATGAGTACAGAAGCGATTAGCAATACAGTTACAAAGGAAATACTTGTGTCATCTTCTCCGCACATGGTTTCCGATGTTTCCACCAAGAAAATCATGTGGACAGTGATCATTACCTTACTGCCTGCTTGTGTTTTTTCGGTTTATTACTTTGGAATAGATGCTTTAACTACAATACTTATAAGTGCCTTATCAGCTGTAATGTTTGAGGCAATTGTTCAGAAAATACGCAAAAAACCAATTACAGTTAACGATGGCAGTGCCTTTCTGACTGGTATGTTGCTGGCCATGTGTCTGCCGGCTACAGTGCCGGTCTATGTTCCCATAGTCGGCTCTTTTTTTGCGATTGTTGTTGCTAAGCATGCTATGGGTGGCTTGGGTCAAAACATTTTTAACCCTGCCCATATAGGAAGAGCGGCCTTGATGGCCTCCTGGCCGGTAGCCATGACATCCTGGACGAATATCAGATATCCTGACGCCCTTACCAGTGCCACACCTCTGGGCGTTTTAAAACTGGATGGCCATGATGCCTTGATCAATATATTCGGAAGTCAGTCAGAAATGTATACAAACTTGTTCCTGGGACTCAGAAATGGCTGTCTTGGCGAAACATCAGTAATTTTATTAGTCCTGGGCGGACTGGTACTTATCTATAAACGTTATATTGACTGGGTTATTCCTGTCTGTATGATTGGCACTGTCGGCATACTCACCTGGATATTTGGCGGTTCTAATGGTTTATTTTCCGGTGATGCGCTCTTTCATATGATGGCCGGTGGTCTGATTATTGGTGCCTTCTTTATGGCTACAGATTATGTTACTGCTCCCATTACCAGAAAGGGACAAATAATATTTGCCGTTGGTGCCGGGGTGATAACTGTTCTGATCAGACTCTTGGGTGGTTATCCTGAGGGTGTTTGCTATTCTATCCTTCTGATGAATGCCTTGACCCCGCTTATTGACCGTTTTGTTAAACCTGTGAGATATGGAAGGAAGTGAGTAAACATAATGACACACGATAACAATGACAGTATTTTTAAGGTTGCTTTCAATCTGATTGGGGCTTGTATTATTTCAGGCCTGATCATTGGTGCTGTGTATTCTCTGACAGCTGCGACAGCAGCAGAGAAAATAGTCGAACTGAAAAATGCTTCACTGCAGGAAATGGTTGCCGATGCCGATGCCATCGTTGAAATTGAGGGAAAACATGAATGGCATGAAGCCATAAAAGATGGTGAAGTGGTCGCCTATATTGTTCCGGCCGAGAGCAAAGGCTATGCAGGAGCGATTGAATTGCTCGTTTCCATTAGTCCTGATTTGAAGGTCCTCAAATATAGTATCCTGGAAAGTAAAGAAACTCCCGGTCTGGGGGACAAGGCCAAAGAACCTCTCTTTGCCGACCAGTTTATCGGCAAGGATGCCGAACACCTGGAGGTTACCAAAGATCCCAATAAGACAGAACTGATTCAGTCTATCAGTGGCTCCACAATTACCTCGAGAGCGGTTACGAAAGCTGTGAAGGAAGCCCTGGAAGAAGTTACTGCTTTTGTGCAAGGAGGGGAATAAAATGACGTTATGGAAAGAATTTGCCAAGGGTTGGGTAATTGAAAACCCGATCCTGGTTCTGGCTTTGAGCCTTTGCCCGGCTTTAGCTGTTACATCATCGGTGGTAACTTCTCTGACTATGGGACTGGTAGTTATGTTTGTCATTACTTCCAATAATGTTGTGGTTTCTATAGTCAAAAAACTTGTTAATCCCAAAGTACGGGTTCCGGTTTATATCATTTGTATCGCCACTATTGTTACTCTTGCCTCTCTGCTGCTTCAGGCCTATGCTCCCCTATTATATAAAGCTCTGGGTATTTATCTGGAACTGGTTGTAGTATTCGCGATTATCCTGGCCAGGGCCGAAGTATTTGCTTCCAAGAATAATGTGGGACGCGCTTTCCTGGACGGTTTTGGTATGGGTTGCGGGTTCACTTTTGCCATGCTGATCATCGGGGTTATCCGGGAATTGCTCGGTAATGGAACTATCCTGGGAATAAATATTCTGGGGACAGCTTATGAGCCGGCTTTGATTATGATTCTGCCTCCGGGAGGTTTTCTTCTGATCGGCTATTTAGTCGGCCTGTTTAAATTGTGGAATATGCACATGGAAAAACGTCAAAGAATCAGAGGTGAGGCTGCATGAAAGAATATCTCTTGCTTTTTGCCAGTGCTGTATTAGTAAATAACTTTGTTTTGTCAAGATTTTTGGGTCTTTGTATCTTCTTTGGGGTATCCAAAAATGTCAATGCTGCTGTAGGAATGGGTATGGCGGTTACTGGCGTTATGACAGCGAGCTCCATCTTCGCCTGGATTGCTTACAGCTTGATTCTGGTTCCCCTGGGTTTGCAATTCCTGAAATTAGTCATCCTGGTTCTGCTTATCGCGAGTTTCGTACAATTGTTGGAAATGCTTATCCGCAAATACTCGCCGGCCTTGTACCAGATGTGGGGAATTTATTTGTTGCTGATTGCCACCAACTGTATCATCCTCAGTGTGCCGCTCATCAATGTCGAATCTAATTTCAACTTTGCCCTAAGTACAGTGCATGCTATCGGTGCTGGTGTCGGCTTTGCGATTGCTCTTGTTTTAATGGCCAGTTTGCGGGAAAAGTTAAGACTTGCTGATGTACCTAAATCCCTGGAAGGATTGGGAGTGGCCTTTATTCTGGCAGGTTGCTTGGCTCTGGCCTTCTTCGGTTTCTCCGGAATGATCACAATTTAGAAAGGTAGCGATCATAGAATGAATACAATCATTTTAATTATTGTCATTATGGGCGCGATAGGAATCTTTTTTGGATTCATCCTGGCCTATGCAAACAAGAAACTGGCTGTGGAAATGAATCCCTTGATCCATGTGGTTGAAGATATTCTGCCCAAAGGGCAATGCGGAGCCTGCGGTTTTCCTGGCTGCATGGCCTATGCTGAAGCAGTAGTTCTGGATAAGGATGTCTCCCCCAGCCTTTGTGTCCCCGGAAAAAAGGCAGTAGCTGAAAAGGTTGCTCAAATCACAGGGAAAAAAGCTGAGGAAGTGGAACCCAGGATTGCAAGTGTGAAATGTGCCAGTTTCATGGATACGGCTAAATTAAAATACAAATATGCCGGTGTTGAAGACTGTGTGGCCGCTACCCTAATCCAGGGCGGACCCAAAGAATGTCCTTTTGGCTGTATTGGGCTGGGAACATGTGAAAAAGAATGTCCATTTGATGCGATTAAAGTTAATGAACAAGGTATGCCTGTTGTTGATAAGACAAGATGTACCGGCTGCGGCAAGTGTGTGGCGGCCTGTCCCAAAAAAGTTATTGAATTGCTGCCTTTGGATGCCCATGTTGTGGTCAGATGTAATTCACTGGACAAAGGCGCAGTTAAGCGTAAGTATTGTCCTGTGGCCTGTATCGGCTGCGGCCTCTGTGTCAAGTCCTGTCCGTACGGTGCCGTCAAACTGGAAAACAACCTGGCAGTTGTTGACTCCAGCATCTGTAAGGAAAAATGCACAGAGTCGGTTTGTCTGGCAAAATGCCCGACCGGAGCAATCAAGGATTTTATCATATAGTGGGCTGACCAGATATAGTGTCTTTCTTTCCCAGCAAAATTATTTGCCTGCTGAAATAATTTAATGTCTCCCGGATAATAGCATTAAAAAATTGAAGCGCTTCATATTCGTATGAAGCGCTTCCTAAATAGACCTGTTTCAGGGAATAATTATGCGAAACTATAACTCAGGATAATATTCGTGATACGGAAAAAGTACAAAACAGAAAAATTAAATTTCAGAAGAAGCAAATTTCAGAAAAATAAATCAGGAGAATGCGATACGGAATTAAGGAAATGCAGAATATGACTGGCGGAGTTACTATATGAAAAAATATATTTGCTTTATGACAATCCTGCTTGCTTCAATATTACTGACGGCCTGCAGTATAGGACAAGTACAATCATATAAATCGGAAGGTTTTGCCTTGGGGACTATTATCAATCAGGAAATATACGGGGCCAATGCTCAGCAAATTTCTGAAGAGGCCATGACCAGGATTAAGTATCTGGAAGACCTTATGACTATTAACGCTCCCGGCGGGGATGTCAATAAACTCAACGAGCATGCCGGTCAAGGCTTTGTGGCGTTAAATCCTGAGACTATCAGTGTCTTAAAGACCGCCCGGAAGATTTCAGATCTAAGTGAGGGTGCCGCTTTCGATATCACGGTGGCTCCGCTTGTAAAACTGTGGAATATTGGCCAGACGGATAATCCGGCTGTTCCTCCGGCTGAGGCTATCAAAAAACTGGTCCCGCTGGTTAATTACCGGGACGTCCAAATAGATGAAGCCAATAATCAGGCCAGTCTGGCCCGCGCAGGACAAATGGTTGATCTGGGAGGCATTGCCAAAGGTTATGCCGGAGATGGTGTGCGGGAGATATATCGGAAGAATGGCGTGAAATCCGCAATTATTAACCTGGGGGGCAATGTAGTAGCTTTGGGCAGCAAACCGGATGGCAGTGCCTGGAGCATTGGTATTCAAGATCCCCGCTCGGAAACAGGAGAGATTGTCGGAATCGTTAAAGTCACTGATAAAGCAGTGGTTACCTCGGGTGATTACCAGAGATATTTTGAACTGGATGGCAAACGGTACTGCCATATAATTGATCCCCATACCGGTTATCCGGTTGATTCCGGTTTGATGAGTGTGACCATTATTACTTCATCATCTACCGAAGCCGATGGCTTATCCAAGGCTTTTGTCCTGGGACTCGATAAGGGCCTGGAGCTTGTTCAGCGCTATGGCCAGGCTGAAGCGATTTTTATTACGACAGATAAGAAGATATATGTAACCCCAGGCCTGCGGGGGAACTTTCGATTAGAGGACAAAAGTCATGAATATACGTATGTTGAAGAAAGGTGACCTGATCTTATTCCTTGGTGTGGGCCTGATAATTGTTCTCCTGCTCTTGTGGAATAATTTATCAACAGCCTCAGGTAACCATTTGATTGCCGAAGTAAGAAAAGATGGGGAATTAGTAAAGAAGATAGATCTGGATAAAGTTTCAGAGCCGGAGCACATTTACTTTGAAGAAGGTATTCACCAGACTATACTGGTGGAAAAAGGACGAATCAGGTTTCTGGAATCCGACTGTCGGGACAAAATATGTGTGCAGGCCGGCTGGCTGACAAAGGCAGGAGATAAGGCTGTCTGCATGCCGGCCAAAACGATCATCAAGATTAACGGCGAAAGCCAACAAACCGACAGCATTGCTTTCTAAAAAGGGGAATCGGTACAGGTGAAATATGAATAAAAACAAGAAAATAGCCGTTATCATTATTCTGGTCTGTAATGCGATTTTAATATCCCTTTTGGAGTTGATTATTCCCATACCGATTCCCGTTCCCGGGGTCAAATTAGGCTTGGCTAATATTATAACTTTAATCGCGATAGTTTTCCTGGATCTGAAGGATGTACTGGCTATAGTTTTGCTCAGATGTCTGGTTGTGGCCACTTTAAGCAAAGGATTAATGATGTTGCTTTTCAGCATTTCCGGCGGGATTTCCAGTGCTTTGGTAATGTGGCTGCTTTATAAAAAGATGTTCGGCCTTTTCAGTATCAAGGGCATAAGTATTGCCGGAGCCGTAGTTCACAATACGGTACAGATAATTATTGCTTCTTATATTCTGAAAGAACCGATTGTTTTCTACTATCTGCCGATCCTCCTGATTTCAGCCATCGTTACTGGTTTGATAACAGGGAGCATCAGTGATCTGACTATCAAAGAGATCCGGAAAAGAGAGATATTTTCAGATTCAGTTTAAGTCACAGGATTTGGGGGAAGTGGATTTTATGCCGGATTATTTATCCTCTATCAGTATGAAAAATTCATTTCTGGCTGAAATAGATGCCGGGCTAAAAGCCTGCCTGGCTATCCTGCTTGCTGTCACAGCCATAAACTGTGAAAACAGGCTCAGCTTGTTGTTGATTTTTCTCTACATGGTACTAACCACAGTTTCTATGGGCAGCAATTTACGCTTTCTTTATAAAAATGCGCTGACTTACGGAATATTAATCCTGTTTCCCTATTTCTGCGGCATTATCTTGTCGGCTTTTCTGGGTCTGTTTTTTTCTGCGGATACCTATGCTGCCGGTGCCGGATTGAGCTTTGCGGAAACATTGCTGCGCGTGGTTAAAATATTTTTTATCTGGTATATCGGCAGCATGTATATCTATTCCACTCCACTGCCTGCTTTTCTGGGTATATTAAGAAAAGTTTTTTCTCCTTTGAATAAAATCGGTCTCCCGGTTAACAGGTATCTGGTAATGCTGAAGTGTATCCTGAACGAACTAAACGAATCTGTAGCTGATTTCAGGAGCAATTCCCTGGAACAAGCCCGTGGTATATTCAGGAACAAAGCTTCTCTGAAAACAAAAGTCGGGGAGTTAGCGAATATCATAGTTTTTTTCATCGCCAATTCCTTGCACAGGACCGAACATGTCCAGGAACTTGTGGCCCGGACTGATATCAGTGATATAAAATATAGTTTAAAAGTAGCCAAAAACGAAGTGTGGGCTGCTCTCAGCTTTGTAATACTGCTCACCGCTGTTATCTTCTCCGAAACAATGAGAATAATCTGAAATAATTTTGTTTGTTTCTGCAAAGAAAAGGAGCCGAGCCTGAAATTGTCAAGTCGGTTCCTTAATAATTTAAATGCTGGGGCAGGATGATCATTTAAAGGCCAAGTCGGGATTCAACGGTCAAAATAGGGATTTTTCCCAGTGGAACTGAGTGGTACCCCAATAACAACATCTCCCTGAATTAAGCCCATTTTACGGGCGACAACACCGACACGGTACATAATACGATTGTCAACATTCAGCAAACCGGCTGTTTTGACAGCAGAACCCAAGGCAATGCCCAAGTCCACCAGACGCCAGGCACAGATCGGTCCGCTGAATTCCGGACCTTCTGCAGAGGCTGGCAATAGAGCACATTGGGCTTGTCCGCAGGCGCCGCAATTAAGTCCCAGTTTCTGGGGCTCTTTCAAGGAAATCAGCAAAAGTGCCCCGGAAGCAGCGACATTCTGACCGTCACGGTCGAAATTAAATTTGCCGCTGACACTGCCATAGTTGGCCATTTCCTGGCCGAGCAATTGTAAATCCGAACCACTGATAACCTTTGTTTCCACAAAATCCTGACCAGCACCTTTCGGAGCTGTCCGGGCTGAAAGAGCCATTAATTCGGCAACAGTTTTAATTATTTCCATTTGTTACGCTCCTTTCATATTACAGAATATGGAGATCATTTCCGTAGCTTGTAAATGTTTTAATAGTTCAGGGGAACTTGCTATTTCAGGGTGATACCCATATTATATAACAGGAATAAAAACATTAGAAACCCGGGGAGTGAATTTACCATGAGCAAATTAGAATTAATAGCGACTACAGTATTTGGTCTCGAGGCTCTGGTGGCCCAGGAGTTAAAGGATCTCGGTTATGACCGCTTGACAGTGGAAAATGGCCGAGTCACATTTATTGCTGACGAAGCAGGAATTTGTCGGTCAAATATGTGGCTGCGCTGTGCAGAAAGAATATTGCTGAAGATAGGTACCTTTAAAGCGGTCACTTTTGAAGAACTTTTTCAACAGACCAAGGCTTTGCCCTGGGAGGACTGGCTTCCTCTTAAGGCCCAATTTCCGGTAAATGGCAAATCAGTTAAATCAAAACTCTTCAGCGTTTCCGATTGCCAGGCTCTTGTTAAGAAAGCAATTGTGGAGAAACTTAAAGAAACTTATAATTGCAGCTGGTTTGAAGAAAGCGGCCCGCGTTATACGATAGAAGTAGCTCTGCTCAAGGATATGGCAACCTTAACCATAGATACTACAGGTCTGGGGCTGCATAAGAGGGGCTATCGTCAATTAACCGGTCCTGCTCCCCTGAAAGAAACTCTGGCAGCTGCCATGATAAAATTAAGCCATTGGCATCGCGACAGGGCTTTGCTGGATCCTTTTTGCGGAACAGGAACAATAGTCATCGAAGCTGCTTTAATTGCGCAAAATCGGGCTCCCGGTTTAAAACGTAATTTTGTCTCCGAAAACTGGCCCAACATACCTCAAATCTGTTGGCAGGAAACCTGGCAGGAGGCTCTGGATATGTGGGAAAAAGATATTCTCTTAAATATTTACGGCTCTGATATTGACTCCAAAGCCCTGCAGTTAGCCCGCCTTAATACAGCTCAGGCTGGACTGGCCGAGAAAGTCCATTATCAACGCTTGCCGGTTGCTGAGGTCCGTTCCCGTTTTGCCTATGGTCATTTGATCACCAACCCACCCTATGGAGAAAGGATTGGTTCATTTGCGGATGTTGAAAAAGCGTACAAAGAATTAGGAGAAGTATTTGAGCGCCTGGAAACCTGGTCTCTGCATATGCTGACAAACCAGCCTCATCCCGAGCAATTTATCGGCAGACGCTGGGATAAGAGCCGTAAGCTCTATAACGGAAGATTGGAGTGTCATTTCTATCAGTTTTTTGGACCGCGGCCCAATCGAAAATCACCTGATTTATTACTCTGATCAGCTGAATAAATGCAGAAAAATTGACGATAAAGTCTTGACAAATTGTCGAAAAAGATCGATAATAACATTAATAAATCATATATATTTAAAAGCCAGTGAGCAATTGTATCAACAAATTGTATGCAGGGAAGGTTTCGGTAACGAAAGTTCAGGCATTATGTTAGGTTGAAATAATGCTGAATTTTAAAACGAAATCACCTGCAAAGGTGATTATTTTATTTGACAGGTTTCCCGCAAAGCTCCTCCAGTCCAGTTCGTATTCAAAAAATGACTATTTATGTTTGTTTAGAATCAGGGTAACTGTTTCAGGAGAATAGCGTGTGTTCAGCATTCAAATGGTGTAAAGGGATTTTATGACTTAGGTATGATTTAATGGTGGTAAATTTCAAATCGGATCTGGTAAGTCTTGGCTAGTGGATAAATTAATAAAGGAGATATTAGTAACTGCTCCTCAATAGTTATCCGAAATACTGTTTTGACTCAAGATCGTTTACTTGGTTGGGTGTTCAGATTCAGTTTCCAGCGGGTGTTTATTCCATTTGTGTGCTGGAAGGGCTTTGCGGGTTTAATTTATTTGGTTAGGGACCATCTGATATGATGGTCCCTATATTTTTTTTTAAAATTTTTTATTAACTTTTATTAATAATTGAATTTCCCCTATAATAGTAAAGAGCAGTTGTAAATAATCGATGAGGAGTTCATAAGACTAAAATAAAAATAAACCTGCTAACGGGGAGGCTGTAATGAATCATTTTTTTGCTTATCTGTCCAGAATGAAACTGATTCAGCGCTGGGGCTTAATGCGCAATACCCAGCCGGAAAACATCCAGGAACATAGTTTGCAGGTTGCGCAGATAGCCCACGGCCTGGCTCTGATCAGCAACGTTTTTTTTACCGGAAATTATGATCCGGAAAGGATCCTTGCCCTGGCGGTTTTCCATGAAGTCGGCGAAGTTATCACAGGCGACATAGCTACGCCAATCAAATACTGGAATCCTGAGGTCAATAAAGCTTTTCACAGCATGGAGGACTTCGCCAAACAAAAGCTTTACAACATGCTGCCTCATAAATTACAAGAAGAATATAGTTCCTGCTTTTTCCATCGGGTATCAGATCAGGATAACTGGAAAATAGTCAAAGCAGCAGATAAGATCAGTGCCTATTTGAAATGCCTGGAAGAACTTAAGACAGGTAACGGTGAATTTATCAAGGCTGAAAAAAGTATCAGAGCCGAGATCGATCGCCTGGAACTCCCGGAAGTCAGGTACTTTATGGATAATTTTGTCCCCAGCTTTTCCTTGACCCTGGACGAGCTCAATTGAATTAATGCAAGAGTAAATTGACAGGTCATAAGTCCTGGGATATATGACCTGTTCTGCTTAGTCTGTTCAGCCTCAAAATTATGACTAATGGGATATATTTATTTTTGTTGGGGAGATATATTCTTATTAGTAATAGACGGAAAAGAAAAAAGGAGGAATCACAGTGATAAGCGTATTATCTGGATTCTTACAAAATGAAGATGGTCAGGGAATGGTCGAGTATGGTTTGATTATAGCTTTGGTTGCCCTGGCAGTCGTTAGCATATTGATTGCTTTAGGCGATATTCTCTATAACAGGGATACAGGATCAACAGGGACCATAATGGAAGCTGTTACCAACAATCCCTGATCTTAACTGTATTTGACTTAGCTGAATTATTATGAACATAATTGAAAAATACTGTCTTAGGGGCAGTGTGAAGACATAGTAAGGGAAACCGCTACAATGTTAAGTTGCAGGCGGTTTTTCAATGTGCCGATTTATTCGGAGCAGGCCTGTAATCCCGGGACTCCCTGGGCCTTTAGGCCTGCCTTTTTAGTTCTTCCAGCAGCTGAAATTCATGACTAATGGTATATATTCACATTAAGTTTCGGGTTATATACTTGGATCATAAACATTTAAGGAAAAAATAAAAATAACGAGGAGGAAACACAATGACAAACAAATTAATGGGATTGTTCAGGGAAGAAGAAGGTCAGGGAATGGTCGAGTATGGTCTGATTATTGCTCTGGTATCAATCGTAGTAATTACAGCATTAGTAACTCTGGGCGGCGGACTCGAAACAATTTTTGGTAATGCAAACGCTGCATTAACCCCAGCCCCATAATATTTTTGCATTATTGGCTGCCTACATAAATAAAATTAAACAATGTTCTGTTACCCTACTGCTCCCAGTAGGGTATTTTTCTCAAAGGAGGTCTTCAGCGTGGGACTATACGAATTAGCCTTGGGCTTTACTTTAGGTACTGCTGCCTGGACTGATTGGCGGAAACGAAAAATCTATAACAAGTTACTCGGTCCTGCGTTCCTTATAGCCTTCAGCCTGCAGGCAGCACAATCAGGTTGGTCAGGAGTTTGGCTGAGCCTAACTGGTAGTATCGTGGGTTTAGCTTTACTATTGATCCCTTATTTAATGGGGGGAATAGGAGCCGGTGATGTAAAACTTTTAGGGGTTATCGGGGCTTTTGGGGGAGTTGCTTTTGTCATTACGAGTTTTTTGTACGGGGCAGTATTTGGCGGCCTTGTCTCCCTATTTTTATTAACACGGCGCCATGCCCTGACAGCAGCCCTGAAACGCCTGTTTCTTCTTCTCCCCAAAAATCTGCAGTTATATTTTCTGCCGAGACTTAAGAATTCAACGTCCCTGAGCGCTGAACAGCGAGCCGCCTGCGAAGAAAAATTTCCTTACGGTTTAGTACTCATAGCGGGTACTATAATGGCTTATTTCTGGCCTTTGGGGTGGTGATGAGTATGTTTAAGAAATTAAAAGGCCGGGAAAATGGCCAAGCTATGGTTGAAATGGCTCTGATTTTGCCTGTTCTCCTGGTTCTTATTTTCGGAGCGATTGATTTCGGAAGGATATGTTATTACAGTATTACGGTAAATAATGCCGCCAGAATAGGAGTCAGGGTTGCCAGTGTGGGAGGCAGTGATACGGCTATCAACGCTGCCGTCCATAATTCAGCAGTTTTAGACGAAACAGTCCTTACTATTCAAATTGATCCTTCCGCGAGTCTGCGCAGTTCCGGCGGGGAAGTTACTGTGGCCTTAAGTTATCCGGTGGACCTTATAGCTCCTCTGATCAATGTCATTATCCCTGATCCCTTCATTGTAAATGCTGATTTTACGATGCGTGTGGAGTGAGTATGGAGGTAATCTGCGAAGAGGAAAGATTAGGGGGTTGATATTTTGCCTAAGCACTTAAGTAGTGATAGAAAAGAATTAAATAAGGAAAAGGGCAGCGTTGTGATTCTGGTGGCAGTTTCCCTGACAGTTTTATTAGGTCTGGCTGCTTTGGTTACAGATTTGGGTATTCTCTATGTCAAACATACTCACCTGCAAAGTGCTCTGGATGCGGCTGTGTTGGCCGGAGCCCAGGATCTTCCCCAGGATACTGCGCTGGCCCGGCAAACTGCCGCAGAGTATGCCGCAACAAATGGGCTGCCGCAAATTACGGTTAATATTACGAATAATAATATGAAAATTAGCGCCAGTGCGCAGGAACAAGTCCCCGCATTTTTTGCCAAAATATGGGGCATAGATGAAAATACAATTACAGCCTCGGCGGCAGCAGTAACGGTGCCGCCCAGCGGTATGGAAGGATTGGTTCCCTTTGGCCTTCTGGATCAGGAGTTAGACTTCGACAGATTATATGATTTAAAGGTGGGAGCTAATAACGATACCGATTCTGTGCTCGATGATTCCGGCTGGTTTGGAGCGCTGGATTTCCCAGATCTGGACTTGACAGATGACCTTGGCGGGTCAGATAATTATGCCAATTTTATAGAGAACGGTTACCCTGCCCCAATCACCCTTGGGCAAACCATCCATGTCGAGCATGGGGTCATAAGCGGTCCCACCAAAACAGCTGTTACCTTGCGTATGGCAGCGAACAGACTTGTCTATGTACCCATAGTAACAATTGTAGAGGCTGAAGGGGTTTCAATCATTAATGTCCAGGTTGTTGGCTTTGCCGCCTTTCTTCTGGAAGGTGTAACTAAAGTTGGAAATGAATCATTTGTGCGGGGGCATTTTGTGAAAACCATGGTCTTTAACGGCCAGGAAAGCGGCAGCATGTCCGATCTGCAGGAAAATTTAGCTGATCTGGAAGACGGCACATTAACCAATGAATACGGTCTCTATGCAGTGAAATTAGTATCCTGATTATTTTTTGCTGTATGAGGAAGCAATATTTGATCAGGAAATATGGTTTGGAGTGATATCAGTGAAGCGAAGAGTATTCTTTATTCTGGCAATTGTTTTTGCCATAATTGCCGCCGGTTCTCTCTATCTGTACTTGAAAAATATTTACCAGGTCAGCATCCCACAATTAAAACCATTGGTTGTGGCAAACAGCACGATACCGGCCCGTTCCTTAATCAAGGCTGAGCAGCTTGTTACCAAGGATGTGCCTTTGCAGGGCTATCCCCAGGGAGGGTACGAAAATATCCAGGATGTTGCCGGCACAGTGGCTTTGGTGGAACTTGAAACCGGTGACCCCATATTGGAAGCCATGGTGCAGAGTTCACCCTCAAAAGATGGAGCTCAGCCAGCCGTCAAGGGCTCCTTAGCTGTACCGGATGGCAAAAGAGCACTTTCTATTCCTATCGGTTTAGTCAGCGGTGTCGGCTATGCTGTAAGGCCCGGCGATTATGTCGATGTTCTGACCACAATGGATATCAAGGAGAGTGGCACAGATAATACTCAAATTACAATTACTACTCTGGCGGCTCAGGATGTTCTGGTTCTCAGTACAGGGGACACCTCCATTGTTGCTGCTGATACCGAAGATGTCAAACCGTCTGAATCAAAATATTATACTTTAGCTGTTTCTGTACCCCAGGCCCTGGCTGTTACCCTGGGCAGCGAGAAGGGAAGCCTGCGCCTGCTGCTGCGCAACCCTGTCAATAAGGAAATTCGTGAAGATCCGTTCATCAGCCCGGCTGTTTTTCTGGATACTGCTTTCTATCAGAAATATCGCTAAAGGAGGAAAGATCAATGAGACGTATCAGTGTCCTGATTGTGGATGACATTAAGGATACCAGAGAAAGTATCCGCCGTCTCCTGCAGTTTGAACCACATATCGAAATCATCGGCGAGGCCGGAAATGGTTCCGATGCCCTGAGAATAGCTAATGAACTCAAACCTAATATAGTATTATTAGATATCAATATGCCGGAAATGGACGGCCTGCGGACTACCGAGCTCCTGACCATGCGTGTTCCCGAAAGTGCCGTCATTCTGATGTCGGTACAGGGCGAAAACGGCTATATGCGCCGAGCCATGATGGCTGGAGCCAGAGAGTTTCTGGTTAAGCCTTTTTCCGGCTCGGAACTTGCCAGCGCCATTGTGAATGTCAGCAACATGGAAAAACAAAAGAATGAAGCCAGAGGTACCCAACGGGTTACTCATCCTGAGCAGGCAGAAGCCAGTCAAGGGCAGATAATGTCCTTTTTCAGTACCAAAGGCGGAGTCGGAAAAACCAGTATGGCTGTTAATCTGGCAGCTCATTTGGGCCATTCAGGCAAATGGCGGGTCCTTCTGCTTGATCTTAATTTACAATTCGGCGATGTGGCAGTGTTTCTGAATATGCTGCCCAAAAAAACAATCGCCGATTTGACCCAGGCGGGCTCACTGCAGTTTGCGGATATTAAGACTTATCTCTTGACCCATGCCGCCGGTATGGAAGTGTTGGTAGCCCCGTCCCGTCCGGAATATGCCGAATATGTAACCCCAGAGCAAGTAAGCAAAATTCTGACTGAAGCCAGGTCTCATTTTGATTTTATTATTTGTGATAATGGGAGCAGCTTTGATGAAGTCAGTTTGGCGAATCTGGATCTGGCTGATCAGATCGGCTTGGTAGTAACACCGGATATTCCAACTTTAAAAAATATCAAGTTGAGTATCGAGGTTCTGGAAGGTCTCAAATATACTGATAAAGTTAACCTGATTCTCAATCGGTCAGGAGATGAATCCGGGATCCAATTAAAAGATATTGAAAAAAGTTTAAATATGCCGATTGCCTGTCATATTCCCAGCGATTACAGAGCACTGATTACCGCCCTGAATAAGGGAATGCCTTTTGTGCAGGCTTATCCTCAAAGCAAGGCCTCTGAAGGTATCCGGCAAATGGCGGAAATCCTGTTCGGGGTTCCGGTAGATGTTGAACATGAAATCAAAAGTAAAATGAGCCACCGCTATCTAAAGAATTTTCGTCTTGGCGACTTGAAAAATCTTCATAAAGTCTTGGGCAGCTAGTTCTTAGGGGGAATGCAAAATGTCATTGCTGAAACGTTTGGAAAAACAGAAAAATATTGATGATATAACTCTTGAAACCAGAGGAACACGGTCTGTTACTGCAATCAATCCCTGGCGGGAAGTAAAGACAACAGTCCATCATGAAGTAATTCAAACCTTGGAAAAGGAGAAGACCAGTTCAGATGACCTGACCGAGGAGAGCCTGCGACCAGTGGTCGAAGAAGCTTTGGAATTACATGTGGAGACTTTGGGCATGGCTTTACCGCGGGCGGAACGGCAGCGTTTGGTTCAGGAACTTATGGATGAAATCCTGGGATTTGGGCCGATTACTCCGCTGCTCCAGGACCCGACTATAACAGAAGTAATGGTCAACGGTCCCCATCAGATCTATATCGAGCGTGGAGGCAAACTGGAGAGAGTAGATGTCAGTTTTTCTGATGATAAGCATGTTCTGCATATTATTGAAAAAATTGTAGCCCCCCTGGGACGCCGGATCGATGAAAGTCAGCCCATGGTTGATGCCCGTTTACCGGACGGCTCCCGTGTCAATGCTATTATTCCGCCTTTGGCTCTCAACGGCCCCACTTTAACTATCAGGAAATTTGCCACAGATCCCTTTAATGTAGAGGATTTAATCAATTTTGGCACTCTGACCCCTGAAATGGCCAGTTTTCTGGAAGCCTGTGTCAAGGGACGTTTAAATATTCTTGTTTCCGGAGGTACAGGATCAGGAAAAACCACGACCTTGGGTGTACTGTCTGCGTATATTCCGGAAGATGAGCGGATTGTTACGATCGAAGATGCCGCTGAGCTCCAGTTGCGCCAGTCCCATGTCGTTACTCTGGAATCACGCCCGGCCAATATCGAAGGCAAAGGAGCCATCACGATCAGAGATCTGGTCAAAAATTCTCTGCGGATGCGGCCTGAAAGGATAATAGTGGGAGAGGTACGCAGCGGAGAGGCTTTGGATATGCTGCAGGCTATGAATACCGGTCACGATGGTTCCCTTACGACAGGACATGCCAATACGCCCCGGGATATGCTGGCCAGGATTGAAACGATGGTTTTAATGGCTGGGATGGACCTGCCCGTTCGGGCGATCCGGGAACAAATTTCCAGTGCCATCGATCTGATTGTTCAACAAAGTCGTCTGCGGGATGGCAGCCGCCGTATTACCCATATTACTGAAGTGTTGGGCATGGAAGGTGATATCATTACCCTACAGGATATTTTCCGTTTCGAACAAACAGGTGTTGATGAAGCGGGTAAAGTGATGGGACATTTTCGGGCCACAGGAATTCTTCCTCATTTTATGGATCGTCTGAAAACTGCAAATCTGAATTTATCAGAGAATGTTTTTCAAATTTTTAATTAACCCTATCAAGGGAGGGGATCTGTTTGTCAATACTCTACAATAATTTAGGCTATAATATATGGATACCTGTTGCCTCGACGTTTTTTACTATTTTTTTGTTTCTGACAGCTTTGCAAACCAGCCGTCAGGGCACATCTCTTGGCGCCAGATTGCATGGTTTTACCGTTTTGCGTTCCCCCTTAAATGAACAGCATCATAATGAAAAAAGAAATCTGAGGCAAATCCTTTCGAAACTGGCTGATTATGCGCCGACCCAATTAAGTAAAAAATTGGAGAAAGAGCTGATGAAAGCAGGTATTCCGCTGAGCGGCGGGGAATTTGTTGTGCTGCAGTTTCTTTTGGCTCTTGTTTTTGGTCTGCTAGGTTTGTTAGTTAGCCGAAATCTGCTGATTTGTCTTGTTGCAGGTGTTTTAGGGTATATTTTACCTCAGCTTTGGCTAAAGCGAACCCAGAAAAGAAAAAATGAACAGTTCAATAATCAATTGACAGGTGCCTTATTAATTATCGCTAATTCCCTGAAGGCTGGTTTTAGTTTTATGCAAGCCATGGATATGGTCAGCCGGGAAATGTCTGATCCCATTGCCAGTGAACTGCAGTTTGCCTTGCGGGAAATGAATTATGGAACACCTACAGAAGAAGCCTTGAATAATCTTTCAGAACGGGTAGACAGCGAAGATTTGGATCTGGCCATAACCGCAATTCTGATTCAAAGACAAGTGGGAGGCAATTTGGCCGAGGTTTTGCAAAATATTCATAGCACGATCCAGGACAGGATACGTATTAAAATGGAAATTAAAACACTGACAGCCCAGGGAAGAATTTCCGGTTATATCATTGCAGCTCTGCCTTTCCTAATCGGTGCTTTTTTTTCAGTGATAAACCCGGAATATATGAAATTGTTGATTACGGAAAAGCTGGGTTTGATGATGCTTGCAGGAGGACTTATTTCAGAATTTATGGGTTTTATGATAGTTCGCAAAATTGTCAATATTAAAGTCTAGAAAAATACTTAGGAAGCAGGTGAAGAATGAAATGGAAATGATCATAGCAGTTTCTGTTTTTGGAGCGGTTTTAGCTGCCTGTCTGGGAATGTTTGCAGCTGATTCCGTGCAGGTAATTTCCCGTTCCAGAATAATGAAAGCAATTGGGCAGGCAGACAAATCCCAGGGAGAATCCCGGTCCTTTAAACAGCGGGTAATTTTACCGTTGCTGCATAAAGTAACAGCATTTCTGGGAAACAGTACTTCCAAGGAAAAATTAACCCTGATAGACCAAAGACTAAGTGCCGCCGGTCTGGCAGGGCAATGGAACAGTAAAGAGTGGAAAGCATTACAGTACGGCTTGGCGCTAGTGAGCGGCGGTTGTCTTTTCGGAATATTAAGCCTGATATCACCTGCTTTTATGCAAAATTTTGGACTGGCTCTCGTGGGAATGATTATTGGTTTTATATTTCCGGATGCCTGGCTGAAAGGAAAAGGTAAGCAAAGACAAACAGAAATACAGAATTCCTTGCCTGATGTTTTGGATTTACTTACAGTCAGCGTGGAAGCCGGTTTGGGCTTTGATTCTGCC
>DDXI01000149.1 GCA_002347475.1 Peptococcaceae bacterium UBA2264
CACAGATAGCCTCAGTGTCGGCATCCACACGATTATAGCTGCAGTCACAGACAGCGGCGGCCTCAGTGGCTCAGCCCAGGTAACTTTGACGGTAACGGCAATAGCCAATACAGTTCTGGCAGTGAGTGCAGCACCGGCAGTGAGTATAAGCAGTCCGGCTGAGGGAACTTCTTATGAAGTAGGAACCAGTGTTAGCTTCAGCGGCAGCGCTCTGGATGTGCCGGACGGCGATCTCAGCGCTGGTTTGAGCTGGACTTCCGACCTTGACGGCGTCCTGGGCAGCGGATCCTCCTTCAGCACAGATAGCCTCAGTGTCGGCACCCACATGATTATAGCTGCAGTCACAGACAGCGGCGGCCTCAGTGGCTCAGCCCAGGTAACTTTGACGGTAACGGCAACATCCGATACAGCACCGGCAGTGAGTATAACTGGTCCGGTAGATGACACTTCCTATGCCAGTGGGGAAAGCATCAGCTTCAGCGGCAGCGCTTTGGATGTGCCAGACGGTGATCTCAGCGCTGGCTTGAGCTGGACTTCCGACGTTGACGGAGTCCTGGGCAGCGGAGCTTCTTTCAGCACAGATAGTCTCAGTGTCGGCACTCACACCATAACAGCCGCAGTCACAGACAGCGGCGGCCTCAGTAGCTCAGCCGAGGTAACTCTGACGATAACGGAAGATAATCAGCCTAAATCTTCAATCCGGGTAACGATACCAAAGCGGTAAGTAGTACGGCTTCCACCAATTTTGGCTCGACGAAGAGAGAAGAGATTGGAAGAGCGCGTAGACACGGACAAGCACTGTGTCTATCAGAAACTTGACGTTACCGAACTGAATAGCACCGTCATAAGCGCCAAGATCCGGGTTTATGTCCTCTGACTCTCAGCAGGGGCGATTTCGTCTATCTTATATCGAATAGCTATCAAGGGACCATCAATTCCTGGACTGAAAGTGGCTTGCAGCTGGTAATCAAAAAATTGCCATAGGTGTTGATTGGGGATATCAATGACAAAATTTAGATATATTTTATCGCGTAATATTATTTTTTCCTGATACTTGTTTACCACCTGGATGCAATTTTGTTCCGGGTGGTAATTTGTTCCTGGTGGTAAACTTACAGATAACCTCTTAAAAGTATCCACAGTAGTAAAATGAAACTAATTGACGGCTTCTCATCAAAAATGTAAAATAAAAGAAATAAATAAATAATTAATTGCGAGAGGGTGATAATACAAAAGTTGCTTTTCACTGAACTGATACCTCCTTAGCCTTGGGGGATCAATATTTAGTGACTATCCGGTGACCTCTGCCGAACATTCTTACCACAAAATAGATCATTAATATATCAGGAAATATTCTTACTAAATACTATACTTAGATTTTAAGACTTAATTTGAATTAATGCTGGTAATAGTGGCAATACTGGTTATTGATGAGATGAATATCTTGTTTACCAGGATTTTGGGTAAGAAGGGAGCGATTAAAATGTTTATTTTTGACAGGTCTTTAAGGCAAGCAATCATATACGTTTTTCTAATATCGATCATTATGTTGACTTGGATCACGCCGTCTTATGCCAGTCTTGGTATTTCGACCCAGGAAAAAACTGCCTTTATCCGGCTGGCGCGGAATATTGAAACTGCTGAGCTGGGGATTCCTAACCCTGCCGGTTTGGTTTTTAGTCCGGCAATGAATACTTTTCATGTAGTAAACACCTCTGCGACTGATCAGTCACTGCCATCCTATATTAATTTAACGGCCATTACTCCCGTTGAGGAATCTGTCGGCTCGATCAGCATTCCGGTTATGAATCCGGATCCGATCAACATGGCTTTTGATGGGGTAAATGGTCGTTTGCTTATTCTCCAGCCCGACGGACAAAAAGCCTTTACCGTTCCTGCCGGGTCAAATGGCAGATTTAAGCCTGCTATGTCTTCTTATCATAATATCAAGAGCTGGAAACTGGATTGTCCCCGGGGAATAGTTGTCGATCAAAACAGCGGTCAGATTTTTGTTTTAAATTCGTCCGGGACACGACTGGTCCGGATCATGCCGGCAGCCAACGGAGCATTGGAGAATGCTGCAGTAACTGAAGTGGATCTTAAGCTGCTTGGCCTGGTTGAATCCCAGGGATTAGCCTTTGACCCCCTGACCGGTCACCTCCACCTTCTCAGCCGGACTAAACTGCTGCTCTATGAGCTGACACAGTCCGGTCAGATTGCAGCCATACGTGATCTCTCCTCCTTTGGAATTATCGATCCTCAGGCGATGGTGATGGCACCAAGCGGCGATATGACCGATGATCCGCAACAGATGAGTCTCTATTTGGCGGATAGTGGACTGAGCAAGGATGGGCAAACCAACCGTGCTGCAACTGATGGTAAGGAGTCAGGGACCGGCCAAATTGTTGAGCTTTCCTTTGTTGAGCCTGCTGCTTTGGCAGAAAGTACTTTTACATCTGAACTTATCCATATTATTGATACATCAGCTTTTTTACCGCCGAGCCCTGATCCAGCCGGGCTCGAAATCATCACATCCTCCAACACTCTCTTGATAAGTGATTCTGAAGTGGAGGAGACCTCAATCTGGTCAGGTGTTAACCTGTTCGAAACCACTTTGTCCGGCAGCCTGGTCAATACATCCAGCACACTTGCTTTCACTAAAGAACCAACTGGCATAGCCTACAATCCTTCCAACCAGCATATCTTTTTCTCCGATGATGATAAGAAAAAGGTTTTTGAGATAAATCCTGGTGGGGATGGCCTCTGTGGTACAAAAGACGATATCAGAACTTACTTCAGTACCTCAGCATTCAATTCTAACGATCCTGAGGGCTTGGCGTATGATTCTCCATCCGGTTCTCTCTGGATTGTTGACGGTACCAATGCTGAAGTTTACCAGGTTATGCCTGGGGACAACGGGATTTTCGATGGAGTATCACCCGGCGGGGATGACCTGGTAACAAGTTTCGATACAAGCTGGTGGGGTATTCTTGACCCTGAGGGTATCTGCCTCAATTCAGCTACTGGGAACCTCTATGTCGTTGGCCGTCCGGCAAATGCTGTAGCAGAGTTTACTGCGACCGGTAATTTGGTACAGATCATCGATATTTCGGCTGCAGCTCCTTCTAAGCCAGCAGGGATGGGTTGTGGATTGGGAAGTATGAATCCTGCGGCCACGGTAATGTACATCAGCGACCGGGGGATCGATAACGACACTGATTCTACTGAAAATGATGGCAAAGTATATGAATTATCACTGCCGCCCGTTTCAGCAAATACATCGCCTCTCGTGGTCATCAACAGCCCGACTAACGGCGCTTCCTATAACTTGGGGACAAGCATTACTTTCAGCGGTACGGCTAACGATGTTCAGGACGGTAATCTATCTGCCGGTCTGAAGTGGACCTCGTCGCGCGATGGTCTGATCGGCAGCGGAGCTTCTTTTAACACCACCGGCCTCTCCGCCGGCAGCCATACAGTTACAGCTGCGGTAACGGACAGAGGCGGCTTGACTGGCTCAGCCCAGGTGTCTTTCGTGGTTAATACGCCGCCGGTGGTAAGTATCAGCAGTCCGGTAGGTGGTGGCACTTATCCTCTGAAGACAAGCGTAACCTTCAGTGGTACGGCCAGCGATGTTCAGGACGGTAGCCTTTCAGCCGGCCTGAAGTGGACCTCCTCCCGCGACGGCCTGCTTGGCAACGGTGCCTCTTTCATTACGGCCGGTCTCTCTGCCGGCAGCCATACAGTTACGGCCACTGTAACGGACAGCGGCGGCCTGACTGGTGCAGCCCAAGTGACCTTCCTGGTGGCTGATACGCCGCCGGTAGTAAATATTAGCAGTCCGGTAGGCGGTGGCACTTATCCTCTGAAGACAAGTATAACCTTCAGCGCTGCCGCCAGCGATCTGCAGGACGGTAATCTTTCAGCCGGTCTGAAGTGGACCTCGTCCCGCGACGGCCTGCTTGGCAGCGGCGCCTCTTTCAGTACGGCCGGTCTCTCTGCCGGCAGCCATACAGTTACGGCTGCGGTAACGGACAGCGGCGGCCTGACTGGCGCGGCCCAAGTGACCTTTCTGGTGGCTGATACGCCGCCTGTAGTAAATATTAGCAGTCCGCTGGATGGTGGCACTTATCCTCTGGAGATAAGCATTGCCTTCAGTGCTGCCGCCAGCGATCTGCAGGACGGCAATCTTTCTGCCGGTCTGAAGTGGACTTCCTCCCGCGACGGCCTGATCGGCAGCGGTGCCTCTTTCAGCACCGCCGGGCTCTCCGCCGGCAGCCATACAGTTACGGCCACTGTAACGGACAGCGGCGGCCTCAGCGGCTCGGCCCAAGTGACCTTCCTGGTGGCTGATACGCCGCCGGTAGTAAGTATCAGCAGCCCGAAGGACGGCTTCTCCTGTACTTTGGGGACAAGCATTACCTTCAGCGGTACGGCCAACGATTTTCAGGACGGCGATTTGACGGCCGGTCTCACCTGGACCTCCTCCCGTGATGGCCAAATCGGCAGCGGCGCTACTTTCAGCACTTCCGGCCTGTCTGCCGGAACTCATACAGTCACTGCTGCAGTCACCGATAGCACTGGTCATACCGGTTCAGCCCAGCTGACTGTCCAGGTAACCGTGATTACTGCTTTCAGTCCCAGTGATGATGCCCTGGTGAGTAAAGCAACTTCCACAACCAATTATGGTTCAGCAGCAACCCTGGAACTAATCAAAAGCAAGGATGCACGCAACAGTTACCTGAAATTTACATTATCCGGTCTCGCCGGTACCGTGACAAATGCTAAGATTAGGTTGTATTCTGTTCAAAAGAGCAGTATGGGCGGTTCTGCTTATTTGGTATCAAATAATTATAAAGGCACAACCAAACCCTGGACGGAAAGTGGTTTGATATGGAAGAATGCCCCAACTCTGCCCAGCACGCGTTTGAGTACAGTGGGAGCGGTGAGCGCAAATACCTGGGTGGAATTTGATGTAACTGCAGCAGTCAAGGGCAATGGGACATATAGTTTTGCCTTGTCGACCAGTTCCTCCAGCCTGACTGTCTACAACTCCAGGCAGGCTGGGTTGAATCAACCCGAACTTGTCATAGAAACATTGAATGACTAGGAATATCAAATGTGATCTTCCGAATAACAAGCAAAATGTCGGCTTCTGTTTACTTTTATTGAAAAAGTATTATGCTCGGCACATGATTTTTTTACTGACTTATCACCTGAGGAAATATTTGCTTCAGGTGATAAGCTGTTTATCCCAGAAGTGTTATATCTGAAAAAATAAAAAGACTGCCGGAAGCGATAGTTACCGGACAGTAACCGACTTGCATAAGCAGTGCAAAACCCTGAAAATATTTGGTTTGACATAAGCTGTACATTTACATAAAATAAGTAGAAAAGCCACAGCCCCGAAATGCTTAAGGCAGCGGGGTTATTGGTATGTGATCCAGGAGGAGTATTTTTGAATAAAATTCGTGTTTTTGTTTCAGGTGCCATGGGAAAAATGGGTCAGGAAGTTATTAAGACAATTCTGGCTCAGGATGATCTGGTTTTAGTTGGAGCAGCAGATACCAGGGGGCAAGGCCGGGATGTGGGTTATCTTATGGGAATTGCCAGAGTTGGAATTGATGTTTCCGGTCCTTTGGATTTGGAAATTTTGAAATCTTCCCAGGCAGATATCCTGGTTGATTTTACCAACCCTCAGTCTGTTTTAAAAAATGCCCAGGTAGCTATAAAAGCCGGGGTTGTTCCGGTGATAGGGACTTCCGGTTTGGATGAAGATGATATCGCAAAAATCAAAGCTGCTATTTCCAAAAAAGGTGTGGGAGCTTTCGTAGCTTCCAATTTTGCCATCGGGGCTGTTTTGATGATGCGTTTTGCCCGGGAAGCAGCCAAGTATTTGCCCCACATTGAAATAATCGAACTGCATCATGATCAGAAACTGGATGCTCCATCCGGTACAGCTCTGAAAACAGCGGAATGGATCGCCCAGGTGCGTGAGCCTATGCCCCAGGGACATCCTGACGAATTCGAGAAGCTGCCTGGGGCGCGCGGTGCCGATTTTGGAGGCCTCCATATTCATTCGGTGCGGCTCCCGGGTTTGGTAGCCCACCAGGAAATAATTTTTGGCGGTTTGGGTCAGACCCTGACGATCAGACATGATGCCTTTACCCGGGAAACCTATATGCCGGGAGTTGTCCTGGCCATACGCAGGGCTTACAAATTAACTGATTTGGTTATTGGCTTGGAGAATTTTCTGGATTAAACAATTCGGCAAGAATAGACAATCCGGGCAGGAAGAACATTCTTACGGACTTGTCTTTACATCATAATTCCATTATCTTAAAGTAAAATTTCAGGTTACAACTAAAGGGGGATAAATGAATATATGGCAAATGTCGCAATTGTGGGAGCTACAGGAGCAGTAGGACAGGAATTTTTGAAAATATTGGCAGAACGTAAATTCCCGGTTGATGAGCTGCGCCTTTTAGCCACTCAACGATCAGCCGGGAAACAAATAGCCTGGCATGGCCGGGTAATCGAAGTTCAGGAAACAACCCATGACAGTTTCAAGGGAATAGATATCGCCCTTTTTGCCGGAGGATCGGTCAGTACCGAATATGCCCGCTCAGCTGTTGAAAGTGGTGCCGTAGTCATCGATAACAGCAGTGCTTTTCGTATGGATCCGGATGTTCCGCTTATTGTTCCGGAAGTTAATCCGGAAGACGTCGCCTGGCATAAGGGCATTATCGCTAATCCCAATTGTTCGACTATCATTATGGTCGTAGCCCTGAA
The DNA here is from genome assembly GCA_002347475.1 of Peptococcaceae bacterium UBA2264. Lineage (GTDB taxonomy): Bacteria > Bacillota > Desulfitobacteriia > Desulfitobacteriales > Desulfitobacteriaceae > UBA2264. The sequence goes on from DDXI01000149.1 coordinate 6,793, forward strand.
ACCAATTCTGGATCTGGCCGGGATCAAGCGGATTGTAGTATCTACTTACCAGGCAGTTTCCGGAGCAGGACGGGAAGGAATTGAAGAACTGGAGGCCCAGGTAAGGGCCTGGACCAAAGACGAAGAAATAATAAACAAGGTCTTTCCTTATCAGATAGCGTTTAATCTGGTACCGAGAATAGATGTTTTCGGTGAGGGAGATTATACTAAAGAAGAATGGAAAATGGTCAAGGAAACCCAGAAAATATTCCATATACCTGAGATGGCCGTCACAGCTACCACAGTCCGGGTTCCTGTTATGCGCAGCCATTCCGAATCGGTCAATATAGAGACTGAGCGCAAAGTCAGTGTGGAGGAAATTCGCCAGGCTTTGGCCAAGGCTCCGGGGGTTGTTGTCATAGACGATCCGGCAGGTGATCGTTATCCCATGCCCTTGTTTGCTGCAGATACAGATGAGGTTTATGTCGGCAGGATAAGAGAAGATTTATCCATTGAGAAGGGTTTTAATCTCTGGGTAGTGGGAGACCAGATCCGCAAGGGTGCGGCCACAAATGCGGTCCAAATCGCCGAGTTGCTTGTTAAGTAAATTACTGTTGCTCTTTCACAATTGCTGCATCTGCTATACACTTGATTATAAGGCTGCACGCCAAAACCTTGTGGTATTTGGCAGGTAACCGTGGCCGTGCTTAACGCCTCATAGTCTGCGTTCACTTACGCAAATTCCGCTGATTGCTCACTAAGCAATTGTAATTTTCGAGCTCGGTCTGGGATCGTTATCTGGAAAGCAGGCAGCTTATATGCTGTGGGAGTAAATAATATCTGAGTATGATATTGAATAAAGATTCTAAAAAAGGTGGTAGATACGTGCGTATTCTAGTGCAAAAATTCGGCGGGACCTCAGTTGCCACAGCTGAACGCAGAAATCAGGTGGCTGCCAAGGTTGCCGAGGCAGTTACCGAAGGATATATGCCGGTTGTTGTTGTTTCGGCTATAGGACGTACGGGTGATCCTTATGCTACGGATACTTTTTTGAGTATGGTTAAAGGGATACACCCGGAGCTGCCCAAAAGAGAACTGGATCTGCTCATGAGCTGCGGGGAGATCATTTCCGGGGTGGTCATGGCCAGCACCCTGCAAAGCCAGGGTTTTGAAGCTGTTTTGCTGACCGGGGGACAAGCCGGAATTATTACCAATGATACTTTTGGTGATGCCCGGATCATACGGGTGGAACCCGGGAATATCCTGGAATATCTGAAAGCAGGAAACATTGTTGTTGTTACCGGATTCCAGGGGGTCACGGAAAGCGGAGAGGTAACTACCTTGGGCCGGGGCGGCAGCGACACAACGGCCTCAACCCTGGGAGTGGCCCTGAATGCCGAGGCCATTGATATTTATACCGATGTTGAGGGTATTATGACCGCTGATCCCCGGATCGTGGAAGATGCCCGCATCCTGGACGTTGTTACTTATAATGAAATTTGTGAATTAGCCCATCAGGGGGCTAAGGTTATTCATCCCCGGGCAGTTGAGATTGCAATGCAGCGCAATATTCCTATCAGAATCAAATCCACCTTTTCCGATGCCCCGGGTACTTTGGTGGCCAGTATGAAGTCTGATATGAGTGCCGGGACTGACTTTAGCGGGGACCGTATAATTACGGGCATAGCCCATACCCCGAACTTAACCCAGATAGGGGTTTCGACTCTGGATACAGATGTGCCCCAGGTTGACAAGAAAATTTTTAAAGCTATGGCTCTTGCAGATGTCAGCGTCGATTTTATCAGTGTTCAGCCGGAAAAGGTTTTGTATACGGTACGGGATGAAGTTGCTGACAAAGCTATAAAAATCCTGGAAAATATGGGGTTCAGTCCGGAAGTCACGCGCAGCTGTGCCAAGGTTTCTGTAGTCGGAGTTGGTATTACCGGGGTCCCAGGTATCATGGCTGACCTGGTGGAGGCCTTAAATGAAGCCGGAGCGACTATCTTGCAATCTGCTGATTCCAACCTGACAATTTGGGTTTTGGTTCATAAAGATCAAATGATTCCTTCTGTGCAGGCCCTGCACCGCAAGTTCCGCTTGGGAGCATAACGCTGGATCTGAATTCAAATATGACTGAGAAATGTGTTATTCGGAAAAGCATTATCAGGAAGAATAGCTGATTTTGCCCAAAGGACTTGGGATAGGGATTTCATATAGATACTGTGTACAAGGAACAAACCTCGAAAGAAATGGAAGGAATGAGAGGAATGGGTTTCGGAAGAATTTTAACGGCTATGGTTACTCCCATGAATGAAAATCTGGAAGTCGATTATGCGAGTGCCCGCAGCCTTGCCCAATATCTGATCAATCATGGATCGGATGGCATAGTTGTTTGTGGGACTACGGGAGAATCTCCGACTTTGACAAACGAAGAGAAGATCAAGATGTTCAGGGAAGTTAAGGAAGCTGTCGGCTCTTCCGGAATTGTCTTGGCCGGTGTGGGTTCCAATTCTACTGCAGCCAGTGTCAACTTAGCCAGGCAAGCTGCCGCGACAGGTGTTGACGGTATTATGGCTGTGGTACCTTATTACAACAAACCCTCGCAAGAGGGCATGTACCGGCATTTTAAGGCTATTGCCCAGGCCGTATCCTTGCCGGTTATGCTTTATAATATACCATCAAGGACTATGACCAACCTCTTGCCGGAAACGGTGCAAAAACTGGCTCAGATCCCCAATATTATTGCCATTAAGGAATCTGCAGGGATGATGGATCAGGTCAGTGAATTGAAACGGATCCTGCCTGCCGATTTTGCTGTCTACAGTGGAGATGACTCCCTGACCTTACCCATGCTGGCCTTGGGCTGCAGCGGGGTTGTCAGTGTGGCTTCCCATATCATCGGCGATGAGATGAAAAAGATGATCGAGGCCTGGTTTGCCGGCGACAGTAAAAAGGCA
>DDXI01000138.1 GCA_002347475.1 Peptococcaceae bacterium UBA2264
AATTCCTTTCAAAAATAGCCTGACCCCAACCTGATTTTTGGCAAGCCAAAAAGCCGGCAGCTGCCGGCTTCGTTCTCTTGCCCAGGATCGGAATGATGGAAAGAATCTCAGTTTAACGGCTGACAGTTATCCCAGATGGCGCTTTCTCAAAGAGAGTTCCAGACAATTTATGTTTTCCTGGGATAATAATTCCAGCTTTTTTTGCTCTGTAATATCAAGCAGCGAAATAATGAAATTGGATGATTCCGGAACAACGGAAATCTGGGCCAGCATCGTCAGCAGCTGTCCATTTTTATTAAAACCTTGTACTTCCAATCTGCTTTTGCCTTTGTCCGGAACTGTTTTCCGAATATAATAATCTTTCTGAACGATTTCAAGACTTTCAGGAGTTAATATCTGAGTCCAGGTGTTATAATCGAGCAGTTCCTTTTCGGAATAACCGGTCAGTTCTTTGAACATGGAGTTAATGTTGATGATATTCAAGTTTCTGTCAAGGATGACTATAGCAGTACCAGAATTTTCGAAAAAAGTCTGATAATATTTTTTCGATTTTTCAAGGGAAATTATGGTGTGCATATGATTCATAATTTCATCCTGCATTTCCTTGATCAGCGCGTTTAATTCAAATGTTTTTTCCTGGATTTTCGCTTCCAGTTCTGTATGGGATTTTTGCAAGGCCTGTTCAGCTAATTTTCGCTTGCTTATATCCCTCGAGAATATGATCAGGGATTGCTTTTCGGACTTATTTTCCAGGAAGGTGCCTAAAGTATCCAGCCAGATATAGGAGCCGTCTTTTTTGCGGTATCTGAATACAACATTTCCGGCATCATCATCTTCCTGGCGATATTGATCTGGTTTGGTTGGAATCATAGCTCTGTCATCAGGATGAATAAGCTCAAAAACTGTGCTGCTCATCAATTCTTCCTGAGTGTAACCGAGTGTTTTTATAGTGCTGGGATTAGCATATTCATAACTTAAATCCGGCAGATTATGGACAGCGATTAAATCATGAGCACTTTCAATAATGTGCCGGGCCAGGTGATCATTCTGATTTAAAAAATCTGATTTGCTGGCAGGTTGAACTACTTTTTGATCTGGATGCATTATGCGGATCCTCCTCATGATCATATTTTGCAGTCTTAAGTTGACAAATTCGTTATAACTCATCCTATATTCAGTTTATAAATCACATAATTCTAACATTTTTATTTTTCAAGATTAAGGAACAAAAGTCCTGAATTCAGAAACATTAGTCCTAAATGGTCATATATGCGGCAGGTTTCGGCAATATTTGAAGCTGAATTTATGTTATTATGTATTTTAGGGATGTTAGCAGATTAAGCCATATAATCAAACCATATTATATAATATAGAGAAAATAGAGAAAATATCGAAGACTGCTTGTTCTTGTTGTTCCTATCACGGTCCTATATGGTTTAGAAGGGGGAAATGCGCTATAAGCAAGGATTCTGCAAGCACTCCTTATTGGAATCTAGCTAAAGCGGATCTCCTTGCTGAAGTGGGCAGCACACCGGATGGTCTCAGCACAACAGATGCCGCGAAACGCCTTCAGCAAGCAGGACCGAATGTTTTGAAACCACGCGGACATTCTACGGCGCTTAAGTCATTGGCCTCTCAATTCACAAGTCCGTTGGTTCTGATTCTTATTTTCGCAGCTGTGGTATCCAGTATTGCTGGTGAGTGGACTGACGCCCTAATTGTCCTGATAATTCTGATTGCCAGTGCGCTGCTCAGCTTTGTACAGGAGTATAAAGCCAGCAGGGCGGTCGAAAAACTGCAAGCCCAGGTAATCACAAAGGCAATTGTGCGAAGAGAGGGGAAGCCGTTAACCATCCCTGCTGAAGAGATTGTGCCGGGAGATATCGTGTTATTGTCGGCAGGAAGTTTGATCCCTGCGGATGGAGTCGTACTTGAGTCCAGGGATTTCTTCGTAAACCAGGCTGTTCTTACTGGTGAAACCTTCCCGGTCGAAAAGCAAGCCGGCTCTGTGGCTGTTGACACGGAACTGAACGAGCGCTTCAACGTTGTGTTCATGGGTACGAACGTCCGAAGCGGAACAGCCCAGGTGCTCATTGTGCAGACTGGTGCAGACACAAAATTTGGCGAGATTGCAGAACGCCTGAAGCTCCGACCTCCAGAAACAGAATTCGAACATGGAATTCGGAAATTCGGTATTTTACTTACACGAATAATGAGTGCTCTGGTACTGGCTGTCTTGGCTATCAACATTATCCTCGATAAGCCGGCAACCGATTCCCTGCTGTTTGCAATCGCTCTTGCTGTCGGTATCGCCCCCGAACTTTTACCGGCGATTATCTCGATCAACCTGTCCAAGGGTGCCCAGTACATGTCAAAAAGCGGGGTAATCGTGCGTCAGCAAAATGCTATTGAAAATCTGGGGAGCATGGATACTCTCTGCACCGACAAGACAGGTACCCTTACAAAAGGTATAGTGAGTCTGGACGGTGCCCTCGATACAGCAGGATCGCCAGCGGACAGCGTCATGCGTTTGGCTTATCTCAATGCAGCCTTCCAGACCGGTATTGCTAATCCGCTTGACGAAGCGATTCTCGCAGGCAGGCAATCAGAGACAGCCGGAATAGACAAACTCGAGGAGATCCCTTATGATTTTCAACGTAAGCGTCTTAGCGTGGTTGTGGACTCCAATCCTGGGACTGAGATCAAACCTTTGCTCATCACCAAGGGTGCGCTCGACAATATTCTTGCAGTCTGCACATCAATACAAATTGGTGAGAAGATCGTACCATTTAATGAAGAACACAGGTCAGGGATCAACAAGCTTTTCACTGATTGGAGTGCTCAGGGTTACCGCGTACTCGGTATTGCTGTGCGGGAAGTAATTCGAAAAACCGGGTATTCGGCGGATGAGGATGAGCAGGACATGACATTCTCCGGTTTCCTCTTGTTCTTTGACCCGCCCAAACCAGGTGTGATCAATACCCTGGAATCACTGAAGCAACTTGGTGTTCAGATAAAAATAATCACTGGAGACAACCATTTAGTGGCCCGTCATCTGGCTGAGTCGGTAGGGTTGCCGGTTGAAGAAATTATTACTGCCAGCCAGATAAGGAATATGAATGATGAAGCACTTTGGCATGTCGCGGAACGGATGACAGTTTTTGCTGAAGTTGACCCCAACCAGAAAGAACGGATCATACTGGCGCTGCGGAAGATGGGTCATGTTGTCGGCTATATGGGTGATGGCATTAATGACGCCCCCGCGCTGCATGCTGCCGACGTTGGCATTTCAGTGGATCAGGCTGTGGATGTGGCAAAGGAGGCTGCCGATTTCGTGCTTCTTAGTCAGGACCTGGACATTCTGATAGCAGGAATCAGGGAAGGCCGGCGCACCTTTGCAAACACTCTGAAATACATCTTTACTACCACTAGTGCTAACTTTGGCAACATGCTCAGCATGGCTGGTGCATCCCTGTTCCTGCCCTTCCTGCCCCTGCTGCCCAAACAAATCTTACTGAATAATTTCCTGTCGGATATTCCGGCAATGGGAATTCCTGGTGACAATGTTGATGATGATTTAATGGCCCGGCCCCACCGCTGGAACATAGCCTTCATTCGCAACTTTATGATCATTTTCGGTCTTGTCAGTTCGGTATTCGACTACGCAACATTTGGCATGCTTCTGCTGGTGGTTCGGGCCACTGAGCAACAGTTCCAAACAGCCTGGTTCATCGAGTCGCTGCTGACAGAACTTGTTATAGCTCTTGTAGTGCGCACTCGTTGGCCATTCTATCGAAGTCGTCCAGGGAAGATGCTGCTGTGGTTGACCATTGCTGTCAGCCTGGGAACGCTGGCAGTACCGTATTTGCCATTCAGTCATTTTCTGGGCTTTACACCACTGCCAGCCTGGGTTATGGCAGCGCTGCTTGTGCTTACCGCTTTGTATGTAGCTGCCGCGGAAATAGCGAAGAAAATTTTCTATGCCCGGGCCGTATGGTGACAACAGTAGACCTGATCACAGTTGTGCTTTTGCAACAATTTGGCTATAGTATTGATAAACAACTTAATGAATTGCTGATGCAAAAACTTGATCCTGAACTGGGAAATTATCCACCTTGATGGACGATGAAGTTTGAAGTATGAAAGCTGATCCAGGCGGTAAACTCGTAGAAAAAAGTGCTAAAAGACACTTTGGAAGTTAAAGGAATCCTGAAGGAGAAGGAGCGGTAATGAATGACAGAAAATAACCTGGAAGATATTTCTTTCTTGAAAGCTGAGATTGAGAGGCTGAAGAAGGCTGAGAAGGCCTTGCGAGAGAATGAAGAAAAGTATCGGACAATATTTAATTCAATGGACGAAGCCTTTTGTATTATTGAAATGATTTTTGATGCGGAAGGCAAACCCGTTGATTGGCGTTACCTGGAATCAAATCCTGCTCATGAAGAATATACCAGGATGCGTGATGTAGAAGGAAAATTAATAAGTCAGCTGGCTCCCAAA
>DDXI01000094.1 GCA_002347475.1 Peptococcaceae bacterium UBA2264
CCGTCGGGTTTCCATTCAAGCCTTACGGGATACCTGCGCCCCTTCTCCAGTTTTCTTGAGAACTTGTAAGTATTAGGGTTCCAGGCGGTTCTCCATCTTTCCGGCACAACAAGGTCATCACCGAAATAAAGCTTCGTGTACCCTGCATAATAAAGCTTAAAATGATAGGTTCCCGTTTCTTCGGGCTCTATCTCACCGGTCCACGTAATTTTAGAATTGTAAAAGGGAAATCCCTCCGGAAAATTTTTGACGGTTTCGAGGTTTTCATAGTCGACCGTCGATTCGGGTCTGCGGATAAATAATTTAGATGTTTGGCCGTCAGTAAAATAAGAAGCAGTCAGGCCTCCCTCCTTTCCGTCATCATCATAAAGCTTGAACAGGTCAAGCTGTGAGTAGTCCCTTGGATCGCCGAACTTAGTCAGGGAATAATTGTCCCAGAGCAGCCCGTAATTTTTGCTTGATACAACAAAGGGGACTGACACCTTGGTGTTGTACTGGAACAGGACCTCGTTCAGTCCCTTGTAGTTGAACTCATCCGACTGGTGCTGTCCAAGCCCGTAAAAGGCCTCATCGGGGGGCGAACTGAACGTCTGGCCCATGGCGTACCCCTGTGTACCCTCAACGGTAATCCGTTTGAATGATTTGCCGCCTCCCGGCTTTTCTTCCAGGAGAATATTCCCGTTTTCGTCCAGGAAGGTAACCTGTCCATTGGTGAGAGCCACTTTTGCCGTCACCTTAGGCGCAATTATCACCAGAGTGTCGGGGTCCTCCCTGACCGTAAAATACGGCACCGCGACCCTGGGGCCAACCACGCAAAGGCTTGAATCGTCAGAAAATTCTTCCTGAGCAGTGGCAGTAACATGAATTATGTTTTCGTCCGGAACCTCTATCCTGATCAGTTCCGGAACATCCGGAATTTCTGATTTAAGTCTCATTATCACTCCGTTATCCGTTTGCTCCCAGGTCGTCTCAGAGCACGAAGGGAAAAGAATGACCGCTGCTGAAATTATCAGTAATAGCCTTTTCATGGGTATATGGATAATATTAGACAATCGTGTCGGTGTAAAATACAAATTCTGCCTGGCTGGCCAGGAAAAATCAGTAATAAAAATAGTTGAATATTGGAGAACTAAGATGAATAACCGGAAGGATTTCCTTAAAATTTAATCTGAGCAAGTCACAAACCTGGCGATATCTTTGTGTCTTTGCGTCTCGTGGCTAAAAAAATAAAGCCACAAAGGCGTTAAGGCGCCAAGAATTTGCAACGTCTTACCGGAGTATTTGATTTTTCTATTGATTAACTGGTAAATGGCAATAAATCCGATAAGGTGGAGCAGATTCACAAAGATGCCGGGCCGAAAAAACAATTTAAGCGGTTCGAACACATACCGGAAGACGAGAAGAAGTCAATCCTTAAAGTCAGTGTGCTCTTATCAGGGGATTTAATCTTTCAGTCCTTTTTCCTGCTCTATAACCTGCCGTTCCCTGGTGATCTCCTCCTGCAGTTCCTTAATGGTTGGCAAGTAAAGCTTGTATTTGGAAGCAAAGACCTGATTGCTCTCACTTAAAAGACTGTATTTAACTATTGTTTTGCTCTTTTTTGTACAGATTATCAGTCCTATAGTGGGATTGTCAGATTCCTGTCTTACCTGATCTTCAAAGTACCTGACATAAAAATCCATCTGGCCGATATCCTGATGGGTCAGCTCCCCGGATTTCAGATCAATAAGTAAAAAACATTTAAGGATATAATTGTAAAATACCAGGTCTACATAAAAATGACTTTCCTCTGCAGATATCCTGTACTGTCTGCTTACAAAAGAAAAGCCTTTGCCAAGTTCCAGCAGGAAGCCCTGCAGCTTATCGATAAGGGCCTGTTCTATTTCCCTTTCATAAAACTCACATTGGGGTTCAGGTTCAGGAATTCTAATACATAAGGGTCCGTTATGATATGTGCGGGCTGCATAACTTCCTTTTTGCCATCAGCCTCCTTTTTTACAAGTGGTCGGTCTTTCTTACTACTCATCAGTATTCGCTCAAAATAAAAACTGCTAATCTGCCTTTCCAACTGACGTGTACTCCAATTACCTTCAACGCATTCATGCAGGTAAAACTCCCTTGCCGGGTCTTCTTCTACACGCATCAGTATCCTGTAATGTGTCCAGGATAATTCTTGACGCAGTGAGTCGAGAATCGGTAACGAGCGATAGAACCGGATCATGTTCCATAAATTGGTCTTATCAAAGCCTTTTCCATATTCTTTAGCCAATGTGGCTGATATATTTTCTACCAGGTAAGTACCATATTCTGCCCGGTTACCGCCTTTCTGCTCTTCTTCAACAATGGTGTGGCCAACGTTTCAGTAAGCTTGCACCATGGTAAAATTTACTGCCCTGTTGGCGTTAGCCCGGGCAGTCTCAATAATGCTTCTTACATCATTGTATAGTCTTTCAAGTGAGGGAACTATCATTTTATCCATTTTGCTGTTATATGTTTCAAAACTACAGCTATTTTCTTATCGACACTCGCCTTTAAGGTCACAAATTGTGATCTTATAGCTGCCCCAGAGGATGACACTTATTTATCGGGTCCTGTAAGGATTTCACCCGCTCTAACATCAAAAAGAAAAGAATATTGGGATTCAATAAAAACCCGATTGACTGAAATACGCAAAAATATTTCAAAAGAAATCTATGATTAAGCCCTGACAGAAGACTTACCAAATGAAGGGCTTGTACTTACTAGATCCCAGGTCGCTTTACTGATGCTTTATCTAAGAAATAGAAAAGCTATAAAAGACTTTAATGATTCACAGCTCGCAAAACATTTTCAAACTTTGACCGGTTATTCCGGCAAACAACTGAGGATTCTCATTGCAAGCGATGCTAAAAGCGATAAAAACCAAATCACTGATCGAAAGGATGACTTTATTAATTTAAAAAAACTTTTGTTGAGTATTGTTGATGATATAGAACAAGATTTGAAAAAATCTATATTAATATAGCTACGTTTAGAAACATTTTGTAT
>DDXI01000077.1:0-242 GCA_002347475.1 Peptococcaceae bacterium UBA2264
ACATCAACAAGAGAAGATTTCAAATAGATGACATTTTTGTATTCCAGCCAAGTAACCCTCATGATATCTTCAACATTTAATACCAGGGAAAGAGTGTCTTTAAAACCCTCGAATTCTCTCTGGAACCCGGCAAGTTCACGACGCAAACTATCCAACTCATCACTATCTTCAGCAGCCAAAACTCTATTGAGCCCTTCCAGACTGGAAATAAGTTGAGTGAGCCTGCCTGTAAGATTCTCTGC
>DDXI01000077.1:306-19757 GCA_002347475.1 Peptococcaceae bacterium UBA2264
AAGATAAAAACATTGCCCCTGAGGGCGGTATACTTTTTCTAGGAGACGCTCGACTTTATCCAAACTCATTTCACTCCCCAATTGCTCCAGAGCAGAGCTATGAAGGTGATGAGCCTCATCAACCACTAAATAGCGATATTCAGGCAATACTTTAAAGTCTGTCTTAAGATCGGATAATAATAAGGAATGATTGACAATCACCAGATCGGCATTTTCAGCTCTTTTTCGTGCTCTGAACAGAAAACAGATTCCTGCTCTCGGGCATCTCTGGTAATCACAATTTTCAGTTTCGGCGCTTATTTTGAAGCGAATTTTCTGTATATTATCAGTTTGGGGAAGTTCCTGAAGATCTCCTGTCTCAGTTTCTCTTAACCAGGAAAGAACAGAAAGTGCCGCAAGACGTTCTTGCGGGCTAAGCTCTGTTGGATTAGCCTGTGTCCCGGCCCATTTTTTCAAACAACAATAATTGCCTTTGCCTTTTAATATGACAGTTCGAAAAGAAAAGGGCAGTATTTGCGCCAGGACAGGCAAATCTTTTTGATAAAGCTGTTCCTGCAGCGGTATAGTATGGGTAGCTGCCACAACCTTTTGGCCGGTTTTCCTGGCCCACCAGAGCACAGGCAAAAGATAGGCAAATGACTTACCGGTTCCAGTGCCTGCTTCAACCACTATATGTTGAGAGTTAGTCAGGCCCTTTAAAACCGATTCAGCCATCCTTGTTTGTCCCAGCCTGCTTTCATAACCGCTGAGAATCTCCTGCAAAATCCCTCCCGAAGAAAAACACTGGAGCACCCATTCTGCCTCTGCCGGGACTTCATCCTGGAGAACATTTTCAACAAACAGGCCTTCTTCCCCAGGTCTGATTACAATATCCGTACGAATGGGTCGCTCAGGAAAACTACGGGTTATTTCCTGGTGCAAAAGAGTAAAAAATCTTGCCCCTTTCCAGCCCGCCTGCAAGCTCTTTGCCTGATCATAAAAACTAAGATCATATTCTGTACCTTTATGCCAACAGGCCTCTATTAATTTCCATGATATCCAGGCATCTGCCAAGGCTCGGTGCAACGAGAAGCCATCCGGTAAGGCCAGATCCAATTTTTCAGCCAGCGCCGAAAGTCGATAATGACCCAGTGCCGGGAAAAAAATCCGCACCAGTTCCAGAGTATCCCAGTTTTCCTGATGGAAGATACAGTTCAGCCCTCTTTCCAGAAAACGCAGATCAAACTCAATATTATGTCCCACAAGTATGGCATCCTGAAAAAAATTGAATATTTCCTCACGATGTTCCTCTAAAGAACCGGCACTTGCAAGTTCTTCCCTTGTGATTCCGGTCAGTTTCAAAATTTTGGTGGATACTTCATATCTGGGACGAACCAGAAACTGCAGACTTACCGGCTTCTTGCCTTCTTCGATTCGCCATGCCCCAAATTCAAGAATTTCATCATAATATGAATCTAATCCTGTTGTTTCCAAATCGAAAATTACAATAGTTTCCTTCAAGCCTCTGTCTCCTCTCTGCTGAAATTGTACATATTTTTAAGATATAATTCAATGTACTGAAGGATTTTAGTAAAATAAGGAGAATATATCGTTTAATATTGTGAAGAAAAGAGGTCTCTGCTTGAACAGGCGAATAATTTTTAGAGGTTTTATATTTTTTAACCTCTTATTATACATAGCATTACTTTCTGGTTGTTCCAATAAACCCTATTTGACAGGTGAAAACAACTATCGGATTAATACGATCAAAGTATCAGGTCAAATACAGAATCTTCCAATCAATTTACCCTGGAATTTTAATACGGCGGTTATGAGCAACCTCTTGATGGAATCCTCATTTGTCCTGAGCGATTTGCATACCCTTAATTCTGCCGAAATTCGCAAACCCTCAGTTGAGACTATTTTTCTGGAAAGTATTTTCCCTGAGAGTCAAACCATGACTTTAGTTATCGATGACCAGGCCTTGGAACTTAGAATCAATTCAATCCAAATAGAAGTAAAAGGCCCTCATGTTGGCAGAATAATTTTGAATCAAACTCTGGTTTATCAGGGGATCAATAATCCTGACTTAGAACCAGCCTTTGATAATTTCAGCAAAGAACTTAAAGAGTTTTAAGATAAAGAGAATTAATCGCTTAGCCTGGTTTCTATCTGGTTAATGGTTATTTGATGATTTTCTAGATAAGTTGATATTATATTTAGCTGATAATTAAGATTGCCAAATTAGAGAAGTTGCCTGAGGGCAACTTCTCCGTTACTTATTATTGGATAATTTATTCAGGATAACTTGTTTACCTGAATTGTCTTTTGAACATACCGCTGCAGAAAGTAGAGACAATTATATGATTTTTATTCTTGACAACTTGGACTCCTTTACCTATAATCTTTCCCAATATTTTGCAGAATTGGGTGAGGAGGTAGTCGTAAGGCGCAAGGATGCCTGCACACTGACGGATATTGAATTGCTGAATTCTGAGCTGATTGTCATATCTCCCGGCCCTTGCACTCCGGATGACTCGCCTGTATCAATGGAAATAATCAGGCACTTTCAGGATCGCATACCCATCCTCGGGATATGTCTTGGTCACCAGGCAATTGGCCAGGTTTTCGGTGGAAAAATAGTGCGGGCTAAAGTGCCGGTCCATGGTAAAACATCCCTGATCAGACATGATAGACAAGGCGTTTTTCTCAATTTACCTAATCCTCTGCTTGTTACCCGCTATCATTCATTAGCCATCGAACGCTCAAGTTTACCGCCAGATCTGATCATAACTGCGGAAACAATTGATGATCAGGAAATAATGGGATTCCGTCATCGAACCTCACCTATCGAAGGCGTTCAGTTCCATCCTGAAGCAATCTTATCAGAAAAAGGTCATGAGCTATTAAACAATTCCCTGAATAATGCCCGCCAATGGCAGAGTTCCCTTATTTCTCCCTGGCAGACACGTGCTTTAGCAGTATCGCTTCCCCCCCATTTGTTATTTCCGGCCTTCAAACTAAGTTCAGCCCCCTTTTTTTTAGACAGCGGAGAGCAGTATTCTGATTTGGGACGTTATTCCTATTTAGGTGCCGATCCTTTCCTGCAAGCCAATGCCTGCGCTGAGCGGGTAGAATTGACGCGGCCGGAATACTCACAGCCAGAAATATATTCCAGCAAAGTAACCTCCAGTCTCGAGATTCTGGATAAGCTGCACGCCCACTACCAAGTAAAAGCAGCTGCTCCCTTTCCCTTTTCCGGCGGGGCCATAGGTTTTTTCAGTTACGACTTGAAAGATGAACTGGAACCACAGCTTCCTGACCTCACCCGGAATGATCTTGCTCTGCCCCACTGGCGCCTGGCTTGGTATGATGGCATCGTGATATATGATCATTACGAAATGGTTTACAACTTAACAGCTTGCGGCATGATGGAAAATGGAGAATGCTGCCCAGCCCTGGCCAAGAAGCGCCTGGACAAACTGGAAGAATTGCTTACAACCTATGACCGGCTTAACTCAGCCATTCTGCCGGCAGAAATTTCCCCTCTGCCAAGCCCAGAAGAACGAATAATCCAGGCCTGTGTCTCCAAAGAAGAATATTTAGAGGATTTAAAACATGTGAGAGATTATATCTTAGCCGGCGACATATACCAGGCTAATCTGACCCAACGATTCACCCTTTCCTGGTCTGGCGATCCCTGGTTTCTCTACCAAATGCTTCATAAAATAAATCCCGCTCCTTTTTCTGCCTTTCTGCCCTACCCTGATTTTCAAATCCTCTGCAGTTCTCCTGAACGTTTTATTAGAATTCAGAACAAAGGTGCTATTGAAACTTGTCCAATCAAGGGAACCCGTCCGCGAGGGTCATCCTCTGCCGAAGATCAGGCTTTAGCTCTGGAACTTCAGAATAGTGTCAAAGATAAGGCCGAACTCACTATGATAGTTGATTTGGAGCGAAATGATCTGGGCAGGATTTGTAAAACAGGGACAGTCAGGGTTCCGGATCTTATCCGTTTGGAAAAATATCCTGCTGTCTGGCACCTGGCCGCTACTGTCAGCGGGCAGTTAAGAACCAGACTTCTCCCCAGTGAAATCCTGCAGGCTGTCTTCCCGGGCGGTTCAATTACAGGAGTACCCAAAATCCGGGCGATGGAAATAATTGAGGAGCTGGAACAATACAAACGCGGTATTTATACCGGCAGTATCGGTTATCTGGGGTTTGATGGCGCCTGGGATCTCAATATTGTTATCAGAACCATTGTTCTTAAAGATGGCCTGGCTTATATTCATGCCGGCGGCGGCATAGTTGTTGACTCCCAGCCGGAAGAGGAATACCAGGAATCTGTAGTTAAAGCCAAAGCACTTTTCACCGTATTAGGAGGAAAATTGGATGAATAATGTCACCCTTCCTGCCGATGACCGTCTCTTACTTTTTGGCTACGGACTTTTCGAAACAGTTTTAGTAACTGCCAGCGGGCCCCGGCTCCTGCGTGCTCACTGGCAACGAATGCGTGAGGGAGCCAAGGTCCTTAAACTGTCTTTGCCGGACTTTGCCGCCTGGTCAGAGCTAATTGCTCATTTTCTGTTTACTGTTCCCTCGAAACCGCCCTATGCTTTACGACTAACCTTAAGTGGAGGATCACCTGCCCAGAATCATCCTCCGCGGCTTATCTTGCAGTATCGCCTGTTTTCATATACAACTTCCCAGTACGAGAACGGCATTCGGCTCTATCTGTTACCGGCCCCGCGTAATGAACGCTCCCCTCTTACTAAAATAAAATCTACCAACTACCTGGAAAACCTGCTGGCTAAAGAAGAAGCTGTAAATAATAATGCAGTTGAAGGCCTCTGGTTTAATTGCCAGGGATTTCTGGCAGAGGGGACCATGAGTAATATTTTTTTTGTTTCCAGGCAAACTCTCTGTACTCCTTCTTTGGCCTGCGGCTGCCTGCCAGGAACCCGGCGAGCTCTGATCCTCCGGCTGGCGGCCCAACTGCAGATCCCGGTAATTGAGGGTTCTTTTACTCAAGAGGACTTGTTACTGGCTGAAGAGGTATTTCTCAGTAACGCTCTCATGGGAATTATGCCGGTTCAAAAAATAAATAATCACTCTTTTAAGGTAGCTTCTTCCAGCCATCCCGCTTCCCTGACCAGAATTTTGGGGCAGGAATTCAGCCGATTAGTTGAATATACTCCATGATTTCTAATCTCTCTGATATGATATAATAATAACAGTTGCTGGAGAACAGCCTGAAAGTTGAGCGGATATTTCAGGGAGTTTATGGGATAAACTGCTGTCCGTGGAATCTGTTAAGAAATATTCAGAGCCTGACCTCAAAGAATGAGGCCGTTTTGTTATTAACGAATTTTGTAGTATAAAGGCAATAGATCGGGGAGTCTTTAGTCCTTAATAGATATTAACTGTTGTCTGTAAAATCTCTAAAATGTTATAATACATTCAGAAAAATTTATGGACTTATTTTACGTCCAAGAGGAGATCAACAGATGAAGCTGACTTACAAACATATAGAATTTGCCAATGGTTTATCGCATATTGTCATGGAAGATTGCGAATCTCCCAATCCGGAACTTGTGCATTATGTATTAGTCCTCAGCAATAAGGGGATTCTCTGGGTTGATGTTTTTTGGCCTGCTGATGAAGAAACCAACAATTCCAGCCGCATAATATCGGAACAGCAGTTCTGGCAAACTTTCCGCGAATGGCGTTTACGCGGGATATCTATGGGGGACAGCGAAGAAGCGGCAGAAATGTTTAGCCGCCGACGTCTGGCAAAAACAAAAAAAGAGGCGTGACCCAGCTCTGGCGCCCGCCCTTTAAAATATTTTTGTTATATATTTCTTCCTGTTTTAAGTCTTCTATACTTTTGGCTAAAGCATTAGTTCTTTGGGCGGGAAACGGTCCTCTACCCACTTGCGCACCCAGTGAGGATTTTTGGTAACAACAAAAACTTCCTGCACCGAACCATTACTTTTCAATAAAAGTTTACAGCCGGTAGTTGTTTCATATTTATATATAACCCCTCTTTCCGGCGAACGGCTTGTCTCAATAACACCCGGAATAATATCGTTAACCTCCGGATTGCTCCCCAGATCTTCCAGCCAGTCTAACCCATTTTGGATAATGCTGTGTTCCCGTTTTACCTTGTGCCGGCGATGTTTCATCTTATTTGCTCCGCTCGCTGAAAAAATGATGGTTCGCTGCTATTTGACCGTTGATTACTTCTATCGTACCCAAGGAAAATTGTTTCTCCCGTCTTTTGTCAGTCGCTGATCCCGGATTAAATAGCAAAATATTATTTTGCCATTCCCAGTAAGGCTGATGACTATGTCCAAAGACTATAACATCCGGTGATTCCTCGGCAAAAGCATTATAAGCCCGTTCCTGAACCATACTACCTGCCCCGGCATTACCATGTATCAATCCTATCTTCAACCCGCCAAAGTCAACTAAATCCCGGCCGGGAAGATCAGCAAGCTCCCAGTCGCAATTTCCCCGTACTGCCCTGACAGGTGCCAAAATTGCTAAATCAGCCAAAATTTGTGCGCTGACAATATCCCCGGCATGCAGGATCAGATCAACTCCCTGCAAGGTATCCCAAACAAAACCCGGTAAATATTGACCTTCACGCAAATGGGTATCTGACAAAACTCCTATGCGCATTTTATCTCCTCCAGCTTATTTTCAAACCCGGTAATCAATATTTTCTTAAAATATTATTTTATGTATCCCTTTCTACAGCTGTTTTATAGTATAACACAATCTCAGGAATTTAAAAAAGCAGAAGCCAACAGATTTACTGACTTCAGCGGAAAGGCTGAGGTCAGTATTGCTTTGATATCGATCTCTTGATCAAGGCAGGAATAAAAAACCTGGTCTCGGCGAAAACTTGCATCCTTGGGTTTAAACTACTAAAATTAAAACAAGGTGGGGATAGAAAAATGCTGCGCCAAAAACTTAAATTATTGCCGGAAAAGCCGGGAGTATATTTGATGAAAAATATTGCCGGTCAGGTCATCTATGTCGGCAAAGCAAAATTTTTGAAAAACCGGGTTCGTTCCTATTTTATTGGCTCACACAACGGGAAAACTCACAGATTAATCAGCCTGATCTCTGATTTTGAAACTATAATCACCGCATCGGAAACTGAAGCTCTGCTTTTGGAATGCAACCTGATCAAAAAATATACTCCGAGATTTAATATTCTCTTACGCGATGACAAATCTTATCCTTATTTAATGATTACAGAAGAGAATCATCCCCGAATATTGACTACGCGTCAGGTTAATAAAACCAAAGGCAAATATTTCGGTCCTTACCCCCATGCCACTGCTGCCAAAGAAACAGCCACACTCCTGAACAGACTTTTTCCCTTGCGCAAATGTCGTCAGATCCCTGCCCGCCCATGCCTCTATTATCATCTGGGACAATGTTTAGGACCCTGCTTTTTGCCAGTTCCTGAGGAAGCCTATACGAAAATAAATAAGGACATCACCACTTTTTTACGAGGTAATCAAACCGGAATTATTACCATGTTGGCTAAAAAAATGAAGCAAGCCGCCCAAACCATGCAATACGAACGAGCCAAAGAATATCGGGACCTTATTGCAGACCTGAAAATCGTCCGAGAAAAACAAATTATTTCTTTAACAGATTTTATTGACCGTGATGTCCTGGGTTTCGCCTGTACCGCCGATCAGATGTGTGTCCAAATCTTCCATGTCCGCCAGGGAAAGCTCTTGGCCCGCAACAGTTTTACCTTTCCTTACTATGAGGAACAAGAGGAAGCTTTTGTTTCTTTTACCGCTCAATATTACACCAATAATAAATTATGGCCTCAGGAAATCTTGCTGCCCACACTTTCGACTACAGTTTTGAATGATTTTCTGCCAATTCATACTCCCCGCCGGGGGAAAAAACTGAAACTCGTGCAACTATGCACAGCTAATGCCCAAAGAACACTAGAGGAACTGGTTAATTTGGAAAATTGTCAACAGGACGAAATCCAGCAAACCTTGAAATATTTACAAGAGTGCCTGCAAATTTCTGCCTGCAATGTTATCGAAACTTTCGATATTTCTAATATTGCCGGCACGCATATGGTTGCCGGTATGGTACAGTTTCTGAACGGAAAACCGCAGCGTTCGGCTTATCGTAAATTCAGAATCAATCTTCTGGACAACTCTGACGACACCGCCGCTCTCAGGCAAGTTATCGAACGCCGCTACAAACGCCTTCTCAGCGAACAAGCACCTTTACCAGATCTGATTCTGGTTGATGGCGGCAAAGGACAAATCACAGCAGCAAAACTCGCTTTGCAAAATTTGGGGCTATCTATTCCGGTTGCCGGAATTGTCAAAGACAAGCGTCATCAGACAGCACAACTGCTTGATGAAACAGGCAGCTCCGTGCTGTCTGACAAAGACTCGGCAGCCTTTCATTTTCTGCAGCGCATCCAGGATGAAGTTCATCACTTTGCTATTACTTTTCACCGACAGCAACGAACAAAGAGCATGACCCTGTCGGCCCTGGATGGCATAACAGGAATAGGTCCTAAAAGGAGGCAGCAGCTTTTTCAATATTTCAAATCCCTGGATAATATCCGTTCTGCCAGTCTGGAAGAATTACAAAATGCCGGTCTTCCCCAGAACATTGCTCTAAGTGTATATAAGCATTTCAGAGAAAACCAGACTTCACCTTCTTAGACCTAATCCGGCCAGAAATCTATTGCAAACTAAAAGGGAATGTCCCCTTAAACCATTTCTGGTTTATAATAACGGGACATTCCCTTAAAAATTACCGGGATAAATTTAGCGCACCCGACGGGCACCTGCATAATGAGTATTGTAATAACTTTCATTTAAGCTGGATATTTTCACCCCGTTAACTGAAGCATGGATAAATTTACCTCCGCTGAGATAGATCCCAACATGAGAAGCGCCCGATTGATAGGTAGTAAAAAATACCAAATCTCCCTGCTGCAGTTGATCACGGCTAACTGTGGTTCCCCTGCCATATTGTTCAAAAGAGGTTCTCGGCAAAGATATGTGGGAACCGGCAAAAACATATTGTGTAAATCCGGAACAATCAAAACCTTTGCGGCTGGTCCCGCCGAAAACATAAGGTATACCCTGCAGACTTAAAGCATTTTCAATAAGTCCGGAGATGTCAGTGTCTCCGCGTGCCACCTGCGTATTGACAGCAGAAGCAGTCTGCACCGGTTTAGGTGAGGACTCCGCTGTTATCCTGGTTTCCTGTTTCGTTTCGGTTTTAGCTGCTGCTTTAGTATCTGCAGCAACTGCGGTTGTTTCAGAAGCCTGAGCTGCAACTGGCTGACTGACAGCAGCTGCCTGAACAAAAGGCTGACCTGCTGTTGTCCAATTTAATCGTTCGCGAATAACCCTGGGATAAGTTTCATCTGGTAATTTGACTGACGATATTGGCACCTTGTTGAATACCGGAAACTGACTCTCAGTGGCAGAGGAATTTGCTGTTGTCCACGGAATACTGCAAGACAGTAATAATCCCGACAAAGTCACAACACCTAACCACCTGTATCTTGTGGTTAAAACCATAGATTTGAATATCCACCTTTCCAAGCTTACGAGGTTAGTTGACGGATTCGGACAGAAGGTGTTAGCCCTACACATTTTACAAACGTGATTCACCCCAAAAAAATATCCCCCGCTCCAGGTTCTGTTTACCTGAATTCAGCATCATTCCTGTTTATAACTGACCTTACCCAGATATTATCTCTAATACCCAAATACCTTTATTCGCCGTCAATAATAAAAATCCTGCTCTCGATCGACAAAATAAAACATCTCTCCTCAGAGAGATGTTTATTTCCTTTGAATTTTAGGACTTAATGAGTCAATATTGCGGCTTAGGTCAAGTAGGTTTTCCCATTGGGTTCCTTTGGTTTCCCAAGAGGCGGTTTCCCCTTTATCCCAACCTGAGGTGTTGCCAACACTCAGAACTTGATCGCCACTCAGTCCGCACTTCAATCCCCATTAATTGATGTTCTAGAAGTTTCCTTCACCCTCTCCAATTCTCTAGCCTCTTTTGCAGAAAAGAATTTCCGGCAGGTCTTAAGTACATCGGCCAACATACACAAGTCCATTACTTACATTGCCTTCCCAACTTTTCCACCTCAAGGCAGGCTACACTGCACTAAGTTCCTTCCTAATGCAGGTTCATACCCCAAGCCGTAACTCCTTAGAGCCACATACTTGGGCCTCCACGGATAAGGGTAGCGCCCACATGCCATTGTGGATCCCCCCAATCCTTAACTCCCAGCAGCAACCCTCAACTGGGCGTCGAAAGCCACCACCAGGAACTTCATCGGTATGCCCTTGACGGATTATTAGGCCCGTCTTCGAGAATTAGTTTGGGCACTAGAATAACACTCCGTAACCCAAAGAAAATTTGTCTTACTTATTATTTTATCCTAAAAAGTATTTTATTACAAAACTGAAAGAGGCATCCTTAGGACAGCATATGGAACCAGTTAATATCAATAGAGTTATAAATTGAATTCAAATCAGTATATTTGCTAAATCACGCTCAATAGCCTTAAATCAGCCCTAATTGGAGAGACTGGTAATTGGCGCCGGAATTCGTCCTCCTCGGCTTACAAAAGCACGGGAAGAAAAGTTATTGGTACCTATTACCGGGGCCCCGCCTAACAAACCCCCGAATTCTACCCGATCTCCGGCTTTTTTCCCGGGGGCCGGGATCAATCTGACAGCTGTCGTTTTCTTGTTTATCATCCCAATAGCCGCTTCATCGGCAATAATTCCCGCGATTGTATAAGCACTGACATCCCCTGGGATGGCGATCATATCCAAGCCAACAGAACAAACACAGGTCATGGCCTCCAATTTATCTAAGGTCAGAGCACCTGCTTCAAGCGCCCGGATCATTCCGGCATCCTCTGAGACCGGAATAAAAGCCCCGCTTAGTCCGCCGACATGGGAAGAGGCCATAGCTCCGCCTTTCTTGACGGCATCATTGAGTAAAGCCAGAGCAGCAGTTGTCCCATGGGTCCCGCAGCGTTCCAAGCCCATATGCTCCAGAATCTCGGCCACACTATCACCAACAACCGGTGTAGGCGCCAGAGAAAGATCAACTATCCCGAAAGGAATATTTAAGGCTGCTGAAGCGGTCCGACCCATGAGTTCGCCCATACGGGTAATTTTAAAAGCAGTTCGTTTGATTAAACTGGCCAGTTCACCGAAATCTGCTCCAGGATTTTGGCGAACTACACTTGCCACAACACCCGGACCACTTACCCCCACATTAAGGCTGCATTCCGGCTCACCTGGACCATGAAAAGCACCGGCCATAAAAGGATTATCTTCCGGTGCATTACAGAAAACAACCAGTTTAGCTGCAGCCAGGCCATCCTTAGCGGCAGTCAGATTGGCACAACTTAAAATAATCTCCCCCATTTTAAGAACTGCATCCATATTGATTCCGGCTTTTGTGGAACCAATATTCACAGATGAGCATACATAATCGGTTTCAGCCAAAGCTTGAGGTATGGCCTCGATCAGTGCCAAATCGCCCTTGGTAAAACCTTTTTGCACCAAGGCCGAAAAACCGCCAATAAAGTTGACACCGACAGACCTGGCTGCCGAGTCCAAGACTTTAGCCAGCCTGACCATTCCCTCGGAGTCTAAATGAGCCGCCGCCAGAGCGACAGGAGTAACCGAAACGCGCTTATTGATAATGGGAATGCCAAAACTTTTTTCCAATTGCTCCCCGACCTCAACCAGATGTTCTGCTGATCTGGTTATTTTATTGTAAATCTTTTGCTCCAATTTTAGTAAATTATCGTCTGAACAATCCAAAAGACTTATACCCATTGTAATTGTTCTGATATCCAAATTCTCATTTTTGACCATTTCAATGGTTTGTATTATTTCTTCAGATGCAAAGGTAATAGTCATACCGGACTCCTCTCTCAGATGCGGTGCATGTAAGCAAAGACATCTTCATGCTGGACACTGACCTGCAACCCTCGCAGCCGTCCCTCACTGCTGAGAGCGGCAGCTAATTCTGCTACTTCCAGAGAGGAAGTGGCCAGATCCACTATCATTATCATGGTAAAAAATTCTTGTACGATTGTTTGGCTGATATCCAGAATATTAACATTTTGTTCTGCTAAACGACCGGAAACCCAGGCAATGATACCTAACTGGTCTTTTCCCAAGACCGTAATAATTACGCGGCTGGTTCTGGCTTTTAAAATTTCCATTTTCACTCCTCCAAAGAACTGTCCCGAAATACCATTTTGCTGAATTCTGCAGATAATAATTTCGCTGCCAAGCTGCCTCTGCGATCTTAAGAAATAAAACCAACTCGTTTCAATACTCGCTTAAGACTGCGCAGCGAACTTTGTTTTAATCCAGGTGCATCAAGGGTCAGCAGTTGCCTGTCCTGCATAACCAGCTGACCGTCCACCATTGTTAAACACACATCTGCGGCTTGAGCCTGATAAACAAGCTGGGCGTATACATCCGTATACTCGTTAGGCCAGGTATGCAAACCCTCTCTGCTGACTACTGCCAAATCTGCTTTTTTGCCGGTTTCCAGACTCCCCAAATCATGCTCATGGCCAATAGTTCTGGCCCCGGCGATTGTGGCCATTTCGAAAACCTGTTGGGCCGGCATCACAGCAGGTCCATGTAAGGGTTTCTGGATCAGGGCTGCATGGCGCATTTCGACAAAACAGTCCAGATTATTGTTACAAGGTGCTCCATCTGCTCCTAAAGATACTGCCACACCTTGTTTAAGCAGTTCCGGGATCGGCGCCACTCCGGAAGCCAACTTCAGATTGGCAGAAGGACAATGGGCAATCCTGGTTCCGCTCTCTGCCAAAATTCCGATCTCCTCCTCTTCCAGCCAGATACAATGAGCTAAAATAACCTGCGGCCCTGTCAGCCCTATTTTATCGAGGTACTGAATATTGCGCAGCCCGCTTCTGCTTTGGACTTTACGAATTTCCCCGAGATTTTCCGCAGCATGGGTATGGACAAACATTTTATTCTCCCGGGCCAGACGAGCTACCTCCCTTAATAAGAAATCAGTACAGGATATCATGAAACGCGGCATAAACGCTACTTCCAAACGCCCATTTCCTTCACCATGAAATTGCTCGTAAAGATTTAGACTTTTGCTGAGAGAATCCTCTGTTGTCTCCCCTAAAGTAGGTGGGATATTTTCACCAGGGTTGTCCATCAGGCATTTACCAGCTAATGCTCTGATACCGCTATCCAAAATAGCCTGAAAAGCATGTTCTGTATGGTGAACTGTTTCCATGTCCACAATGGTTGTTGTTCCGCCCAAAAAAAGTTCTCCAATTCCCAGTTGAGCCGAATCATAAAGGGATTCGGCATCATGAGCCCCTTCCAAAGGCCAGATTTTAAGTTTTAACCAGTCAAGAAGTTCCAGGTCATCAGCCTGACCGCGAAACAGGGTCTGACAAAGATGTACATGGGTCTGAATCAGGCCGGGAATAAGCAAATCACCGTGCAGATCAATCATTCTCTCAGCAGGTACCTCTATTTTCGGACCGATTGCTCTGATATAAGACCCTTCCACCAGCAGGTCACCCTTTATTATCTCCCTTTGGGCATTCATAGTTACCAGGGTTGCGTTCTTGAAAAGCGTACGCAAATAAAAAGCCCCCTTATACAGATATTTCCTTGTTCTCCCTTAAATTTTCCTGAATGATACTTCTGACGATATCGCTTAAATCCTGATCTTTTTTCAGTTCTTCCGGTAAGATCGGCTGGGAAATTATGATCTTAACCCGGGCCGGTTTGATTTTAAATCCTTTGTTTCCCTCCATAATCTTAAAAGAATCAATAATCGTTACCGGTACAACCGGCACATTAGCCCTTTCTGCTATACTCAGGCTTCCCCGCTTGAATTCAGCCAGCGGTTTGCCCTTTCCGCGTGTCCCTTCGGGAAATACCACCATCGAATAGCCCGCTTTCAAATTTTCTGCTGCTTGACGCATGGCTAACAAGGACTTGCGCATATTTCCCCGGTCGATAAACACGCAGTGCATTTTTTTCATCCAAATGCTTATGATCGGAAACTTCTCCAATTCTATTTTAGCAATAAAGCCTTTGGCTCCAGGGACAAAACCCAGGAACAAGGGAATATCAAAATTACCCTGATGATTGGCTGCAAAAAGAACCGCACCTTGAGGTATTAATTCCGCTCCCTTAACCTCGATTTTGCTGCCGGTGATATTAACCAACGACCGGGCCCAGTTTCGTGCTGTATTCTCCACAATAACTTCTATATCATCTTTATTATTATCACCTGAATTTTCTATATTCCAGATACGCAGCAAAGGTAAAGTTGAGACAATTGTGCGCAGTCCAAAATATATAAACCAATAGATTGCTCTTATCAAGACGATTACCACCCTTCCCTGTTGGTATCATTAAATATTGTCCGGCCGGTTATTTTGTAGTACATCATTTTACAGGTATCATTTTACCACGTATCCAGACTTCTTTAAGGTTCCAATTCGCATCCAGTCGTAAAAAAGTTGCTTCTTTACCCTTCTCCAGGGAACCTGTTCTCCAATCAAGTCCCAGTAATCTGGCAGGTCCCAGAGACGCCATCCGGACGGCCTCAGGAATCGGAATACCCACTTTATATATCAGCGACTTTACTCCGTCAAGCAGGGTAGACGCACTCCCTGCCAATATTCCGTCAGTCAGACAGACTTTCCCTTGTCCCACTACAGCGGTCTGCCCGCCTATGTCGTATACTCCCTCAGGCATTCCAACTGCCCGCATGCCATCAGATATCAAGATCAGTCCGTCTGTTCCTTTGAGCCGGTAAAGTATATCCAGGACAGCCGGATGCAAGTGCTGTAAATCGGCGATCATTTCCACTGTTACCGCATCATCTGTCAGCGCCATTCCGATAAGTGCAGGCTCACGATGGTGCAGGGGCCGCATAGCGTTAAAGCCATGAGTAATATGCCTGATACCCCAACTCAGGGCTTGCTGAGCCTCTGCCCAGGTGGCCGCTGAATGACCTGCCGCAGGAATTATTCCTAAACACAGGCAATCCCTGATCACAGCTTCAGCCCCGGCTAATTCCGGAGCCAGAGTGATTATCTTCAGATTGTTTTCGGACCAGGTCCGGTATTTATGCAATAAGTCCAGTGATGGTTCCTGCAAATAGGTGCCTTCATGAGCACCAGCATACTGTGGGGAAAGAAAAGGCCCTTCCAGATATATTCCCAGACAAACAGCCCTGGCAGGCGATTCAACTGATTGCTCGTGTTCTATTGAGAAAACGGGGGCTTCATGACCATAAATCCTAATAAAAGCAGCGAGTGCCTTCAGACTTCGGGACAAGTCTTCCTCACCTGTAGTCATTGTTGCAGCTAAAAACGCCGTAGTGCCCTCCCTCAGCAGTGTCTGGGCAACCTTTTGCAGGGAAGCAGGCTGAGCATCCATAACATCTGCTCCTCCTGCTCCATGAACATGGATATCTATCAGGCCGGGGACAAGCCAATCTTCCTGGTCTTCGCCTTCCGTTTCCCTTGAGCCTGTCATAGAAACAATCTGTCCGTCTTCTATTTCAACCACGGCCCCAGGCAGAACCTTTGTCGGCAGAACAGCCCTGACTCCCCTGATAACCTGCCGCTTGGAATAAGCCTTCAATCCTGATCCCCCCTTGATTCAATCCAAAAAGGAACCCCTCCGGGTTCCTTTTTACTTGCGCACCATTAATTTCTTAACAGCCTTATCAAGACCCTCCAGTGTCAATTCATACATTGGGAAAATATCCTGCACCATTTTTATGGTCTCAGAGCCGTAGACCCGTTCCCAAATCCGCTCAGGAACAGGATTGAGCCAAACATTATAGGAAAATTTCCTGGCTAAACGCTCCAACCAGGTAATTCCCGGCAGTTCATTCCCCAAGTCCCAAAAGATATTGCCGTCAGCCAGGCAGAGTTCACTGGGAGCCATGGCCGCATCCCCAATAAAAACTGCCTTATAATCCGAATTGAGCAAACGTATAACATCTTCTGTTTTAACAGATTTGCTTATACTGTTAGTGGCATCCAGATACAAATGATCATAAATACAGTTATGAAAATAGTAGAATTTTAAATCCTGAAAATGGGAGGACTTATGCACCGCCGAAAACAACTG
The DNA here is from genome assembly GCA_002347475.1 of Peptococcaceae bacterium UBA2264. Taxonomy (GTDB): domain Bacteria; phylum Bacillota; class Desulfitobacteriia; order Desulfitobacteriales; family Desulfitobacteriaceae; genus UBA2264. The sequence goes on from DDXI01000077.1 coordinate 16,506, forward strand.
GCTGCAGATATTAATATAGGGGTACATGGAACCGCCAACATCCATCAGGACAATAACCTTTACCGTGTTCTTACGCGACCTTGTCCAGACAAGCTTTAGGCGTCCGGCATTCTTGCAGGTTTCAGCAATTGTCTCCTCCAAATCCAGCTGATCCTTGATTCCCTCGAGACGGGTGCTGAACTGACGCAGCCGGCGTAAAGCAATTTCAAATTGTCGTACTCCCAGGGTCTCATCACAGCGATATTCCCGGTAGTTACGCTCAGCCGCTACTTTCACTGCCGACCGGCCGTGGGATTCTCCACCGATCCGGATACCGCCGGGATGAAAACCGGAATGCCCAAAAGGTGAGGTGCCGCCTGTTCCGATCCATTTATTGCCACCGTGATGAGGGCCATCCTGGGTACGCAAGCGCTCTTCCAAAGCAGCTTTTAAACTCTCCCAATCCGGAAATCCCAACTTTTTCAGAATCCTGTTTCGTTCTTCTTCCGAAAACATTCTGGCCGGCAAGGGATTCTCCATCCACTTGGCAACCTGATCCAATAATTTTTGCGGGGTATCTATTCCCTGAAAATAATTCTGGAATACCAGATCATACTTATCAAAATGACTCTCGCTTTTAACCAAAACGGCTCTGGCCAGATAGTAAAAACCGGACAGGCTTGATTCAGCTAAACCCGCATTCAGTCCTTCCATCAAGGTCATCCATTCAGTCAGCGAAACTGGAACACCCTCGCGCCTCAGCTGATAGAAAAAATCTGTAAACATCCTCTTTACCAACCATAACCACGATTAACAGACCGGGCCTGTTCTTTGGAGCCGCGGGAATGCAGTTGTCTAAGGGTAACCGCAAAATCCTGATTTTTCTTCAGAAGCGCTCCCAGGAAAGGTATTTCCCTGCTTATCCTGTCAGGGGCAATACCGCCAACAGTCAAAGCTTGAACCCAGTCCAAAAGTTCACTGGTACTGGGTTTTTTTTGCAGACCATTAATACTGCGCAGCCAGTAAAAGGCTTTCAAGGCTTCAGTCAGCAGATTTTCCTCCAAATCAGGATAATGGACATGAACGATATCTGCCATCATCGTCTGGTCTGGAAAATCGATATAATGAAAAATACAACGCCGCAGAAAAGCATCAGGCAGTTCTTTTTCGGCATTGCTGGTTATGATAACAACAGGCCGGTGTTTGGCAGCAATGGTTTCCCCTGTTTCCGGGATATAGAAACTCATCACATCCAATTCCCACAACAGGTCATTGGGGAATTCCAGGTCAGCCTTATCGATCTCATCGATCAAAAGTATGACTCTTTCCGGTGAGGCAAAGGCCTCTCCCAGCTTACCCAATTTGATGTATTGCTTAATATCGGAAACATCCCGCTCCCCAAACTGACTGTCATACAGACGCTGGACAGTATCGTAGACATAGAGACCATCCTGGGCCTTGGTAGTCGATTTAATGTTCCAGATAAGCAGATTCAGATCAAGAGAACGGGCTATGCTTTCCGCTAAAACTGTTTTGCCGGTTCCTGGTTCACCTTTGATCAGTAATGGTCGGCTCAAAGCCACAGAAATATTTACACTATTGCGGAGATCAGGTGATACTATATAATCTTCAGTTCCCTTGTATGTTATTTGCTTCGTCATACCTCATAACCTCCCAGATGTGTTTTTGCCGGATACCAATAAAAGTATACATTCTTATTCTTTAGCCGAAAAACCAAAAGTACCGATCTTCTCAGCCAGGGGCCGATACTCCCTGAGGCTATAACTATAAGGTTTAATCAGGTTGACATCCGGCCGACCCATTTCATTAAGGACATCTTCATTATAATGTACTGCTAATATTTCAGCTATAAAAGCATCATGACTGCCCAGATTGACCGTTTGCCGCACTTTGCATTCCAGATTTACCGGGCATTCACTGATCAGTGGTGTTTTAATATAGGTAGCCGGTGTTGTGGTCAGGCCTGTCTCCTTGAATTTATCAACCTTTTCTCCGGAAACCATTCCGCAAAAGTCCACCACTTTAGCCTGAGCAGCTGTCGGTATATTGACTACGAATTCCCCGGACTCCTTGATCAATTTATTGGAATACCGGTTTGTGTCGAGTCCAACATAGAGAATCGGAGGAACAGAATTCATAATTCCGGTCCAGGCTACAGTGATGATATTGGGAGTACCGCCTGCAAGCATTGAAGTTACCAGTACTGTGGGCACAGGAAAAAGAACAGGGCTTGGTTTTTGCATAATCTTGTTAATATTGATCACAACCTTTTTCTTAATTGAGTCTCATATAGAATTATAACATCCAAATCGGACAGAATGGCGAACAATTCCCCAAAGTGCCTGTATAAAAGAGAATTAACCCTAAAGAGAATTAACCCTTCTGATAAAATCATAAACGATTCTGGCAGTTGAACCCCAGATAATTTCACCCTGGACTTTATAAGCGTATACTTTGTAAGAACGATCACCCCAAGGCTTGGTATACCTTTCCGGCAACCCTAATTCGCGGGCAGGAAAAGTGATTATCTCTTTGCCTTCCTCGTTGATAAATGAAGGATAATTTATATAACTGACCTGGTATTCATCAGGTTTATTTTTTTGGAAATGGACTATTGGTACTGTAAAAATATACTCAACTTCTTTCTTGTCAATGATTATTTCAGCCAAAGACTGGAGATCAGCTATGCCGACATAAGGATTAATTATGGCCCCCATGGGAGCAACAATAGTATCAAGTTTACCTATAATACTCACTTTCTCTCTGGCAATGCCCAATTCCTCTTCTGTTTCCCGCAAGACAGTGTGTTCAAAATCAGGGTCAACCTCAGGATCATGATGCCCTCCCGGAAAACAGACCTCACCGCCTTGTCTGATTTTTTGAGCTCTTTTTTGAAAAACCAAATGGTATTCCCCATTGTGCAAAACCATCAGAACCAGGACTGCTGATTTAAAATATTCCTCACTGCCGTTTATTCCCGGAATCAAAGGTAAGACTTCTTTTAATTTCATAATTTTTTCTTTCTGCATCTGATTTCACCTCGAAATTATTTTATTATCAAACCTGTCTGCAACAGGCTGATCATTTTTTTCAATCACTCAACTTGACAATTCACAGTCAAAAAACCAATAATATAGAGATAATCCCATTTTTGAAATTTCTTAAGCTTCATAATCTGAAAGGAAGATGTTATTTGAAGGTAAAAATAATCAATTCGCCGGACTCCAGATTGCTTGAGAAGGAAGTCAATCA
>DDXI01000121.1 GCA_002347475.1 Peptococcaceae bacterium UBA2264
GCTAAGCTTGCCGGAAAACGGCAGAATAAAATCATCTATGGTTAATTGTGGATCAGGTTTGCGGTACATTTTCTCCTCCAAGTGCAAGGTTTTAAGGGCTTTAATCACTATTCCCTTACACTTAAATTCGCCAAAAGAGCCGTCAAACCCTTGTCATTACTGGATTTTTTCAATCTTTAGCAAGCCCTAATTAGGGCTTGTTGAATAGGTCATCTTAACTTAACTCATGGTAAGCTTAAGCAGTCTTTACGATTGCAAAAATTTTAGCTGATTCGATTTCGCACTACATTACTCGGAAGAAATGCGCAATTAAATTCCTTATAAAAATATTTATTGAGAGGTAATTTGGAAATTGTCTTTTAATTCAATTAACTTTTTAATATTTTTTCCAATTGTTGCTCTTATTTATTATTCGATTCCGCATAGGGTAAGATGGGTATGGTTACTGATGGCAAGTTATTATTTTTACGCTTCGTGGAATCCCCGATTATTAATATTCATGGTAACAGCAACAATAATAACTTATTCAAGTGGTATCCTGCTTGAAAAAGTCGATGAAATAAGTGATCCGAAAAAGTCAATTCTATTAAAGAAATTTATCGTCTTTGTCAGTTTGGCAGCCTGCCTGGGTATTCTGTTTGTATTTAAATATTTAAACTTTTTTAGTATGAATTTGCTTCGTCTGTTTTCCTGGCTGAACATAACCATGAATATTCCTCATTATGACTTGTTATTGCCTATAGGAATATCTTTTTATACTTTTAAAGCGCTTAGTTATACTATAGATATCTATAGGAAAGATATTAAGGCAGAAAGAAATATGGGAAAATATGCCTTGTTTGTATCGTTTTTCCCCCAATTGCTTGCAGGTCCGATTGAAAAATCCAAGGATTTTCTCAAACAGTTTTCAGAGAAGCACATATTTGATTATGATACAGTAAAAAATGGTTTGCTGTTAATGCTCTGGGGTTTTGTGCAAAAGTTAATAATTGCAGACAGACTCGCGATTTTAGTTAATACTGTTTATGACAATCCCTCTGCTTATAGAGGGTTTGAAATTATCACAGCCAATATTTTCTTTGCTTTTCAAATATATTGTGATTTTAGTTCTTATTCTGACATTGCTATCGGGGCTGCTCAGGTTATGGGCTTTAGATCCACGAAAAATTTCGAACAGCCATATTTCTCGAAATCCATCCAGGAGTTTTGGAGACGCTGGCATATTACCCTGAGCAGCTGGTTTAAGGATTACTTATATTTCCCTTTGGGAGGCAACAGGTGCAGTAAATTACGGAATTATTCTAATATTATGGTTGTATTTTTAGCGAGCGGTTTATGGCATGGAGCAGCGCTGCATTATGTAATCTGGGGAGTATTGCATGGGATCTTTCAAGTGACAGGCAGTATTTTAAAACCTCTTAAACACAGGATCATAAAAATATTGGGAATCAGGACAGAAGTATTCAGTTATAAATTGATACAAGTTTTATTTACTTTTATCCTGGTCGATTTTGCCTGGATATTTTTCAGGGCAGGCTCATTTGCGGATGCTGAAATATTAATTTCAAATATGTACTACTTTAATCCTGAAATATTTACAGAAGGTACAATTTACAACCTGGGTTTGGATTTCAAGGACTTTATGGTGGCGTTATTTGGAATTGGCGCCATTCTGGTCATTAATATATGGCAGAGGAATAAGGATTTACGTGTTCAATTAGCCAAACAGAATACCGTGTTCAGGTGGGCTGTTTATGTGATTGCCGTAATTACAGTTCTGATATTCGGAATTTATGGCTCAGGCTTTGATGCTCAGGAATTTATTTATATGCAGTTTTAAGAGGGTTTTAAATGGTTAAAAAGTTTTTTATCAAAGGTTCAATTTTTATTATTATCTTAATAGCGATCCTTTCTGTTCTTAATCCAATATTTATTTTAAAAGGCGGCTATACGAGTAAGATATCCCAGGGAGTATATGAGCATACGGGAAAAAGTTACGACATTCTCCTGTTAGGTTCAAGTCATATGAATAGTTCAATCAATCCTAATGTACTTTGGAACGAGTATGGGATAACGAGCTTCAATTATGGGACCGGTGGCCAGCCCATAGATGTTACCTATTATTTACTGAAAGAAATTCTCAAAAATCATGAAAATAGAGATATTATTGTAGTTATTGATCTGTATTACCTGGGTTTAACGGAAGAATTTGGCGAAGAAGAATATATCCGCTATGTGCTTGATAGTATGAAATTTTCAAAGAACAAACTGGAAGCTATCATAAGCTGTACACCACGGGACCAGTGGGTATATTATTTATTCCCTCTTCTGAAATATCATGAGAGATGGAAGGAATTAAGCAAAACCGATTTTAATTTTGATACCAGAGAGTCTTATTATAAGAAAGGATTTGCCGCAGGCCGGGAAGTATATGGAAAGAAGAATTTATCGGAATTTACGACTGAATCGGCAGAAATTCCCCCCAAGTCAGAAGAATATTTGAACAAGATTATAGAACTTTCTCAGAAAGCGGGATTTGAACTGGTATTCATTAATACCCCGCATGACTATACGAGCACAGCTGGTATGAAATCCTGGCATAAGGAGCCTGCTAAAATGTTTAATAAAGTAACGGAAATTGCTCAATACAAGGACATCCCTTTTATAAATTTTAACAATATCTACAAGGAAGTGGATTTTAATTTTGAATCTGATATGTTTAATAACGGGCATATGAATATATGGGGTTCCAATAAAGTTACCACCTGCTTTGGTAAATTCCTGGCGGAGAATTATTCGCTCATTGACCATCGCCAGGATGTAAGTTATGCAGCCTGGAATTCTGACTTCCTCTATTATGAAAAAGCAGAATCAGCGGCGACTTTGAAGTAAAGAAAAAAATAACAAGGCAGAGGTTCTGCTGCAAAAAATCATTGACGGCGGCCAGGCTCTGTAGTATAAATAAGGTAAACCCGACTGAACGGTCAGTTCTGGAACTTTGTGTTTTCTTCTTAAATGCTTAAATGCAGAGATCCATATTATAAAAACAGATTAGCCTAGCGGTAATATGTCAAGATAGGAAATCTGAAAAATTGGAAATAAATCAAGCGGAAGAGACTGAAGAAGCGAAAAGAGGATATGCCAAATAAACCTTGTACATTCTGCCATTATATGTAAGATTGTGCAAGGGGCTTTTAGGGGAACCGGTTAAAAAGTAAAGGAGTTATCCTCTCCTTTCCGGTGGTGTGTACAGTTGCCTGGTCTTTAGCAGCATAAAGACCAACCGTACCAGTTTGCGGGCGGTTAAGACGAGAGCACGTTTGTGCTGATGTTTCAAGGCTTCAGCGTATTTTTTAGCATAAAAAGCAGCGTAGTCACTATCGTAGCGGCGAACGCTGTTAGCGGCCTGTATCAGATAGTAGCGAAGGTACTTATTGCCTGTCCTTAAGCGCTTGGTCTCATCGCTTTCAAATTCACCGGATTGGTACTGAGACCAAACAAGCCCGGTATATTTAGCCAGAGCGTTATGGTCTGAAAAGCGCTTGATATCGCCAATCTCAGCAATAATACCGGCGGCAAAGACCGGACCGATACCCTTTACCGAGGATAACGTCTCAGGAATGGATTTCATAAGTTTTTCAATTTCCTTGTCCAGTTTAGACACTTCTTTTTCCATGGTATTGATCACACTGAGCATCACAGACAAGGAAAGATTAACAGGGTCAGTCATGGCTTTATCCAGTCTGTAAGAGGAACGAGCGAGCTTTTGTAAATAGGCAGCTAATTCTTCCGGGTTGTCAAAGCGGTTTTTCCCTTTTTCCTTCAAAAAATCGACCAACTCGGTTATGGACATGGAAACGATCTGTTCTGGTTCGAGCTCCTGCAAAACGGCGAGGCAGGTCGCCCCGAACAGGTTGGAAAAGGGGTTATCCTGGCGCAGGCCGCTGAATTTAAGAAAGACCTGATTCAAGAAGTAGGTTTTGTCACGCGCAATATTTTTCATCAGGTGAAAGCGCGTACGGGTCAGCCGTTGAAGAGCTTCGTATTGAACAGCAGAGGTCAAAGCATGAGGAAGACGGCCAAATCGAAGCTGGTCTGCAATTACCCAGGCATCTATGCGGTCGTTCTTGGGAAGAGAATCATACCCCTTCTTGAAACGGGCCACTTTTCTTGCATTAAGGACAAAGACCTGAGCTTTAACCTGCGTGACATCATGAAACCTTGCATTCAAAAAATGAGCTAAATGCCAGCCTAAATTAGAAGTGGCTTCCATGCCTACCCGGATCATATCTGTCGAGTATTTATCCGCCGAATGCAGGATGCGCTGGAGCAGCGACTCAGCGCCGGTTAAATCGTTAGCAACGGAAAAAGAAGCCAAAGCATCACCGGAATCATTCATGAACTGTACAGCATGATTCCGGAGGCTCACGTCAATACCCACCAAAAGATTTGCCATATCCACACCTCCCTTCCAGAAATAATCAAATACTTCTCAGACCTGGGTGCCCATGAGAACCATCTAAAGCAGCCTCGTCATCAGAACTCATGTACAGGAAAACGACAGTGTGGGTGCTACCCCCCGAATTCCTGACCGGTGCAACTAGCGGTTAGATACTCGATGATGGACCACGGGTAGCAGGCTCTTTCAAGCAGTATCCCGGAGGATCCGCAAGGAGGAACAGAAATATCCCGAAAAGTACCTGTCGGTCCCATTGTCCCATGAGCAGATCTGAGAAACAAGAAGGATAATGATAGACAAAAGGGTTGTGGATAGTGCCGTAGTGTGGACAACCTTCTGCTTTGCCTCAGGTTGACCACAGGACTGGGATAAGTCATATGAGGTATTCCTCAAGAGAACTTATCCCCACTCTCCACAACCACGACGGCTAAGATCCTGTTATTATTGATTAATAAAAACGGATGCACGAAAAAGGTATAAAAAACCAGCCGAGCGACAGCGAAGACAGCAACTCTGGCTGGCCGGATTCTAAGCACACTATTGAAGTCAGTAACCTGTCAATGGACCATGATCCAAATCGTTATAAATTAACGCATAAAAGAAGAATTACTGATTTCAGGAAGTGTTCTATATTCAGTTGAAGAGTTTAACCACAGTATCTGAAGAAAAGTCCGGACATGAGAGGCTTACCCACAACCCATAATCGCGCGCTTACAGGTCGGATGTGGCTATCCTGGGTTCATGAACAAATGGATTCTTCAGAACCGGGAACCGGTTCCCCGGGTCGTGTTTCCTAACTGGAAATTACACTAACCGGCGGGATCTAATACTATTATACGAGGAGGAAAAAACATGAAACAAATAAGCAGAGTATTTGTAAGCATTCTTTTCTGCCTCGTCCTTCTCATGGGTGAACCGGCCTTTGCAGCTGAACAGGACATCGTTGACATCGCCGCTGGGAACCAGGACTTCAGCATCCTGGTGGCGGCGCTGCAGAAAGCAGACCTGGTGGGTGCCTTACAGGGTGACGGACCTTTTACCGTATTTGCGCCAACCAATGCGGCCTTTGAGAAACTGCTGTCCTCCTTGGGGATCACTGCAGAGGATCTTCTCAATCATCCCCAGCTGAAAGAGGTTCTCCTTTACCATGTGGTATCCGGAAAAGTCATGAGTACAGACTTGCAAAATGGCATGCAGGCAACGACACTCAGCAGCCAGACCATCACAGTCGATTTAACAAGCGGCGTGAAGATCAACAGCTCAAATGTGACCGCTGCCGATATCGAGGCAACCAATGGCGTGATCCATGTGATTGACACCGTCCTGGTGCCGTCTACATTCCAGCTCACACAAGAACCGGCGGTTCCAGCTACCGTTGTTGACGTTGCCCTTTCCAACAGCGATTTCAGCATCCTTGTAGCGGCGCTGCAAAAAGCTGATTTGGTTGGTGCCCTTCAGGGCGAAGGACCCTTCACCGTATTCGCACCCACCAATGCAGCCTTTGAAAAACTTATCGCCAATTTGGGGATCAGCGCTGCTGACCTGCTGAATCAGCCGGATTTGTCAAAAGTACTCCTCTACCACGTCGTATCCGGAAAAGTAATGAGCACCGACCTCTCCGATGGTCTCGCCGCCAAGACCCTGAATGGGGAAAATCTCGTTTTCGATCTTAATGGCGGAGTAAAAGTCAATGCCAGCAACGTGATTTCGGCCGATATCGTAGCCGGCAATGGTGTGATCCATGTGATCGACACCGTACTTGTTCCGCAAAATTTCACCTACCAGTCGGTTCAGCAAGACAAGAAGATCCCTAAGACTGGAGTGCCCGGTCTACTGCCATATGCCCTCGCGGGCATCCTGGCTCTTAGCGGCGCAGGGATTGCGAGAAAACTGATCAAATAACAAGACAAGTGCAATTTCACGTATAATCAGCAACCAGTTTTCGGTCAGAGGCTTCGCAGGAAGCCTCTGACTTTTCATTAAAACAGCCGTTTTGATTCAGCTAGGGAGTCTGGCTTTGTAGCCAGATCAGGCGGGGAAATTATTCAAACCTATTGAAAAGAGAGCATTTATTATTATCTATTAACTCGGTGTCTAAATAGATAAAATATGATATAATCTCCCTATGGAAAAACGAGATGCACGAACCCTAAATCAAGAGGCCCAAGAGGAGCAGCGGCGAACGATCGTTGCACTACGGCAAAAAGGTATTTCCAATAATGAAGTGGCCGAAATCGTTGGAACCAGTGCCTCCCATACGTCGATCGTATGGAACAAGTATCAAAAAGGCGGTAAAGGAGCAATCGCCAAAAAACAGCGCGGTCGTCGAGTGGGAGAATGCAAGGTGCTTTCGGCGGAACAAGAACGTGACATCAAGAGAACCCTGCTTGATAAAACTCCCGATCAGCTAAAGTTCAAATTTGCTCTTTGGACCCGTCAGGCGCTCCAGGAACTGATCAGGCACAAATATGGCCAAGAGGTTCCGCAGCGCACTATAACCGATTATTTGAAACGCTGGGGCTTCAGCTGTCAGAAACCGGCAAAGCGCGCTTATGAGCAGCATCCTGTCATTGTTCAGAAGTGGCTGGATGAGGAGTATCCGGCGATCGTGGCCCGCGCCAGAAAAGAAAAGGCTGAAATCTACTGGGGAGATGAAACCGGAATCGAAAACACGGAATACCAGGCCCGCGGCTTTGCCCCCATCGGGCAGACCCCTTTGATCCAATTGAACGCCAAAAAATCCAGGATCAATGTGATTTCTGCAATTTCCAATAACGGCACCCTGCGCTTCATATTCTATCAGGAATCCATGAACGCGGATTGTTTGATCACGTTTATGAAACGACTGATCCGTGACGCTGACAAAAAAGTATATTTGATCCTCGACAACTTGCGGGTTCACCACAGCATACTGGTCAAAGCCTGGCTGGAGGAAAACAAAGAGAAAATTGAAGTGTTCTACCTGCCTTCCTATTCGCCGGAACTTAATCCCGATGAATATCTAAACGACGATCTGAAAAGGCTGTAACCGTCAAGTAAAAATGAACAAAAAATGATAAATAATATTAAACACCTAGTTATTGCCAAAAATGGTTTGGCGATGTTTTATCCGGTAGCTGTCACCGCTTCAGTGGATAACTTCACTCTTGTGAATAAGCCGATCCAGAATTGCAGCAACTGTTTCTTACTCAGAGAATTTTGTTCTTTAAGGTCAAAGTCATCCAAGGTTTTGCATTCGGGGAAAGAGGCCAGTTTGTACAAGCGGTCAAGTTGTTTTTCTTCCCGCAGTTTTATTTCATATTCCAGCAAAGTCAACAGAAAGGACTGGTAACTGGTTTCCTTAACCTGAGCATTCATGAGCATTTCGGCTACAACAGCAGCAGCTTCAGTCATATGCAAACGAGTCATGTAATCTTTTATTTGTTCAAGTTCTCCTGGCATTGATTCGCTCCTTTTAATTCCTTAACATATATGGCTATATCACGTATTTCCACCCTGGTATTCAAGACTGAGCGGTCCATCTCATCCACCGGCTTAATCGGAAACAAGGGCTCCTGTTCTGCCAAGCTTTTTTTTTGTTCAGTGAAATAATTCAGAGCATCCACCAACTCGGTGGCAGAGTAGAGCTTGTGTTTCAAGCAGAAATGGAAAGATTGCTCATATACCTGCCAAGTCTTAGCGGCGCAGTTATCCTTGATAATTTTAAGTTGATCCCGGATATAGCGGGGCCTGGTCTGCCGCACAAGTTTAAGAAAGCGCCAGGCATCCGGGGATTCATTGAGTAATCCGGCTACTTCTTTGAGGTATACGTCTATACCCTTATCCTTTTCCCGCCGGCATTCACTACTTTTAAAAAGACGTCCTTTCTCCCTGGAAAGAGGATAACTGATAATTACTGCGTTTGTATCAGGATCTAATATCACCAGCATGTTTTCATCTTCCCGGGCTTCCACATATCTATCCACTGCGTAACTGCCCAGAGGCAAGGCATAACGGTTTCCCCGATAGGTTATGGTATTGTCTTTATGGATCAATCTGGTTATAATCTTGGTAGTGGAAATATTTATTTTGGGGGGTACCGGGATAAGGTGTTGTTTTTCGAGGACGAACACTTCTGCCGGTATCTTTTTTGTTGTATTGTGGACTTTACCATTTCCTGTTCTTTCTAACCAGGCCAGACAGTCTTCGTTCAGCTTGGCAAGGTTATGGAAAGTAAGGTGCCTGGCGAAGCTCCTTTTTACAAATTTCACTACATTTTCAACTTTCCCTTTGCTTTCCGGGTCAGCTTTACGGCACATGTAGATTCTGAATCTTCGGGTCTGCCGGTAAGCGGCAAACTCATGGGTCAGAACCAGATCGCCTCCATTTTCGCTGACCAGTATCAGATGATCCTGATCATAGACAATTTCTTGGCTCATTCCCCCATAGTATTCAAAGGCGTTCTCATGAACCTTGATCAGATCCCTGGTTGTAAATGGCCGGTCAAGCCATTCGACATATTTTTGTCGGGAATGAGCCAAGACGAAGGTGGCAAAGTAGAGTGTCACATTTCTGCCACTGCTGCTTTGTAAGCTGATTTGTCCAAAATCCATCTGCATTTGCTGACCGGCAGGCAATTCGTCAACTGCTTCGTATTGCCGTATGTGCTTGACCTGGGAAATACCACACTCCTTGCTCAGTGCAGTATAGCTGTTGTTGCTGCTATCAATTCCAACAACGATCAGATGGGCTTTGAAGTTCCATTTCTTTTTGACAATCAAGGTGTCGGAGGAAGATCCATAGAGCAAAACCCTTTCAGCAACACTTCCCAGATCACCAAGTTCGACCCTGCCCCCAAGCGCCAAGAACAGTCAATTCAATTTTCTGTTCTGAAATAATTCGAAGAATTTCCTTGAAATTCTTCCCTTCCGGCAATATGCTTCTACAAGCAATCTTTTTTACTTTAGCTGTTTCTCCCCGTTTTTTAGTATAAGAATCTGATATCAGCTCTAACCCGTCTCCGATTAATGCATCATGCGTGTTTCGGAGATAAATAAGCTTCTCTTCCTCCTGATAATGTTGAGGAAGCCCATCCTCCATGGCCGAAAACCGGTCAAAATGCAATTTTGCTGCGTATACATGACAGGCAGTCAAAGACGACTCCTTTTCATTTTCTGTTATTGCTATCGAGGCCTCTGCCGCATAGTCGGAAAAGATCGAGCCATCAAGAGCAACCAACACATTTTTGTAGATCACGCGCTATCCTCCATCCAATATCAATTGAGTTACTTTCTTGAATATGGTGTCTTATCTCTGATTTCAGCCAAATGAAACAAATATCTGAACGGATAATTGACTTGATGAACATGAAAAGCGTCATGAGCAAACGATTCCCTAGCTGCTAAAAGAAATCTATAATCCGGATTGTCGCCATCAATCACTTCAATAACGCCATTAAACTGATAACTGGGAAATTTAGGAGCCGCACCGCTAAACAACAATGCAACTAAAGGATTCTTGGCTAAATTCTGTGACGTCCGGCCTTCAAAAATTTCCAATCCACCTAATATGGTAGGATCATAATTCGATGGATCCGCATAGAAAACACGGGCGGCTGACAGGCGATCTCTTAGGCTTTTTTCCGGAACCTGGCAGGTTCCGCGCTTTCTGGCTGATTCGAAAGACTCAGTGACTTGATCAAGGATAGATGCTTTTAGCAATAAGCCCATGCCCCTGGTGATGAGGTTAATCGGAAAAACATCGTTGCTGATGGTTCCCATCGTCGGCAAATGTACTGGCATCATTTTAGCGGCAGTCGCTCCTGCCTGATCCATCAATGAGAACATTTCAATTCTGGCCTCTGACTGCCATTCGAAAAACAATTGCGGAAAGTCGAGCTTTTTGAAGCAGTTTTGTACTCCATCGGGAAAACCGATAATGATTTCATCGGCCTCTACGCGCAATTGATATTCCAAATCCATCTTATACCTCTTCTGCTTTCTCTGGATGATGCGCTGTCACTTTTGATGTGAACCAGAAAATAACGGTTACAACAACCAGAACAACTGCCCATACAATAAATATCTTGGAAATTGAGATCGGAGACGGATATTTGCTCCCCCCCGGAATCGGAATAATATCGTATATCAGCCATGGAGATCTTACCGACTCCCGTACATATCCCATCACGACTACGATCCACATCCCCAAAATACCGGCCATAATTCCAGCGATGCGAGAGGAGTGTGTCAAATTACCCCATTCAGACTCTTTCATGCTGCCTAGTGACAATGAATCGATGGTGAGTATTGACGTGCCAATAATCACCAGAATAAACAGCGCTGCATATTTGAAATCCTTTGTTCCGATCGGGTTCTGCCAGGCTGCCGGATCATTGATGCTGTCTGCTCCCAGCCAGGCAGGCTGAACCAGGAAAAACACGCATAATGAAGCGACACCATCAGGAGCATCTCCCAGGCGCGTGACTCATGCATGATCATTTCGAATGCATTTGGCTGAGGTCCCTGAATCTGTATCATATACAGCAAACCAAAGATAGGCTGGAGAACTAGCCCGAAAAGACCCCATGCGATCCCATAAGAAGCGAACCAATCCCATTCTCTTCTCGCTGCTTTGTATTTTTTGCTAATATAATGAAAAATTCCTAGCATGGCAAGAATAAATCCAATATAGGAGATGGCCGCAGCCATCCTGTGGAACTGAAGTCTCCAGACGGTATCATTTAACCACCAGCTCATAGCCTTGGCCCAATCCAGCGTTATGATCCCATTGCTTCCCCAGGTTATTTCGTCACCGGGCGTCAGCATACCTCCGGCGACCATATTGATCAAGAAAGTCTGCAGCATCACCGCGATAGCATAGCCATAACCTAAGAACTGATGCCATAAATTGGAAATTTCGTCCCATGTGAACCAGTATGTATAAAGGAAAGCGATCTCTATTGCAAAAAATATGGCTTCGAAGAATAACGGCCACCAATACAAGTGAAATAGATTGGTGGCAAAAGTCGGGTAAAGACTGACAAAAAAGAGAACGCCCGCAACAGCGAAGGTTGCGCCCGTACTGACTAGGATAACATTGAACAAGGTGATCGACCGTCCAAATGCGCCCATTCCAACTTCTTGGATCGGAATCTGCTCCTGCATGCCGGGATCAGCGTTCTGCAGATCAGTCGAGGAAAGAGATGTACTGGTTATCAGCCCTCCTTGTTGAGGAACGATGTAAAAAGTGAGAAAAATGACAAAACAGATAAAAATCAGGACAAGGACAGACGGTTTAATGATGTTTGGCTTTTTAATCTTCAGTTCTGGAATATTCACTTTTTCCACATTATCTTCTCCTAGCAAATCATTTAATGATCTGTTCTTAAAATTCAATGGAAAAAGAATGCTGATGGATCTAATGTTAATTTCTACCCAGTTGAACGAAAACCTGAGAACCCAAATGAATTGAAGTGCTGCATAAGCCATTATATTATATAAATCATATCATCTTTCAACTCAAATTCAGCACACCCACACCACCTAATTCTGAACAATTAAGGATTATTTTTGACAATCAAGGATGCTTCGCACTGCTAAAGCGGCTTTGTCCTTGACTGTAAATAAAGCCAAGGAAAGGTAAGGAGTAAATTGGAATTAAGGGTGTTCAAACGATTCCATAACCTATTGTGGAATATTATATCCTTGCAAATTTTCACTGAACTTATATTGACAACTCCAAAGCTCGTTTTTTATTCATATTAACCTCCATACAAATTTAATTTGACGGGGTATATAATTCATTTTACAACCATGGAATTTTTACTTTTTGGGCATACTCTACCCATGCATCACCAAATTCAATTGATAATTTTTTTCTTCAGGTGCATACATTCTTAGTATAATATATATAATTATTCCAGCCACTACACCTAACCATGTATTTAATATAAATCCTATCCATGGAATGACCAATAAAGATACACCTGTATATAAAGGGTGCTTTACGATAGAAAATGGCCCAGATGTGATCAATTTATGTTTTGGAACATGTATTATTAACACTTGTGACCAAATACAATTTACAAGACCAATGATCAGCACACTGGTCGAAATCATTAATAACAAAGATGACGGTCCAGCAATAAGAAAAAAAGACGGAAATACGATATTGAGAATGATGCTAATAATTATTATTGGAAATATCAATTTGCCGGTTTTATTGCCGATTCCAATTAACTCCCTTAGATTCATATGTACCTCCGTTGAAAATATATATGTGGATTTACGATATCCAATCACGACTAATAAACATATGAGTGTATTTCATAAATTTTGGTTAGCCTATTTCACTGCCATTTTATCAAATCTACCGTAAAAATCCATACTGACCACACAACCTCGGTTTTTTCAAAAAACATCTAAATCGACCACTCACCAACCACTGACATCTAAATCGCTCTGTCACTGGGTTTAGGCCACGTTTCGATATGTTCCCACGAAGCGAAAAATTACATTTTTCGCAATCCGATTTATTGCTCAGAAAAACAAAAAAGGCTTATTTCAAGCCTTTTCAAACACTTACTTCTCCACCCTTATTATTAATACTGCCGTCTCAACGTGCGTCATCACATAACGCTTATTTAATTTCGCAAAAGAATTTCTCAAGGGGGTGAATCTGCAGATTTTTACCCCTTTCGCAACTTAATTCACCCCTTTTGCAGGGCTTTTAACCACCTTGGGGGTGGGGTTTTGCGTAAGCGTCAAATAGTCCCGTACATGCTTAATGTCGGTATTACCAGAATCCTTCATCGGCAACACTTTTTACCTTGTTATACTGCTTTCTGATCAGGCGTTTAAAATCGGTATCTGGCAATCCGTCGCCCGCATCAACGCCGTCCTCCGAAAGTAGATCATAAAAATATTCAGCATAGTCCTTGTCTTCTCGTACCATTTTTTTGTAACGGTCTAAAATCTCAGTCTGAAAATCAAGCTCGAATATGTACCGGGGAGTTTTTCCTGCTAGGTAATCCTTAACCATTTCCATCATGTAATCAATATTCCTTCCCATATCAGTCTTCCTCCCACGCATATTTTTTCGGACTTGTGTTATCAAGCTGTGGGGTGAAGACCTTCTCCGGCAAGGCTGCGCTACTAGGTAAAACCGCTTAATAGAAAGCACTAAGAACGTGCCCGCCCCAAATAAGCCTCCTGGATAGATGAGTTTGCCGTTATCTCTAAGGGACTGCCCCGATGAGTAATCCCGCCTCTTTCCATCACCAAGACGCTGTCAGCCACTTTAAGTGCTGATTTTGTATTCTGTTCTACAAGCACTATCGTTACTCCGGTCTTTTTTAAGTTGACTAAAATCGCCATTATTTCCTGAACAATTAAGGGAGCCAGCCCAACTGACGGTTCATCAAGCAATAAAAGTGCTGGACGTGACATTAACCCCCTCCCAATGGCCAACATCTGCTGCAAGCCACCGCTTAAACTGCCTGCCAAATCCCTTTCTCTGCCTTTTAAGGCCGGAAAAATCCCCAGGATTTCTTTGATATCATTCTTTAATCCTTCCTTGTTTTTGCGGTAACGATGAAAGGCACCTAACAGCAGATTGTCAAGGACAGTCAATGTAGTGAAGATTTCCCTTTTTTCCGGGATAAGGCTGATACCCTTGCTTACAATCTGTTCCGATGTTTGGCCTGTTACGGCCTTATTGTTAAATAAAATCTCCCCAGCAGCGGGCTTGATTAAGCCTGCTGCTGTTCCCAGGAGCGTACTCTTGCCAGCCCCGTTGGCACCCAAAATCACCAAGAGTTCGCCTTCTTTGACCTCCAGGGATATATCCTTGATGGCATGTACATAACCATAATAGACACTTAGATTCTTAATTCTAAGCAATCTGTTCATCCTCCCCAAGATAGGCCTTGATTACTTCCGGATTAACCTGGATTTCTGCAGGTGTTCCTTGCGCAATTACCCGGCCAAAATCCAATACCACTATCCTGTCGGCTGCTTCCATTATTGTTTCCATATCATGTTCGATCAGAATCATTGAAGTTCTCTTTTTCAGATGTTTTAAATAATTTGTCAGTGTTTCTGTTTCAACAATATTTAATCCCGCAGCCGGCTCATCAAACAATATCAGACTCGGTTCAGAGGCTAAGGCCCTGACTATTTCTAAAAGTCTTTGTTTTCCGAACGGCAAGGCAGCTGCTGGAAGTTCGGCCATCTCAGCCAAGCCGATTTCTTCGAGTAAGAACAAAGCTTCTGTCCTGATCCTTTTTTCTTCACTGCATTTTCTCGGGAGTGTATAGAATGATTGCAGAAAACCTTTTTTACCTCTTAAATAAGCACCTGCCATAATATTTTCCAGAACCGTCATCCCGCCGAAAAGCTGCAGATTCTGAAAGGTCCTGGTAATACCGGCGGAAGCCATTTGAAATGGTTTATTTCCGATCATATCCTTGCCTTTATATATTATCGAACCTTGATTAGGACTCAGTGCTCCCGTAATAATGTTAAAGAGAGTGGTTTTACCTGCACCGTTAGGACCAATCAGAGCAACAATGTTCCCTTCCTTAACCTCAAATTCTACATCCTCCACTGCAGCTATCCCGCCAAAATATTTTGTTATCTCATTCAATTTCAAGATCATTATGGGCACCTCCTCCTGACTCCTCATATTAACTTACTGTTTATTTGTGTTCTGTTCCGCTCTTTTGGGAGACCGGTCAAAAACAGCACCAAGACTGCTTAGACCTTCAGGTTTATAAACCATTAAAAGGATAAGAATTATTCCATAAATGATTATCTGATACTCACCGCCTGCCCCCGGTATCAGCAGGGGAACTACCTCGCGCAATATTTCGCTTAAGGCTACTATCACTGCCGCCCCCAACAGAGGTCCCCAGAAAGTCCCCAGTCCTCCGACAACAGCCATCAGGACAAATTCGATTGAAGCATGGTAACTGAAAGCCGCAGGACTGATGAAGGTAATATAAAACGCGTACAATCCCCCGGCAAGACCAGCCAGCAAGGCGCTGAAGATGAAAGCCTGCAGTTTAAGGCTGGCACTGTCGATACCGGCATTTTCGGCAGCATACTCACTTTCCCGAATGGCGCGAAGCGCCCTGCCTGTCCGGGAATGAACCAGATTATTGATTCCAAGTAACAAGAGAGCCAGAACAGCCCATACCAAAACAAAGAATTTCCGGTCACTGTCAAAAGCAAAACTGCCAATGTTTAGAAAGGGAATCGAGCTGATGCCTGACGGTCCGCCAGTAAATTCCCTGCCTTCATTGAAAGCAATGAAGACCAAAATTCCAAATCCGAGTGTAGCCAAGGCCAGATAAAGTTCCCGCAACTTAAGTGTTTGTCTGCCAATCAGGGCAGCAATAGTTCCCGGCAGTATGATTGCAGCCAAAAGCGCAGCTATGGTCGGCCAATGATAGCGAGTAGTCAAAATGGCTGCTGTATATGCACCAAGTCCGTAAAAAGCAGCATGCCCGAAAGATACCTGTCCTGCATATCCCATCAGGATTCCTAACCCTTGGACAATAATCGCATACAGACCGATAATAATCAGAATACTGAATAGATAATTGCTTTTTACAACCAAAGATACTATTAAGATAAACAGAAGAATGATTATTCCAAATATAGTTGTTTTTTTCATGCTTTTTGCCTCTACCTATGCCATTTATCCAAACTGAAATTTAGATCTTACGTTCCCTTTTTGCTCCGATAATTCCCTCAGGTCTGAAAAGGAGTACTAAAATCAGGATAATTATAGAGATAGCATCTTTTAAACTGGAAGAAATCAGTCCTGAGCTAAAAGCTTCCAAAATACCAAGAAAGAGTCCTCCGATAACAGCCCCGCTGACATTGCTTAAACCGCCAATCGCGGCTGCCACAAAACCCTTGACACCCAGCATAAATCCCATATCATAAGTAACCATAGTGATTGGACCGATACTTACTCCGGCTGCTGCCCCCAGACCTCCAGCCGTTACAAAGGCTAACAAGGAAATGGTATGAGGGTTAATACCCTGGAGTCTGGCTCCGGTTCGGTTATTAACCGAAGCTTTTACTGCTTTACCCCAATAAGTATGCTCAAAAAACAGATACATACCGGCAAAGTTCACAACTGCCAAAGCAAAAATCCAGATACTCTGAGGATTTAAGGCAGCCCCCCCCAGAAAAAGGGGACCGCCTTTAGTAAATGCCGGTAACGAGTAAGTATCTGTACCCCAGATGAGAAGAGCCAATCCTCGCAAAGAAATAGAAATTCCTATTGTGATAATTAACATATTTAGGTTGCTGGCCCCACGAGCTCTGTTGATTGTCAACCGTTCTATTAATCCTCCCAGTAAAGCAGCCAGTAATATGGAAACGGGAAAGACCACAATCATCGGCATCCCGATTGAACATAAACTGACAGCTATCAGAGCACCGATTACGACAAACTCACCCTGTGCCAGGTTAAGAATACCGGTAATGTTAAAAAGTGAAACAATGCTCAAGCCCATTAAAGAATAGATGCTGCCTACTGTGAGTCCGCTGAACAAAAGCTGTAGTAGTTGTTCTCCCATGTAGAAAATACCTCTTTTATTTAATTAATTTCCATTTACCGTTTTCAATTCTGACCATAACTGCAGAATCCGGCTTCAGGCCGTTATGATCCTGGGCTGACATATTGAAAATACCTGAAATACCAGTATAGCCCTGCGTCTTTTCTAACTGGTCACGGATAGCTGTTCTGTCCGCACCGGCCTTCTCGATGGCATTAACCAATAGATTGAAGGCATCCACAGCATAGCCGCCAAAGGAATTAGGAGCAGAATTATATTTCTTGGTATAATCAGTGATGTAATTATCCAGTACTTTTTTCTGGGGATCATCAGCCGATATTTGATCAGCAACAGCGAGTTTACCTATAGGCAGGATAACGCCATCGGCTGCTCCCTGGGCTAAATCAATAAAGTTCTGATTTCCCACGCCATGACTGTGGATAAGCGGAATTGTTAGTCCCATATCTTTGAAATTCTTGGTTAATATAGAAGCAGACGGTGGGATTGCCCATACGATAACTGCCTGAGACCCACTGGCTTTAACCCTGGTCAGTTGTGGGGTCATGTCCTTGTCATCGGCAGCAAATTTTTCTTCGGCAACTATAGTGATATTGCTTTCTTTGGCGGCAACGGCAAATGTTTTCTTCCCGCCGTCACCATAGCTGTTGTTCATACTCATGAAAGCTACCTTTTGCAGATTGTTGCTCTGCAGATAACCAATAATTTTATTTACCATAACAATATCGCTTTGGGGAGTTTTAAATACCCATTGCCGTTCACTTACCGGTTCAACAATTGAGCTCGCAGCTGCCAGAGAAATCATGGGGATTTTGGCGTTTTGAACTGTAGGTATCATAGCCATAGACGGTCCGCTTGAACTGCACCCAATTACAGCCAATACACCCTTATCGATGAGACCTTTTACTGCCGTGACTGCTTCTTGTTCAGTACTTTTGTTATCCAGGATTTCCAACTCTACAGGATGTCCATTAATCCCGCCTTTGGCGTTGAGCTGTTCTTCCATCATTTTTAAAGTATCACGTTCTGGTACTCCCAAAGAAGAGGAATTGCCGCTGATATCAATAACTGCCCCAATTTTGTAGGCTTCTTTACCGGCTGCATCCGTCTGTGAATTAGTACCGCAGCCGCCAACAATCAAGCTTAAAGCTAACAAGAGAACTAAACACGGTATAAATTTCCAGGACTTTATACTTTTTTTCATCAAGATACCTCCTTTAAAATTAATAAATTTGAAGTTATAATATCTTATGTAAATCAGATATCAGTCTCTGTCGATACAATCACCTCCAGGCACTAATAAAAAAAACACCTTTCTCCCTATAAGGGACGAAAAGTGTTTTTCGCGGTACCACCCTGATTGAGCCTTTACATAGGCTCCGCTTAGCAGGTACGGGAATAAAATTCCTTATACCCCCTTCCTTTTAACGGTGGAAGTTTCCGTCCTGACCTACTTGCCCCAGTGGTTTCAGTCAGGCAGTTCAAAGGTGAACCTTCAACGTCAATTCTTTGGCAGCGCTTTCAGTCCAAGACGCTTCCTCCCTGAAAAGTCCTAACGTCTACTTTACCCTATCATCACTTTACATATAAAATAAAAAATATTGTACACATTATACCAGTTTTTTCTTCTTCGGTCAATAAAATAAAAGCAACTGAAAAGCAACTTTATGACATAACATAAATTAACATAACACAAATTTATAGTCTATAATCATAAATGAGGTTATAATATCTAACGGAGATAAAAATTTAGATTTTATATCTGGATTAATCCTCGTATAGTAATTTTACCTGGAAATTGAATGGGGGATATTTTATGAAAAGGTTGATGCTTGGTAATGAAGCTGCCGCAAGAGGAGCTTATGAGGCGGGAGCTACAGTTGCTGCGGCATATCCCGGGACGCCAAGTACGGAGATAACTGAATATATGGCAAAATATGATGAGGTTTATGCGGAATGGTCACCTAATGAAAAAGTTGCCCTGGAAGTTGCCATAGGAGGTTCTCTGGGAGGAGCCCGCTCGATCTGTTCAATGAAGCATGTTGGCCTGAATGTGGCGGCAGATCCTTTGTTTACAGTATCCTATACCGGTGTAAACGGTGGCTTAGTACTAATAGTAGCTGATGACCCGGGAATGCATAGCTCACAAAATGAGCAGGACAGCAGGCACTATGCCCGGGCTGCAAAAGTTCCGATGCTTGAACCTTCCGACAGTCAGGAATGTCTGGATTACGTAAAACAAGCTTTTGAGATAAGTGAAAGCTTTGATTGCCCTGTTATAGTCAGATTATCAACACGGATAGCCCACTCTCAGAGTGCGGTTGAAACAGGGGAAAGAGCAGACTATAAGATAAAGGATTATAACAAAGACTTTACAAAATATGTAATGATGCCCGCAATGGCCAGAAGAAGACATATCGAAGTTGAAAAAAGAATGCTTGCCTTACAGGATTATTCAGAGAAGTCTAATCTCAATTCCATAGAATGGGGAAATAAAAAAATCGGTGTAATCACAAGCGGGATAGCTTATCAATACGCTAAAGATGCTTTTGGAGATGTTTCTTATCTGAAGATCGGGATGGTATACCCCATACCTGAAAAACTAATTGCCGAGTTTACATCCGAAGTCGAAACACTTTATGTTGTTGAAGAATTGGAACCGTTTTTTGAGGACTATATTAAGAAAATAGGTATTAAGGTTATCGGGAAAGAAGTACTCCCTTTGACAGGTGAACTAAGTGCCCAATTAATTAAAGAGAAAATACTCGGAGTTAAACAGGAAGTTAATGAACAACTCGTGGAAAATATACCGGTAAGACCACCTGTCATGTGTCCGGGATGCCCGCACAGAGGAATGCATTATGTTCTCAATAAACTTAAACTTAATGTTACCGGTGATATTGGCTGTTATACCTTGGGCGCACTTCCCCCGACTGAATCTATGGATACCTGTATATGTATGGGTGCAAGTATTGGAACTGCCCACGGTATGGAAAAAGCCAGAGGCTCAGAGTTCGCTCAGAAAACTGTAGCCGTGATAGGAGACTCTACATTCATCCACTCGGGAATAACCGGGTTGATAGATGTAGTTTATAATAAGGGTAACTCAACAGTGCTGATTCTTGACAATTCCATAACTGCTATGACAGGCCATCAACCCAATCCAACAACCGGATATACAATAAAAGGTGAGGTTACCAAACAGATTGATTTAGTAAAACTTGCCAATGCAACAGGAGTTGAAAGAGTAAGAGTCGCTGATCCTTTCGACATCAAGGAATTTGAACGAATTGTCAAAGAAGAGATCGCTGCAGCCGAACCTTCTGTTATTATTTCAAAAAGCCCCTGTGCTTTATCAAAGGACGTTAAATTTGAGGGAGCCCTAAAGATAAATCAGGAAAAATGCAAGAGATGCAAGAGATGTTTGGCACTGGGCTGTCCAGCTATTGTCAACAAGGGAGATTTCGTTGAGATTGATGAAGCATTATGTGTAGGTTGCATGTTATGTACCCAAGTTTGCAGTTTCCAGGCATTTGAGGATATAGCAGAAAAGGCTGGTGCGAAAAATGGATAAGTTAAATATAATGATCGTAGGGGTTGGAGGACAGGGAACACTTTTAGCCAGCAGGATTCTGGGAACTATCGCCTTTAAAATGAATTATGATGTCAAGGTTTCTGAAGTTCATGGTATGTCGCAAAGAGGCGGAAGTGTTGTAACCTATATAAAATACGGGACGAAAATTTATTCACCATTAATAGAAAAGGGCGAGGCTGATATCATCCTTGCATTTGAGAAACTTGAAGCATTAAGATGGACTGAGTATTTAAATAATGACGGAATGATGATTATTAATGAGCAGGAAATAGCTCCTATGCCGATAATAACAGGTACAGCCAAATATCCCTCTGACATAATTAATATTATTAAGCAAAAATATAAGAATATTTTCACATTAGATGCCTTGAAGATCGCCAAACAGTGCGGTAATCTTAAAGCAGTAAATATCGTTTTATTGGGTGTGATGGCTGCTAAAACAGCTATCGCCAAGCAAATTTGGGATGAGGCTATCAGGGAAACCGTTCCCGCTAAGGTGCTTAATGTAAATATTGAAGCATTTAATGCAGGATATCAAGCAATATAAGATTGGAGTGTACTGTAAAAATGAAGTATTGGAATGAAAAATATGAATGTATGTCAAGGGATGAAATGTCAGCTGTTCAATCAGAAAGACTTGTTACGACTGTTAATAGAATATACAATAATGTTCCGAATTACCGGGAAAAAATGCAGAAGATAGGTTTGGAACCGGGTGATATTAAATCAATTGAAGATTTACCCAAGCTGCCGTTCACTACCAAACAGGATTTAAGAGATACTTATCCATATGGCATGTTTACTGAGCCTTTAAGAAATGTTGTACGACTGCATGCCTCTTCAGGAACCACCGGTAAACAGATAGTCGTAGGTTATACCCGCAATGATCTGGACTCCTGGGCAGATGTAATGGCCAGAACATTAGTATGTGCCGGAACAAACCAAGATTCTTTTGTTCATAATGCCTATGGCTATGGACTTTTTACAGGGGCCTTGGGTGTGCACTATGGAGCAGAAAAAATCGGGGCAACGGTTATCCCAATTTCAGGCGGTAATACCAAAAGACAAATCCAGACTATGAAGGATTTTGGAAGTACTATTTTGGCTTGTACACCCTCTTATGCTTTATTCCTAATAGAAGTAATGGAGGAAATGGGCATTAAAAAAGAGGAACTGCAGTTAAAAGCCGGGGTTTTTGGAGCAGAACCCTGGTCACTCAATATGCGCAGCGAAATAGAAGAACGGCTTGGCATCCTGGCAATTGATATCTATGGACTAAGTGAAATTATTGGGCCTGGGGTATCAAGTGAATGTTCCTGCAAATCCGGGCTTCACGTCTTTGAGGATCATTTTGTGCCTGAAATAATCAATCCAGAAACACTGGAAGTTTTGCCGCCGGGAGAAAAAGGTGAGATTGTCTTTTCGACAATTACCAAGGAAGCATTTCCTGTATTAAGATATCGAACAAGAGATATCTCTTCACTTAATTATGAAACATGTACCTGCGGCAGAACCCATGTCAGGATGAACCGGGTAACCGGAAGATCCGACGATATGCTGATTATCAGAGGGGTAAATGTCTTCCCGTCCCAAATTGAGAGTGTCCTGCTGAATTTTGGTGAGGTAGCCCCTCATTATCAACTGATAGTTGACAGGGTAGGCAATCTTGATTCCATGGAAGTGTGGGTTGAAATGACTCCGGCGTTGTTCTCTGATGAAGTAAAGAAGCTGGAAGATATTGAAAGAAGAATCAGTGCAGAAATCGATTTCATCCTGGGTATAAGTGCTAAAATCAAACTGGTTGAACCAAAAACTATCGAACGTAGTGAAGGAAAAGCTAAAAGAGTTATTGATAAAAGAAATCTGTAAAAGGAGGAAATAATATGTTAGTAAAACAACTTTCTGTTTTCCTTGAAAATAAATTGGGCAGACTCGCAGAAGTAACCAAGATTTTGGGAGATAAAGATATTGATATCAGTGCTCTATCTGTCGCAGATACAACCGACTTTGGTATTCTACGCTTAATTGTTAATAAACCGGAAGAAGCAGAACTGATACTCAGAGAAAACGGCTTTGCTGTAAGTTGTACAAATGTTATTGCCATAGCGGTTATTGATAAGCCTGGAGGTCTATCCACTGTGTTGGATATTTTAGATAAAGTTTCAATCAGTATTGAATACATGTATGCTTTTGTAGGGAAAGCAAATGATCAGGCGCTTGTAATTTTAAGAGTAGAATCTCCTGACAAGGCAGTGGAGATCTTGAAGAAAAACGGTATTAGAGTACTTTCTTCAAATGAAGTATACAAATTGTAACATCTGGAAATGAGAAAAGGACCAAATTATGTAAGCGGCGGAACAAATAGCGTTGCCTAAAAATAAGCCTAGATTTTCAGCGATTGAAAATCTAGGCATTTCACGTTCTTTAAAAAATCCTTCACTTACTACATCTTTGATGTAGTTATGTAGTTATATTGTTTTTGGATCAGTCTTTCTCATAAGGGAAATCCAGAAAATAACTCATACTGTTAATTTCTCCGTCTAGGTAAGCGTTTCAAAACCACCATTTTTAACGCATTCACCAATATAATTATGGTTATGAATTTATCTGACTGAAACGGATATTTTAAAATGAACACTTCTTAAAGACACGTAAGCATCTTTGTTTACCTCAGCACCCTTGAAGCACCTCTTGAAGCCTGCAAAAAAGACAGACTTTACCCTTGGCTAACTTAAAGATGCGCTTGATATTTACCGCTGCAGACGTGAAGGCCAGCTGCAGCAAAGTCTTTGTTCTTCCTATATAACGTGATTTTCTCAAGCCATGCTGCATTAGATGAGCGTTCTTTCTTTCGATTTTAGCCCGTTTCCGATATGCCTGATAAAATT